>JAIEMG010000326.1 GCA_019752375.1 Gemmataceae bacterium | reverse complement strand
GGCTGGACCGCGACGGCCACGGTGACTGTGACCGTGACTTCGCCAGACGCGATCACGGCGACGTTGACGGCGGACAATCACTACGGGCTGTATTTCGGCAGCGCGGATGGGAGCAGCTTGACGTTCGTGGGCCGCAACGAGGTGGGCGCGGCCGGCAATCCGGGGACGTACAACTGGTCGGAACCAGAGACCGTGCAGTTCGAGCCGGGTGTCGGCAACTATATCTACGTGGTCGTCTGGGATGATGGTTCGGAACAGATGTTCGCCGGCCAGTTCGATTTGCCTGGCGACCTGCGGCTGGTTTCCGACACGACGCACTGGCAATACACGGTTGGCGGGACCAATCCGGGCGCGTCGGGAGCGGTCCCCACGCTCTCCGAGCTGGAGAGCGTCATCGGGACAGCGACCTGGGCGATACCGGCTGCTTCGGCATCGCAGGGGACCGCGCCATGGGGCGCAATTCCGGGATTGTCCGAGGACGTGCAGTTCGTCTGGCCGGACACGCTGGGCGTGAATTCGGCCAGTGATGGACATTACGTCATCTTCCGCACCGTCGCGCCGGTCAGCCCGACGAACCATCCACCGAGCGCCATTGTCGACTTCGCCTCCACCGACGAGAATGTCCCCCTCACAATCACGACAGGCGACCTGCTGGCTAACGACACGGACATGGATGGCGATTTGATACAGGTCGTGAGCGTGACCGGAACCAGTGACAATGGCGGCGCCGTAAGCCTCAACGACAACGGAACGCCGGCCGATCCGTCCGATGATTTCCTGAGCTACGCGCCCGCCCTCAACTTCTCCGGTATTGATTCATTCGAATATACCATCCGCGACTCGTTCGGCTGGACCGATACGGCCACAGTCTATGTTTTGGTAAATAGCACCGAAGTCACAGCGACTTTGACCGCAGACAATCATTATGGCCTGTACTTCGGCACAGCCGACGGTAGCAACCTGTCGTTCGTTGGCCGCAACGAGGTCGGCGTCAATGGCGATCCGGGAACATCGAACTGGTCGCTGCCGGAGACATTCACATTCCAGCCCGGCACCGACGACTATATCTACGTTGCAGTCTGGGACGATGGCGGTCCGCAGATGTGGTCTGGTCAGTTTGACTTGCCCAACGGTGTCACCCTCGTATCCGAGACGACCCACTGGCAGTACACCGTGGCGAGTGGCGCTAACCCCGGCGCGAACGGCGATGTGCCGCCGCTCGTTGACCTCCAAAGCACCATCGCCGGCGCGACCTGGGCGACGCCGGAATCGTCGGCGCCCAATGGCACGGCACCGTGGGGCTCGATCCCTGGCCTCGATGACGACGTACAGTTCGTATGGCACGACACGCTTGATTACAATTCAAGCAGCGACGGGCACTACGTCATTTTCCGGACCATGGTCCCGGTTCGCCCGTTCAACAAGCCACCGGACGCCCAGGACGACGCCCTCTCCGCGAACATGAACGTCCCCGCGGTTATTCACGCCTCCGCCCTCCTGGGAAACGATAGCGACGCCGATGGCGACCCGTTTCAGATCGTGGGCGTAACGGCGAGCAGCGCCAATGGCGGCTCGGTTGTGCTCAGCGACAATGGCACGCCAGCGGATCCCTCCGACGATTTCCTCACCTACGCGCCACCGGCCGATTTCGTCGGCGATGACGCGTTCCAGTACACGGTTCGCGATTCATTCGGATGGTCCAGTGTGGCAACGGTGACAGTCACCGTCGGCACACCGGGCGCCGATGACGACTTCGCCTTCACCCACAAGAATCTCGCGACAACTATTAGTACGTTGGATTTGCTTTCGAATGACTTCGATCCCGCCGGCCAGTCGCTCCGCATCGTCAGTGTGACCGCGACCAGCGTCAACGGCGGCACAGTCTCGGTAGACAACAATGGCACGCCGGCAGATTTCTCGGATGACTTCATTGTTTATGCGCCGCCCACCGACTTCGTCGGCGACGATTCCTTCGAGTATACGGTAAGCGACACTTCCGGACTGACTGTCACCGCGACCGTGTCCGTAGCGGTGAGCATCCCGGATGTTCAGGATGACTTCGCCTTCACTAATGAGAACTCTACCGTAAACATCGGCACGGTGGATCTATTGGCCAATGACGTCGACCCAGGCGGTGGCGCGTTGGCGGTGACCGCAATTGCGTCTACGAGCGCCCACGGCGGCACCGTGGCGCTCAGCGACAATGGTACACCCGCTACCACGTCGGACGATTTCGTCGTCTACACGCCGGCTCACGACTTTACCGGCATCGATACGTTTCAGTACACGGTCACTGATTCGCTGGGCGTGACCGCCATCGCGACGGTTACCGTCAATGTTCGCGGTCCGGCCATCTCCAATGCCGCGCCGGTCCTGGCTGCCACAGACGCCCAGACGATCCCTGCCGGCTATGCCGTCGCATTTACGGCGACCGCCATAGACGCGGACCTACCGTTCGACAAGTTGACCTATAGCCTCGACCCCGGCTCGCCAGTTGGTGCCAGCATCGATCCCCTCACAGGGGACTTCGCGTGGACGCCGACCTCCGCCCAAACGGGTAGGGTGACCATCAATGTGCGGGTGACGGATAGCGGCAGTCCGACGGCATCGGACGTGCAGGCGGTGACAATTGTCGTGACGCCGAATTCCCTGCCGGTAGCGAATGGAAATATTTATGGCACACGCGCGAACGGCCCCGGCTTTGAAGTTACCGCCACCTTTGGCGTGCTGTCCGATGACTCGGACCCGAATCAAGGAACGCTTACGGCCGTTTTGGACGCGGCACCAGCCCACGGAACTCTGATCTTGCACGCCGACGGTGGCTTCACCTATACACCAGCTCCAAATTTTTTGGGAGAGGATTCATTCGTCTACCACGCGGAAGCCCAAGATGGGCGTAAAAGCGCGCAGGCGACCGTCCAACTTGAAGTGCAGGCCATCTTTCAAGGCGGGGCTACCACTGGGCCAGAGGCTGTCCCTGGAAACTCAGTGTATCACTATGTGACCGCGTTTGACCCAATTGCTGCTAACAAAGTTCCAGCGAATGGGACCTCGGGGGTTACCAACAGTGATGAGGCTGGTGCCGTACGGCGTTTTCGTTACTGGGTCGGTCAGGACTTGGTGTTTGCAATAGGCGTCGATTTCGCCTTCAAGAACGACCGACCAGCCGCCGTGGACATAAGCATCAAATATACAAGAGACGACATGCTTTTCATCTCTGCCCCAAAGAGAGTCAATTTGGTACAAGTAGTCATCAAAACTCCACAAGACGCCTTTACTATTGGCACACCTAGAGAGAAGGTTGGCTTGAGTGAGGGCCAACAGAAAATCGATAGCAAGACTTTCGAGGAATACGCTGACAACAAAATTGTCGCATCCGGGCCAGCGCAGGCCCCAGGCGGAATTACCTGGAAAGCAACAGTGACGCTGACCGGCCCTGGCAAGAACGGGTCCCTAGGAGTAAGCCAGATCAACGTCGGTTTTATTCAGCATGTGGTCCCCGCTTCATACAGTGTCTACTTTCCAACCATTAACAAAACCATCGTTTCCAATCTTGTCGGTAACACCTACTTGGATCAGGATCGAAATATAGAGCAACACTTCTTTAAGTGGTACACCCCGTCCAATAAAGCAGTCCTGTACGGGGCAAAAACCGCATCCGACACCATTACGGCCGGCGATACGCCTGGAGCCGTCTTTCCAGTTGTCTGGCCTTTTCAGAAAGGCATTGTTGCAAGTAAAGTTAGTTATCACGCCGATTTCGTCCTTGACATCGCAGCCATGTCTGAGGCAGAAGAATCCCTCGACAGTTACTTCATACAGTCTACAGCGTCTTGGTCCAGTGACCTATCAGGGACAGTAGCGAGTGGCGCCGGAAAGATTACCTGGAACCCGATTGCTGGAATTACCGGGAATACTAAACCTGCAGGAGGATGGCAGCCAGTCAACACTGTGAGCAAAGCGAAGGTTGACCAAACTGTTGCCGGTGCCGCAGCGATGGATCAGGAGTGGCGGTCATAGTTTCGGATTCGGCGCAGCTACGTCCGCCACCGATAAAGGTACGATCATGAGAATCCGCTTCTCCGCGCCGCTAATCATCTACCTCATGACCGCCGGCTTGGCTTCGTCGCAGAGTACACCGAGCATCCGGCCCATTAGGCAGTTGGGCGCAGCGAACCCAAACGACGAAGAGCAGGCTCGCTGGGTCGCTTTTTCCCGGGATGGAAAGCAACTGGCGGTGGGCCACACTGATGGGACTGCGCGTATCTGGCAGTTGGACACCATTAAAGAGTCGAACAGACTGACGGTAAAAGAGGACGGCGTTACCCGACATGTCGGACGTGGCCCAATGTTTTTCGCACCGGACGGGAGAATTTTGTTCACGCGAGGGCCGGCGGCGGGGAATGGTGCCTGGCCCGCTGTGTACGTTTGGGATCTACAGTCTGGCACAGTTTTGCGGAAGCTCGAGGGTGACAAGGATGAAAAAATTGGCCGGTTTAGCTTAGCACCGGACGGGCGATCAATTGCGGTGCATGGGTGGATGAGGACAGACAAGGGCCACGACGCGATTCGCCTCTTTGATGTTTCCAGCGGCAAGTTAATTCGAGTCCTTCGGTTCCCCATCGGGGACTCCACCGCCTTCATCGGTCCAGCGAAGGCTTTGCCGGCCCATTCAACTGACGGCACTATTCTGGCCTGGCCATCGAGCGATGCGGTTATTCGCCTTTGGCGCATGGACAACGGAAAGCAGATCCGCGAACTAAAGGGCCACCGCGCAACGATCACAGGCATTGCCTTTTCGCCAGGTGGGAGTTTCTTGGCATCCAGTGCAGGAGGCCGACCTCCTCTCAAGGCGACGTTCGTCGACACAACCGTGCGCCTTTGGGATGTGAATACCGGAAAGCAACTCTGGCACGCTGACTGCGATGATATCATCGAATCTATTGCCTATGCGCCGGACGGTAAGACCATTGTAGCCTGTACTGGCGAGAGGGGAACAGTCTGGGAAGCGGCTTCGGGCAAACCGCTCTTCCAATTTGAGGATGGGAAAAGCGAGTTCAGCCACGTTGCCTACGCTCCGAACGGTAAGACAATTGCCTCAGCCATGTCGGACGGAACGACGCTGCTCTGGAGCATGGATGCACCCGGCGAGTCAATGGGACCGCCACAGGAACTAGGCCCCCGTGAGCTATCCGCCCACTGGAAGTCACTTGCTGGGGACGAAGCACCAAAAGCGTACCGAGCGATTTGGTCATTCTCAAACGCACCAGAGAAGACGCTGCCATTTCTGCGAGAACGTCTCAAGCCCATCGGCAAGGAGAAGCCGGAGCACGTCCGCAATCTGATCGGCAACCTGGACAACGAAGACTTCACCGTCCGGGAGGCCGCGACCCGCGAACTGGCCCGCATCGGCTTTCAGGCGGAGTCGGCACTGCGCACGGCGCTGAGCGATAGTACGTCCGAAGAAGTTCGCAAGCGCGCCCGGCAGTTGCTTCAAAACATCGACAGCTGGGTTCACACGGAGCCGGAAATGCTGCGCACCCTCCGTGCCATCTGGGTTCTGGAGCGAATCGGCACCGCGGAATCCCGGGAAGTCCTGAAGACCCTCGCCCAGGGCCTGCCGGAATCCCGCATCACGCAAGAGGCGAAGTCGGCCCTGCGCTGAACGCGAAGGTCCAGTGAGTCTGGGACCGTTTCCGGAACGAAACCGGTCCCTGACGCCTTCCGTTCGTCCTGAAAGAAAACCGGTTCCGCACGCCTACGGTTCGTCAGTCCTTTCGCCATCCGAAACCGGGGAAAAGGGGAGTCGGGCGGGAGTCGGGAAAAATGGCCAGCGGTGTTTCCGCTGGCCGGCTTTTTCCCAGGAAGGACTCCCATGAGCCACCGTACCCCAGCCGCGACCGTCTGCGCCAGCATTGGCTCCACCAAGCCGAAGCCGTCTTCGAACTCCTGTTCGATGCCGGCCAGCAGGACCAGCTGGTCACCATCGATCAACGGGAGGAACGGGCCTGTTCCTTGACCCGGGAACTGACCACCTGGCTCCTGGAACAGCACGTCGCGTCGCGTCGCGCGGCAAGCCGGCAAGGCGGCGTCCTTCCAGGATGCACGCGAGGACCTGCGCGCGTTGGTGGACCTGGCCATCGGCACGACGCGCTTGCAACGACTGAGCAAGCGGGTCGGCCGGCAACTTGTCAGGGGCCGCTTCCTGCCGTAGACTGGCACCGCCTCCCGATAGCGGGACCGATCCCTTCCTAGAGAGTCATCCGATGAGCACGCAAACGACCGTTCGGGCCACCGGCAGCGAGGCGCCACGCGGCGCGACGCCTCCGGGCACGCCTTGCATCATTGTCATCTTCGGTGCTTCCGGAGACTTGACGAAGCGATTGCTGATGCCGGCGTTCTACAACCTCGCCTGCGATGGTCTGCTGCCACGGGAGTTCGCCATTGTCGGTATCGCGCTGGACAAGATGTCCACCGAGGAATTCCGCAATCGAATGACCGCCGACATCAAGCTGTTCAGCACGCGTAAGACCTTCGACGAGGCGGTCTGGAATGACCTGGTCGGTCGGTTCTACTACACCTCGGGCGATTTCGGCGATCTGGCCACGTTCAACAAGCTGGCGGAGCTGGTCGCCAAGGCGGATGCCGAACACCAGGCACAGGGAAATATCATCTTTTACATGGCCGTGCCGCCCGCGATCTTCGGCCTGATCTCCGACAACATCGATAAGGCCGGCTTCAAGAAGCGAGCCAAGGGATGGCTGCGCATCATCGCCGAGAAGCCGTTCGGCACCGACCTGGCCAGTGCCCTGGCGCTGAATCGCGAGATGCTGGCCCGCTGGTCGGAAGACCAGATCTATCGCATCGATCACTACCTCGGCAAAGAGACCGTCCAGAACCTGCTGACGTTCCGCTTCTCCAACGGCATCTTCGAGCCGCTGTGGAACAAGAATTACATCGACCACATCCAGTTCACGGTGACGGAGACGGTCGGCGTGGAAGGACGCGGGAATTACTACGACCGTTCTGGCGTCTTGCGCGACATGATCCAGAACCACATGTTCCAGATGCTCGCCTACCTGTGCATGGAGCCGCCCGTTTCGTTCCAGGCCGATGCGGTGCGCAATGAGAAATCGAAGCTCCTCACCGCACTGCGCGTCTTGAAGCCGGAAGAAGTGCCCATGTATACGGTGCGCGGCCAGTATGGTCCCGGCAAGAAAGCGGATGGCTCACCCGCGGTGGGGTATCGGGAAGAGCCCGACGTCAATCCGCAATCGGGCACCGAAACTTTTGCGGCCATGAAGATCCTGATCGACAACTGGCGCTGGGACGGAGTGCCGGTTTACCTCCGATCCGGCAAAGCGCTGTGGAAGCGCGGCACCGAGATCATCGTGCAATTCAAGAAGGCTCCCGAGGTGATTTTCCGCGGCACGCCGGCGGCCGAAGGCCTGGAAGCGAATCGCTTGCTGTTTCACGTCCAGCCCGACCAGGGCATCGAACTGCGCTTCCATGCCAAGACCCCTGGGCCGTCGATGTTCCTGCAGAAGGTCAACATGCGCTTCGACTACAAGGAAGCGTTCGAAGCGTCGCGCGGCACCGGCTACGAAGTGTTGCTCTATAACGCCATGGTCGGCGATGCCACGCTCTTCTCGCGATCCGACCTGGTGGAAACGGCCTGGCGCGTCGCGCAGCCGCTCCTCGACCACTGGTCCGCCACCGGGCCCAAGGAGTTTCCAAACTATCCAGCCGGGTCCTGGGGCCCGAAGGCGGCATTCGAGTTGATCGAGCGCGACGGCCGCAAGTGGGTCGAAGTCATCAATCGCGATGTGCTCGCCCAGGTGCCCCTGTTCAAGGACGGCGACCAGGTCTTCCTGCAGAACCTGGCCATGATGCTCAAGCCGGTTGTGTATGGACCGGGTGAGACCGTCATCAAGAACGGCGAGCTGGGCAACGAGATGTACTTCATCTGCCGTGGCAAGGTGGAGGTGGTCGGCGACGGCGACAAGGTGGTCAGCACCATGGGGGAAGGCAGTTTCTTCGGCGAGATCGCCCTCTTGCTCTCCAGGCCGCGCATGGCGACCATCCGCACCTTGACGCCGTGCGACCTGTTCGTGCTGGACAAGGCCGATTTCACCAGTGTCTTGAAGGACCATCCGGACTTCGCCAAATCGCTGGCCAAGATCGCGCACGAACGCTACCACCTATCGAGTGATACGGGGGCATGAGGCAGACCGGCGCACAGAACCGTTCACCACTTATCACCAATCTCAAGGGGCCGTGGCATGAGTTGTCAACCCGATCGTCGTCGTTTCCTGGAGCGCTGCGGACTGCTGACGGTCGGCGCCGCGGGCGGTGTGTTGCTGCCGCGCTGGTTCGAGCAGACACCGCCCGCCATTGCCCAGGAAAAGAAGCCCGAACACAGTGCGGAGGAACAACTCAAGAAGCTCAAGCTGGAGTTGCCGCCCATCGCCAAACCGACCGGTGCGACGTTGGTATCCGCGGTCCGAGTCGGGGACATGCTGTACTGTTCCGGTCAGGGCCCAGGCAGCGTCGACGGCAAGCCGGTCGTTGGAAAGGTGGGGCAGGATTTCGATGTGAAGCAAGGCGCCGTCGCGGCACGGCAGGTCGGTCTCCGCATTCTGAGCGTGGTACGCGGCGAGCTGGGGAGCCTCGACAAGGTCATACGGCTCGTGAAGACGCTGGGAATGGTAAACGCAACGGCGGATTTCAAGCAGCAACCGCAGGTCATCAATGGTTTCAGCGACCTGATGGTCGAGGTGTTTGGCGAGCAAGCCGGCAAGGGGGCACGCAGCGCTGTCGGAATGGGGTCGTTGCCCGGTGGGATTCCGGTGGAAATTGAAGCGATCTTTCAGGTCCGCGCATGAAACCACCGCTTGCGGCGTTGCACTCTTGCTTACCGGCCGATCGGCGCATCCTCGAAGGCGGATTGTCGAACGATTGGGGACTTGTTCTCTTCAGCACCCCGTTTCGGCTTTCGCCGGCACGCGAGGACGCCCAGCCCCGTTGCCACGGTTACCAAACTGACCAGACCGCTGACGCCCCAGATGACGCACGTCAGCGGCAGATGGATCGACGGATTTTCACCGTGATTGAAGACCATGGCGGTGCCCCACAGTGCAGCGCCAGCCATGATCGCGGGTACGAGCAGTGCCACAAGTCCGATCGCCCAGGCTCGGTTCGTGTCTGCACTCGCCTGGGCGATTTCTCCGTCCGGCACGGGGTGGCCGCTTTCCAGAGCGCGCATGCGTTCGGTGTGTTGCAGCTCCCGCTGGCGCGATTCATACCGATAGTACAAATAGGCCAGGAAACAGGTCGTTATGCTGCCGCCCAGCGCGGTGAGAGACGAGAGCTCCACAGTTTGAACCTCCCACGGCAATTGGTCAATCGTTCACAATCTTATTCGTATCATCCATGCCTTCCTTGATGATTCGCTCGCCAATGGGTTCCATCTTCCTGGCCGCGAGTTTCACTTCTTTTCCGTCCCACCGTAGCCTTCTGCTGGCTTGCCGTCTTGGCCGAGCTTGCCGCATGCCCACAGCAGTCCATGGGCCAGGAGACGATGGTACTCCGGCAGGTTGACCGTCTTGAGATCGTGCCCCAAGGTTGTTGCAAAAACAGTGCCCTTGCCGTAGGTGCTCGTCCAGGCGACGATGTGCTCGCTGTCGGGTTTCTCGCCCTTGGCGCGAAGCAGCACTTTGGACCGGTCGCCCAGCTTGATGGTCTGGTACAGCTCGTCGCCGGGCGTCTTCCATTCGTCCGGCAGTGCTTTCAGGATCGGCTGTTCCTTGTCGGCCTTGAGGATCGCCAGGGCGCGATACGGGTCATGGCGGCGGGTGCGCATGCCGCACAGGTCGGTCCATTCCTCCGACTCGCGAAAACTGTGCATTGCGCAATGGATCAGTACGGTCGGCTTGCCCTCCTTGGTTGCCTTTAACGCATTCTCGACCATCCCCTTCTCGGAAGCATTGTCGAAGCAGAAGTTGTAAACGATCACGTCAAAACCGTCGGCGAACTTCGCATCCTTGAGCGGATCGAGCCCGGACTTGACCTCGAACGTCACGCGAGCGAGTTCGACGATCTTCTGCGTCAAGATCGGATTGATGGCCTTGTAATCGTGATATCCACCGCCAGTGATGAGCAGCGCCTTCAGCTTGGGCGGCGTTTTCGACTCCTGCGCAATACCCACAGTGCCGGCAGAAAGTAGTGCAAGGGCAGTGACAAAGGCAAAGGCTCGGATCATGTTACGGTCCCCTGAGATCGCGAGGCGATGGGTACAAGTGCGAAGTTACCGGTTGGCGCACGGATAGCCAGACCTTTCAGGCAGAGTATCCAAGTACTCAATTCCAGTGGCGGCAGCAGTTGTCCGCACTGGCCACGGAGCCGCGAGGCACCCATCGCCCTCGTGACCGGGCTCTGCCCGGTCACGAGGGAAACGACCGCGCTGATGAGCGCAGAAACGGGTTTGCACTCCGCACTGGCCACGGAGCCGCGAGGCACCCATACTAGCGGCATGACTCAAGCCGATCCATCGGCGCTATCTCGCGCGGCGCCCGAGACGTTGGAACTCGCTCTGAACCGCGCCGTCCTCCGCAATGAGCGCCTGCGCGGCACGCTGGTCATCGAGCTCCTGTTGCTGGTGCTGGTGACCACCGCCCCCTTCTATCCGATGATGCCGGCGGTCGACGGCTGGGACGTCAAGCGGCATTGGCCGATCGCGGTCACGACGTTCGTCCTGCTCATCGCACTGGTCATCGGATGGGAGTGGCTCGTCCGTCGCTGGGCCGGCAAGTTTCTGCAAACCAACCATCCGCCCGTTTGGTACTACCGCTACCTCACCGCGATGGTCGAGACCGGCTTGCCGACGTCCACCCTGGTGCTGGCGATGCTGACCCTCGACCCCTTGCATGCCCTGAGCCTGCCCATCTCGTTCTTTTACTACGCGTTCATTGCCCTTTCGACGCTCAGTCTTCGCTTTGACGTCTGCGTGTTCACGGGCCTGCTGTCGAGTGCCCAGTTCCTTGCCCTGTCCCTCGGCTACATGCAGTGGTTCGCGCCGAAAGACGTGGTGACGCATCACCGGCTGCTGTCCGCCAGCTTCCTGGGCCACGGCCTGTTGCTGTGCGTGACCGGTTTCGTGGCGGGCCGAGTGGCGATGATTATCCGCGAGCAATTCGTCAACGCTCTGCGTTCCACGGAGGAACGCAATCAGGTGCGCGAGGTGTTCGGCAAGTACACGTCGCCACAGGTGGTCGATCAGCTCCTGATGCAGAAGGTGGACCTGGCGGGCGAAGTGCGTCGCGTATGCGTCATGTTCCTCGACATCCGCGATTTCACGCGTTACTCCAACAGCCGGCGGCCCGAAGAAGTGGTGCAGTACCTGAATCGCGTTTTCGAACCGATGATCGAGAGCATCAACCGGCATCACGGCATGATCAACAAGTTCCTGGGCGATGGCTTCATGGCCGTGTTCGGCGCCCCGACGTCGGACGGACGGGACGTGCAGAATGCCGTCGCGGCGGCCATGGCGATCCTGGCGGATGTGGAACGCTTGAATGCCGGGGGCACCGTGGCGGCCACGCGCATTGGTATCGGTTTGCATGCGGGCGAAGCAGTCGTCGGCACCGTCGGCTCGGCCGTTCGCAAGGAGTACACGGTCATCGGCGACACGGTGAACCTGGCCTCGCGCGTGGAGCAGTTGAACAAGCAGTTGCAATCGCAGCTCCTGGTGACGGAGCCCGTCTGGTGCGCCGTCCATGCCGATTTTCCAAAAGCGACGGACCATGGCCCGGTGCCGGTCAAAGGCGCGGCCGCGCCGGTGCGCGTGTATCAACTGGTGTGACCGCTTTTCAACGAACGGAGTCTCGCGATGACGGAAGACGCATCCGTACCACCGCCTGAACCGCCGCGTCCGCCCAGCTGGACGACGCGGATGCTGGATGGCATCGAGTGGCTCGGCAACAAGCTGCCCGATCCCGCGGCGCTGTTCCTCATCGCACTCGTCGTCACTTGGCTCCTATCCGCGATCCTGGCACCCGTCGAATTCACCGAGATCGATCCGCGTACGCTTGGCAAAGACGCCAGCGGCGCCGAACGCAAGCCGGAGCCGATCCGCGTCAAGGACCAGCTCACTGGCGGTTCGCTGGCGCAGTTCTTGTCCAGGATGGTCAAGACGTTCACGGACTTTCCGCCACTGGGCATCGTCCTGGTGGCGCTGCTGGGCGTCGGCGTGGCGGAGCATACCGGGCTCGTCAATGCCGTCATGAAAGCGATCATGAGCTTCACGCCGACGCGCTGGCTGACGCCGATGCTGTTGCTCGTCGGCATCCTCAGCCATCTCGCGGCCGACAGCGGCTACGTCCTGGTGATTCCGCTGGGCGGCGTCATCTACTATGCGGCCGGCCGGCATCCGCTGGCGGGAATCGCAGCTGCGTTCGCGGCCGTCTCGGGAGGCCTGAGCGCCAACTTCTTGCCGTGCGGGCTCGATCCACTCTTGCAGCAGTTCACGCAACTGGCTGCACGGCTCATCGATCCGACGCGCGACGTTCATCCGCTCTGCAACCTCTGGTTCACCAGTGCGTCGTGCCTGCTCATCATCGGCGTGGGCTGGTACATCACCGATTGCGTCATCGAGCCGCGCCTGAACGCCACCGCCCCGGTCGACGGCGACCCGGCGGACATGCCCCGCATGGAAGCGCTCACGCCGCTGGAGCGGCGCGGCCTCTATGCCGGACTGGGCGCGGTATTGCTGTGCGCGGGCCTGCTGGCCGCCGCGGCGCTGCCGGAGCAATCGCCGTTACGCGGCAAGAATGGCTCGCTGAGCACGGCCGAGGCGCCGCTGATGCAGTCGCTCATTCCGTTGATCTTCCTGTTCTTCCTCGTGCCTGGCGTGGTCTATGGCTACACGGCGCGCACGGTGCACAGCCACCGCGACATCGTCAAGGGCATGAGCAAGTCGATGAGCACGATGGGCTACTACCTGGTGATGGCGTTCTTTGCCGCGCAGTTCACCTATGCGTTCCGTGAATCGAACCTGGGCGCGCTGCTGGCGATCAAGGGCGCCGAGCTGCTCAAGGCGATGGACCTGCCGCCGGAGATGACGATCGTCGGCATCATCCTGCTCACGACAGTGGTGAACCTGTTCATCGGCTCGGCATCGGCGAAGTGGGCATTCCTCGGCCCGATCTTCGTGCCGATGCTGATGCAGCTCGGCATTTCGCCGGAATTGACGCAGGCGGCCTATCGTATCGGCGATTCAGCGACCCACATCATCACGCCCCTGATGCCGTATTTCCCGCTGGTGGTGGTGTACTGCCAGCGCTACGTCAAGAACACCGGCGTCGGCACGCTGGTGTCGTTGATGTTGCCCTACTCGCTGACGTTCCTGGTGACGTGGACCGTCTTGTTGCTCGTGTACTGGCAGCTCGGCTTCTCGCTCGGGCTGGAAGCGACCTACACGTATCCCTGAGTCGCCGCAAGCGGCATTGGGCTTACTGCTTCAACCAGCGCTCGAACCACTCCAACATGTCCGCGCGCATCTGCGGCGTGACGACGTGCCCGGTCTCCGGATACAGCACGTTCTTGAACTTCTCCTTGGCCCCCACCGTGTCGTAGACCCGACTGACCTTCTCTTCGATCACCTTGATGCCGTCGGCTGGCGAGCCGTGGTCCAGGTCGCCCGTTAGCGCCAGGAACGGCCGCGGCGCCGTCAGCGCGACGACCGCCTCGGTATCGAAGTGCCGCAGCAGGCCGTGGACGAAGTAGTAGACGCCGTGAGCGCGAAGCTGCCCATGGGCAATGAGGTTCTGATAGCGCGTCAGGCAGGCCATCGTCACGGCACAGGAGATGCGCTCGTCCACCGCCGCCAGCCACCAGGTCCGCGTGCCGCCCATGCTCATGCCGGTGGCGCCGATCCGCTTCGTATCGACTTCGGGACGGGTGCAGAGGTAATCGAGGGCAATCTGATCGTCGCGGACGAACATTCCCCACAGCGTCCGGCCCATCCAGAGGTGGTACTTGAACAGGCTCTCCTGCTCGCCGGACCGCGACCCCTTCTCAAAGCTCCCTGCCGGGCCGGTGCCGAGCCGGTCGCCGTGCCAGTAGGCGTCAGGCGACAGAACGACATAGCCGGCGCGGACAAACGCCTCGCCCAGCGACAGTTCGCCGCCATTGGTGTTGGGAACGATGACCTGCGTCTTGTCGGGCGTGGATGAATGCAGCCAGAGGATGGCCGGCGCCGGGTTCGGGCGCTTTTCGGGAATCAGCAGCAGGGCCGTCACCTCGCCGTCCACGCCGTTGTCGATGGCGATCTTCTCCAGCGTGTAGCCGTGCCGAAGCTCACGCGTGACGAGGCGCACCTTCTGCGGCGACGGTCGGGGCGGCAAATCGCCCAGCGATTGCACGACCTTCTTCAAGACGTCCGGCCGTTGCTCTTTCCAGGCCGAGGCACTGGACGGCAGCTGAAACGTGCCGATCGGCATCTTCTTGTAAAGTTCCGGCACCTCGGCATCGCGTTCCTTCTCCTGCTTGCGATAGGCCGCGGCCGCCTCGGGACCGCTCGGAGGCGGCGGGGTCGGCTTGGAACTGATGGCGATGAGCTGGCGCAGGATGCAATCGGCCACCGCCTCGGCGAGACGCTCGTTGCCGGCAGCCGTGTAATGCGTTCCGTCGCCGCCGAGCATCTTCTCGGTGCCGCCCTTCTCGACGACCCAGTGCAGATCGTGAACGACGATGCCCGCCTCGCGCATCAGTGCCGTGGCCGCGGTGTTGTAGCGCTGCACGTCGGCCTCAATGCGATCGAAGTCGCCCTTACGGGCCGCGTGGCGGTCATCGAGGATCGGCGTCGTGCTGGCGAAGACGATGGAAGCCGTGGTGTCCTTCTTCAGTCGTGCGAGGATTTGCTTCAGGTTCGCCTCGTACTGCGGCAGCGCAATCTGGTGCTGCTTCGTCTTGCGGCTGGTCTTCAGATCGTGCAAACCGCAGTTGAAATGGACCACCGCGGGCTTCTCCGCGCTCGCCCACTCGTCCAGGTGTTTGAGGACGTTGGCGCTGTCGCCGCCATTTTCCTTGTCGCTGATGACGATCGCCTTGCCTTCGAGCTTCTTCGCCACCAGCGGCGCGTAGCCCATACGGATCGAATCGCCGATGAGGACGACTTTCGGCAGATCGAGGTTCTTGAGCGGCGGGGCCTGGGCAATGGGCTTGTTGACCGCGTCGACCGGGTTGCGGCGCTCGACTTTGCCCGGCACGGTCACACGGTCCAGGTCCGACAAATCGTAGAACTTGAGCACTCCGGGCACGACATTCGCCAGCTGGTTGTGACTGATCGCCGTGCGAACAACCGACGACCAGGATGCCAGCGAACGGTCCAGAGTGACGGCCTGGAAATGAGGATCGAGGGCGGCGACGTGCAGCGCGATCGGACCAGCGCTGCCAACCCCGATGATCTGGAACGTGCTGCTCCTCAGCGGCGTTTCCTCGAGTGAGGCGACAACGGAGATGACGTCAAGGACGCGCTGGCCCAGAAGCGGACGGCCGACGTGCATCGCCAGAAAACTCTCCTTGAACTCGACCCCAAAGTAGTTCGGCCGCTTGGGGTCCGCCGTTCCTGGAGCCAGCTCGCCGATCCCGCGGACGTCGAGCGCCAGCACGTTGCTGCCCCCCAGAACGAGCTTCTCAATTGGTCCGCCGACCGCCGCATCGGCTGCCTTGCCGTCGCCGTGGAGATAAACAATGCACGGCAGCACGTCCGCCTTCTTCGGTGTGACAAACCAGAGCGCCGGAACCGAGATCCCTGCCTCCGTGTCGAAGACGAGCTTCCGAATCTCGTAGCCCTTGCGTTCGATCTTGCCCACGTCCCTGAGCTTGGCAGCCGGCACCTTCTCCGGCACGGCGAGCAAACGGCGCACTTCCTTCCGGATGTCGTCGTTGGGGCGGCCTTTCAACCACTGGGCCCGTTCTTTCGCCAACGCCAGCTCTTGCTCGGTATTCAGATCGAAGACCGACTTACCCTTGAGGTCTTCAAGCACTTGCCCCGTGCGCGTGCACCAGAGCTGCTGCTCCTTGAGCGTCTCGGCCTTGGCCTCGGTGACGGGGTCGTGCTTGTCCAGCAGCCAGCGACGCATGAAACGGACCATCGCTTCACGCTGCGGCTGGGGATAGCCGTGCGTGGTGTTGTACTCGAAGAGATCGACGCGCTCCCCGAAACCCGCGATGCCGTAGATTTGCTTGGCCTCGCGATAGGTTGTCCAGCTCCCGCCGATGTCGAAGAAGTCGCGCGTCGCCGTCAGCAGCAACGTCGGTCGCGGCACGCGCAGGAACAGGTAGTCGGCGTGCTCCATGCCGAACGCGACTTGGCCGGGGATGTTCTGTTCCCCGTCCTGCGGGCCAAGTGTGGCGAACAGCTTCTCCAGCGTCGTGATGTAGCACGAGGGCGCCGCGGCGGCGACGCGATCGTCAAGCGCCATCAGGTAGGAAGTCAGGGTTCCACCGCCGGAACTCCCGGTGCAGCCGATCTTCTTGGCATCGATCTCGGGACGGCTGCACAGGTAATCGATGCCGCGAATGCCGTCCCAGACGCGATAGCTTGCCGTGCAGCGGCCGACGAGCAGAGCGCCGACGCCGACCATCGTGTGCTCATTGGTCCCGGCAATCGCTGGCTTACCGCTTTCGAGGGGCAATTGCAATCGTTCGCCCTGTCCGATCGGGTCGTAGCAGAGTGCAGCCAGGCCGTGCTTTGCCAGGATGATGCACACCTGTTGATAGCCGGCCTTGCCATTGTTGGTGTGGCCGCATGGTACCAGCACCGCGGGGAACGGGCCTTTGCCGTCGGGAACATAGAAGTTCGCGGTGACGTGGTGGTTTGGCCGGCTCTCGAACACGACGTTTTCGACGCGATAGCCATCGCACTTCTGCGTGCCGACGACCTTGGCATTGAGCGGCGTCTTCTCCGGGAAGCCGCCGAGTGCGTCGATGAACTTCTTGCGCAGCTCGTCCTGCCGGCGCTGGATGTCCTCGGACGATTTCAGCCCGGCGATCGTCTGCCGGCGGGCATCGAAGTGCTTCCGCGCCTGGCCCAGGAGGTATTGGTGCAGCATCTTGCGCGGCGGCACGCCGTCGGCGTCCGCCTTGAGCACGGTCAGGTCTTCTTGGGCAAACGATAGCGCGGGAAACGTAAGCAACAGGGCGACCGCAAGGGTGCGCATGGTGAATCTCCTGGAGAGCCTGGGAGGCAGGATCGAACGGCCTCATCCTACCGCGCCGGATGCGTGCGCCCAGCGGGTGGGAAAGAAACACACAGGATTTGTGTTTGGAGATTCAGGGCGACTCGCCTACGGGGCCCAGCCCACCGGATCGGCGAGCACGCGCGAACCCGAATGCGCACAGCGCCATGAGCGTGGCGCTGACTGCGAACAGGTCGAAGGCCGGCGCCAGGCTGCCCGTCTGCTGCCAGATGATGCCGACGGCCTCGGCCGCGAGGGCGCCGACGCCGAACGTCAGTGCAAACTTGAAGCCAAAGAACGTGCTGCGCCGACGACGCGAGGTCACATGGGACATGATCGTGTTCTCGACCGGCTGCTGCGCGAACATGAAGATGGCCACACCCGCCGCGGCCAGGACAGCACCTTCGGGAAGGGCATGCGCCATCAGCAGCGCCATTGGTATGGTGCAGAGGATGAGCAGGAGGTAGAGGCGTGCGGGCGAGCGCTTATCCGCCGTGTGTCCCCCGGCAAACTGGCCGAGGCCGCCCAGGATCAGGACGCCGAACGTCAGCGCACTGCCGATCTCCAGCGAAAACGGACGCGCCTCGCTCGCCAGAAAAGTTGGCAATGCCGTCAGCAGGCAGCGGTAGTTGAAGCCGCCCAGGAGCATGGCGCCAAAGAGGAATGGCAGGCCGGTCCACTCGGTGTGGTGTTCCTTGGGACGTTTCGGTCCGTCGGGCCCATCCGGCTCCTCGTGCGATGCGGATTCATCGATGGGCACGAACAGCATCACCAAGCCGCACACCAACCCGGTGGCCGCGATGATCGCGTACGCCAGCCGCCAGTACCCCAAGAAGGCAAGCAGTGCTCCCAGCGCCGGCCCGGTGGCGACGCCGACGCTTCCCGCCACGCCATTGATGCCCAGGGCCCGCCCGCGCAACTTGCAACCGTGCGAGATCATCGCCAGACCGGCGGGATGATACAGGCTGGCGGCAGCGCCCAGGCTCGTCAGTGCCAGCGCCAGCAGCAGTGCGCTGGGCGCAAGTGAGACGGCCACCGCACTGGCCGCGATCCAGAAAAAGTAGATGAGCAACACACGCCGGCTGCCCCAGCGATCGGCCCACAGTCCTGTCGGGATGGCCCCCAGCCCCATCAGGACGTAGCCGGTCAACGGCAGCAGCGTCACTTCGGCCGGCTGCAGATGAAACTCCTCCCGCAATGGCTCCAGCATGCCGACCACGGTCAGTTCGCTGACATGACAGAGCGCATGCGCTACCGACGTGATGCCCACAATCCGCCATTCGTGCGGCAGCGGTCGGCTCTCACGTTCAGGAACGTCGGCAGCCATGCCCGGAATTATGCCGGCAAGCGTCGGGTTGGCGGTGTCGCTAATGGTGAGTTGCTCCATCAAGCGGTGCAGCAAGGGTGCTGCGCCGCCAACGGCTTAGTAGTCAGCCAAGACTAAGCTCGTAGGACGGATTTCCAATCCGTCCGTGTTTGCCGGACGGATTGGAAATCCGTCCTACGAACTTTTTCCTGGACGGCTCCTTACACACTCAGGTCACGGCAGGTCGCGGTAAACACTCTCGCCATGCGTCACCAGGGCCTTGTCCTCGACGTAGGTGGCGCTCGTGTAGCTTCGGAAGCAGCGCAGCACGTCCAGTGCGATGCGCACCTGCTTCAGCATCTCATCGGCTTGCTTGTCCCCATCTTGACCGCCGGCTTGGGCCGCGTAGGTCTTGGCACCGAACTCGATCCAGGGCGAAACTGTGTCGAGCAGGGCGGGCCAGTCCAGGTAGGTCGCGGCAGCCAGCGGCTTCTTCTGGTCCGCGAGCGGCCCGCCGTCGATCTTGAGAGGTGTCGGCGTCAGCAGGCGCTCGGTGTGCTCCTGCGAGACGGTCAGCACGGCCACGTTGCCGGCCAGGCCGACATTGGGCAGCAGGCGCTTCTCCAGGCCAATCTCGGTCAACGGGTAGAAGTACATCGTGCCGCTCTTCAGCTTACGGGCCTGCGGCGGCGGAATCTTGAAGTCCGGGAATTCCTTGTCCACCTTGCGCAGCTCGGTCAGGATATCGTTGGCCAGCGAACGATACTCGCCGAACGCTTTCTCCAGCTTGCCGGCATCCGAGACGCCGATGAGCAGCGCGGGTTCCAGCATCGGCAACGGCTTGTCGGACGCCGGCATGCCCACGAACCACTGCTTGCTCGACAGCTTGCCGTCCAGCACAAAGCCGGACTGTCCGTCGGCCAGCGCGGGCACCAGCAACTTGCCTGTCGTGTCGTCGAGACGCTTGAGCAGCGGTCCCGCGACCTTGGTGAACTTCTGAAGCTGCTCCTTCTGGGTGGCGTCCAGGTTGGGCACGACGAAATCATCGACGTAGCCGTAGGCGATCTTCACCCACTTGACGAGCTTCGGATACGCGTCCGGCTGAAACTTGGCCCGGCCCACGGTCGCGACGATCGGCGAACCACCCAGGTGCTGGAGCAACGGCAACGGCCGGGAGCCATCCGCGAACGGATGCTCGCTCCAGTCGTAGTCGTAGCTCTCCAGGCCGCGCGCATTCATGAAGCTGAACGACAGCTTGGCGCCGGGTTCGGGGATGTTGGCCTTCAGGTCCTTCGCCGCCTCCGCCAGGTCGGCGCGCAGCCGTTTCTTCTGATCGTCCGTCAGGTTGGCCGTCTTCAGCCAGCCCTCGGCCATCTCCGCATAGCTGTCGATGTCCTTCTTGCTTGGACTCAGCTGGACGTTGAGCGGCTTGCTCAGGTAGCTGATCGACGTCAACTTGCGGTCGCCGAATTTGGCGAGCGCCTTGAACTCCGGCTGATCGATGAGCTTCTTTCCCTTACCGAATTGGACCAGCGCTGCCGTGGACTCGCTCACCGCATAGATCAAGTAGCCATTGCGGATGCCGATGGCCGCGGTCATCTTCAAGGCTGTCAGCTTCTTGATGAGCCCTTCGACCTGACCGGGCTTCTCTTCCACCTTCTTCAACGGCTCGAGGACGTCCTTCCACGGGACCATCGTGCCATCCAGGCCAATCGTGACGAAATCACCGCCGGCGACCTTCTCGCGCTTGATGCGGCCCTTCAGCATCGGATATTTGTCGGCATCCTTGTACTCCGCTTCCATCTTCTTGAGCGATGCCGCCGCCAGTTCGGTCTTGGTGAGTTTGAAACCTATGACGATGTCCGGCGACTTGAGCTGGTCGGCATTCTTCAGCAATGCCTGCAATAACGCCCGCGCCGCCGCCTGTTCCTGGTCGACGGGCTTGCCCTGGAGCTGGGCCAAGAGCGGGCCATAGCGTGCGGCCGAAATGAACTGGCTGGCCACGTCCACGAACGCCACGGAGTTGCCGCCGCAGTAGAGGTAGACCTCGTGGGACCACATGTCGCCAAGCAAGGCGAGGCCATCCTTGGTATCCGGGTCTTTCAAGAGCTTCTGAAACTCGGGATTCTGGGCCATTTGCAGCTGAATCATTTGCCAGGCCTGCTGCACGAACGGCATGGAGCTGAGCTTGGCCCAGGCCTTGCTCTTGGCGACGACGTCGAACTGTTCCTTGTTGCGGAGCAAAGTGCCGAAGTAAGCGGCGTCCGCCGGCATCTCTTTCAGCGCCGAGTCAATCTTGTCGAGGTCGGCAGCGCGCCCCGGTTGAGCCACCGAACCGATGAGGACCGCTCCCAGCAGCGCCGTCCCCAGGAAACGCGCGGAGCGATGGACAAGTTGCACGGGCAACATCACCGTTCCCCCTCAAAATAGTGTCGATCGTGCTGATCCATTACGAATGTCGGAGTATCGTATCCGCCATGAAGAACCGACGCAAACAATCCCAGAGCCCGACGCGCAAGCAAGAAAGGGGGCAGCTACCCCTTGTTTGCGCGTCGGGCTCAAATGCCTTCGCCCCCGGCGAACTCCAGTTCCACGTCGAGCGGGAGGCGTGCATTGGCCTCGGCAAAGGCGTTCATGTCGTACAGCAGCAAGTCGGCATCGCGATGTCGGATCGACTGCACGCGCACCGCCGTCGATCGGACGTAGTGAATCAGGTAGCCGGTGTAGAGCGGGTCGTGCTGGGTTGGCTGCGTGTGCCCACCGGTCGAAACCGCGCGCGACATGATCGTATAGTTGCCGGGTTCGCCGACTTCCCAGAGGTATTCCCAGAGTGTCCAAGAATACGGAATCCGCTGGCCGATGAGGTGGGCCGCGTTCCACGTCGCGCCGCCGTCGATGCTCACCTCGACGCGCTCGACGGCTTCCTCTCCCGCCCAGGCGACGCCGAACAGGCGATTGGTGCCCAGTCCCAGCACCGCATCCGGCTGCGGGCGAATGATCTCCGACTTGATCGACATGGGACCAACAATCACGGTTTCCATTCCCGCGGGCGTGCGCTTCTGCACGGTGTACTTTACCGTCTGGTAATAGCCCTTGAACGGTTTGTCGGTTGCCTCGATGCGTTCGAGCCATTTCACCGACGCGACGCCGTACCAGCCGGGAACGAACAACCGAAGCGGCGCCCCATGGCTGACCGACAAGTACTCGCCGTTCATGCGATAGACGAGCAACGTGTCGGGATCGAGCGCTTTCTTCAACGGCAGGCTGCGGCCAAAGTGCATCGGCTCCGGATGGTCCGGTTCGGTGCCGACGTCCGCGCCGTGAAAGACAATCTCATTGGCGCCTGGCTCAATGCCGGCCTGTTCGAGGACCATCCGCAACGGCACGCCGGTCCATTCCGCATGGCCCACCGCACCCGCACCCCACTGCACGCCGGGCGCTTTCTTCTGCAGGAACGAGCGGCCGTTGCCGGCGCACTCCACCGTGGCGAAGACGCTGCGCTCGGGCAATGCAGTCAGTTCCTCGAAGGTCCACTCTTTGGCATGACGCACCTGGCCCATGACGTTCAAGCGCCATGTCTGGTGGTTGATCGTCGGTACTGCAAAGTGATTGCGGACGAAGAAGAGACGATTAGGCGTCACCCAGCCATGAACGCTCTGCATCGGCGTCTCGCTGTTCTCCGGAAACGCCAGAACGACCTTGCGTTCTTCCACGCTCCAGATTTCCTCGCCGCGGGTGCGGTCGGTCAGCGAGTAGGTGCCCATTTTTTCCAGCGGCGGCGAATAGATGTGCAGGGTTACGAGGTCGGCATCGCCGGGTTGGAGATTGGAGACCTGGTGGAGGTCCATGTCGTAGCTGCCGAGCACGCTGCCGGGACCGAAGTCGGCCGAGCCGATGGCCTTGACATGCCCGTTGCCGGCGAACTCGAACATCGTCTGCGTCATGGTGCCGCGGAGGACGCGCAGGCCGCAGTTGGAGCCCTTGTGATCGTGAATCGGCGAGCGCTGCCCGTTCTTCCAGCCCAGTACCCAGGCGTGATACCAGCGGCTGCGACGCACGGAATTATGCGTGTAGCCCAGGCCGGAGAAGTGAACGTGCTCGGCCAGGTCATCCGCCGTGATGTCGAGCCGGGCCAGCAGTGCGGTCAGCTCCGGCAGCGGCGCCGGTGCGGTCAGGCTGTCGAGATATTGAAAGAGCACGTTGAGCTTTTCGGACATGCGTCACCTCCGTCTCGAAATCCGCGGATGGCAGATGCCTTTATGCTACTGACGGCTGCGCGGCGCGTGCCACTGCTTTTTGCACCGTGAGTCTCGACCGGCCTCACGAATCGAGCAGTCGTTTGAGCGGCGCCGGAAACACGTTCCACGCCGCCCGGTACGTTGCCTGGAGGGGCACCGGCACGTAGGTCTCGGGCATCAAAAAGAGCGGCATGTCAGGCAGATCGTCATCCACGCCGACGAACTCCACGTAGGCCACGTAGTCGGGGCCGGCGTCGTAGGACGCCAGCGTCAGCGGTTTGTCCGCGGGCAGTTCCAGGACCTCGTCTTGAAACTCGTCCCAGATGGCCTTGTGGATGCCGTGCGGATCGCGCTTGCCTGGTGGGAACACATCAATGATCAGCAGATGAATACCTTGGCGAATCAGTTCCGCGGACTTTTCTACCAGGGCCCGAAACTCAGCCTGACTCGCCTTGTTCCCAGGCGAGATGATCTCGACAACCGCGACGACTTTTCCATGCCGGTGCCGAACCGTGATGCGACTGGCTTTCCTCACGTAGGCATCGGCTTCGGCACGCCGGGTTAAGCGAGTTTGGGGAGCGCGTGCGGCCACCGCAATCCCGCCGGCTCTCTCGGGCGAATTGTCCGCTTCGGCCGCGAGCTTCAAAGTCAGCACATCGGGGATCGGACCGCGGATGTTCTGCTCGGGCAGCGCGAAATACTCGTCGGGCAGAACGCTCTGGTTCAGCGCGCGTGCCAGCTCTTCAATCCAGCCGTGATGAAAGGCATGGAACAATCCCGCGTCCACACGGGTCCAATCGTGGATCGGCATGGCAGAGCCTCCGTGTCGATATTGTAGCGGACTCGATGCGGAGAGGAACTTCATGCTGACGGATGTTCGGCGACACCCCCGCAGGCGCTCGACCAGGTGCGAAGCACGCTTCGCCTGTTGTATTGTGGCGTTCAGGCCGTGACATATTTCGCTGGACATGGGTTTGCGCTCCCAGAAGATGTTCCTTTGGGAACCATCGCCACAAGAATCCCGTGAATGCACTGGCGGTACTCGAATAAAGGGGCGAACGATGGCGGAACTGACGCGGCGTGAGGCGCTTGGCACGGCCTTGGCAACGGCGAGCGGATTGGTGGCGGCGACGGAAGCGACCGTGGCGGCAGCGGACAAGGAAGGCGCGGAATTACCTGCGTTTCGCTTTGCCCTCAGCAAGGCGAAGGAGCAAGTCTACGATGGGGGCATCTCCAAGCAGGCCACTGCGGACAACTTTCCGGTTTCCAAGGGCATTGCCGGCGTCTACATGCAGCTACAGGCCGGCGGCCTTCGCGAACTGCACTGGCACGCCAATGCGGCTGAGTGGGCCTACATGCTCTCCGGCCGGGCGCGCACGACGATTTTCGACCCGGACGGGCGCTCGCAGCGAGTCGATTTCGGCCCTGGCGACGTGTGGTACTTCCCGCGCGGCTACGGCCATTCCATCCAGGGCCTCGGGCCCGACGGCTGCACCTTCATCCTGGCTTTCGACAACGGCTATTTCTCCGACTACGCCACCTTCAGCATCACGGACTGGCTGGCGCACACGCCGAGGGAGGTGCTTGCCAAGGACCTGGGTGTGCCGGCGGCCACGTTTGCAGCGTTTCCCAAGAAGGAGGTTTACATCACCAAGGGACCGGTCCCACCCGCCCTGCCCGCCGACCCAGGGCCTGGCTCCGAGAAGTCCACGCCGTTGTCGCATCGGTTCCGCCTGGAAGCCCAGCGGCCGCGGACCTTCGCCGGAGGAATCGCGCGTTTCGCCACGGTCAAGGAGTTCCCGGTCTCGACGACCATGTGTGGGGCAACCATGCGGCTCAAGCCCGGCGCTCTGCGCAGCTTGCACTGGCATCCCAACGCGGACGAGTGGCAGTACGTCATCGCGGGCCGCGCACGCATGACCGTGTTCGCTTCCGGCGGCCGGGCCTCAACGGTGGAGCTCGGCACCGGCGACGTTGGCTACGTGCCCATGGGCTACGGCCACTACATCGAGAACATCGGCGAAGACGAGTGCCGCATGCTCTTCGTCTTCAACAGCGGCGTGTACCAGGAGATTGGCCTGGCCGAATGGATGGCCTCCAACCCGCCGGAGCTGGTGGCGACGAACCTTGGCGTGCCGGAAGCGGTCGTGGCCAAGTTCCCGAAGCAGGAACAGTTCATCGTCGCGCCGCCCAAACCATGAGGCGCTGATTGCAGAGGCCGTGCCTGGTGAAATGACGAATGACGAAGCCCGAATGACGAATCAAGGACCAATGACCAAGCCCCAATGACCAGAGCGGCGTCTCGTCTTTTTTGTCATTGGGGATTGGTCCTTGATTCGTCATTTCACCAGGCACGGCCTCGTCATTCCCAGCATCGCTTCATTGCAGTGTCGTAGAATTAACCACATGTCCGAAGATCTTTCGAAAGCCCTTTCCGATCTTGCTGTCGAAGCAGCCCGGGAAGGCGAACTCGTCGAACCGGTGCCGTCGGCGTTGCGGAGGTCGTTTGGGCCGGCCGTGACGTTCCGATCCCTGCGGCACCGCAACTATCGGCTATATTTCTTCGGACAGATCGTGTCACTGACGGGCTCGTGGATGCAAACCACGGCCTTGATGTGGCTGGCATACGACTTGACCCATCAGTCCAAATGGCCGGCCCTGATCTCGGCGGCACAGATTACGCCGACGTTTCTGTTTGGAGCGTGGGGCGGTATTCTGGCCGACCGCGTGCCGAAGCGTTCGCTGATCCTTTGCACCCAGTCGGCGCTGCTCTTCCTGGCTGCGTTGCTGGCGGCACTGGTATGGCTCGACTGGGCCACGCGTTGGGAGCTGCTGGCGATCACCGCGCTGGCGGGCGCCGTCCTGGCCATCGATTTGCCTGCCCGGCTTGCGTTCGTCGTGGACATGGTGGGCCGCGATGATTTGATGAACGCGGTGGCGCTGAACTCGGTCTTGTTCAACGTCGCCCGCGTCCTTGGTCCGATGGCGGCGATTGGCATGCTATTCTGGCTGGGGCCAGCAGCGTGTTTCCTGACCAACGCACTCAGCTATGCGGCGGTGCTATGGGCATTGGCGATGATGGATATCGAAGGCACGGCGCATCATGGCGACGATCGCAAAGGGCTCCATGCCCTGTTCGCGGGTTTTCGGGCGCTGGCGCAACGGCGGAGGCTGCTGTTACTGGTCATGATGGCCGGTACGACCGCCCTGTGCGGCTGGCCATTCCTCACGCTGCTGCCCGCGCTGGCCGAGAATGAATTGGGGCTTCCGAAGCTCGGTTACGGCTTGACGCTCAGCGGTACCGGCGCCGGCGCTCTGACTGCGGCGCTGACGGTGGCGACATTCGGCTCGAAGGCGCGGAGCAAGCGGTTTATCGCGGTGGGGGTCGGACTGGTGAGCGTCGGGCTGGTTGTTCTGGCACTGGTCGCGCTGCTCGGGAGCCTGGTGGCCGCAGTCGCGTGCTGTGCGGTGATTGGTTTTGGCTTGATCCTGTTTCTCTCGACCAGCCAGTCGGTGGTGCAGCTCAGCGCGGACGAACATCAGCGCGGCCGCATCATGGGAATCTGGGCCATGACGCTCAGTGGCGCGGTACCATTGGGAAATCTGCTGGTCGGCCCTGCCGCGGATCGCTGGGGAGTCGCCTGGGTGATGGGAGCGCAGGGCATGGCATGCGGGATGGCGGCGCTGGGACTGGGCATCCTCGCCATTGCGCCGAACCGTGGAGTCTGACCGGATCAGCTCTGGTCGGCTCCCTCGGGCGTGCGCTGCCGGAGCGGTCCGCGGAAGGTGATGCGGCCCTTGGTCAGGTCGTAGGGCGAGATCGCCACCGTCACGGTGTCGCCGGGCAGAATGCGAATAAAGTTCTTGCGAATCTTGCCCGCAATGTGCGCGATAATCTCGTGGCCGTTCTCCAGCTTCACCTTGAACTGGGTGTTTGCCAGCGCTGCCACAACCTTGCCTTGCACCTGAATGGAATCTTCTTTCGCCATGTGCAATCTCCTGGAACACTGAAATTGTGGGTGGGAAGTCCCTCTCCCGATTTCACTATTCTACGCGTGGCGCCCGTTTCAGCCAATAGCCAGAAGAGGAGGGATGAGGGATGAGGGATGAGTCCGGAGAACCCACACTTGCAGGATTCCAAGATTCAAGATTTTTCCCTCATCCCTCATCCCTCCTCCCTCCTCCCTCCTCCTAGTTGCCAGGACCGGCGAGCCGTGGTAAAGCAATTACGGGACAAACGATCGAGGTTTCTCACTCAACGGAGAGGTCACATGCGTTTGGTCATCGCCTTTCTCATCGCTGGGGCGATGTTCTCGGCGGCGGAGGCCCAGGGGCCGAAGCTCGACAAGAGGTACGGAATCGAGGTGGACCTGGACAACTTTCCCCAGCAAACACCCAAGGACACCCTCGCCTCGATCGTCAAGGCCGTGCAGATGAAAAAGATCGATTACGTGATGGCGCATCTGGCCGACCCCGCGTTCGTTGATCGCCGCGTCAAGGAGATCCATGGCGGCAAGTTCGAGGAGATCGTCAAGGAAACGACCGCTCAGTTCGCCGACAGCCCGGACACGCTCAAGCAGCTGCGGCAGTTCGTCAAGGACGGTGAATGGGAAGTCAAGGAAAACGCCGCCAGCGCTCGCGTGAAAGACGTCAAGGAGCAGGTTTTCCTGCGCAAGCAGGACGATCGCTGGTTCCTGGACAACCGCAAGAAGGGCGAGAAAGAAAAAGAGAAAGAGAAGGAAAAAGAGAAAGAAAAGGACAAGGACAACTAGGTGATCCGTCAAGGCTTGGATTTGGGGTTCGGCCGGCCTCACCGAAGGCTTTATTTGTAGGGCCGGCCACACGCCCGGCCACCCCTTTTTGAGCCTTGACGGCGCACCGGGGCCTGAGCGGTGAAAGCGCCCACGCCTGTAGCCGCAGGCTTCAGCCTGCGGAAGGGCGTCTGCCGCCGCTGGCCTCCGCCGCGGGCTGAGGCCTGCGGTTACAGAGCGGAGCCCGAATCGTCGGACACACTCTAACCCGCTTACAACGTGTGCTTTGTAGGAGACAGCCATGCCTGAGATGCCAATCGACTTGCGCAGCGACACGATGACCCGCCCAACGCCGGCGATGCGCGACGCCATGCACATCGCGGAAGTGGGGGACGACGTTTTCAACGAAGACCCGACCGTGAACCGCCTGCAAGAGCGGGTCGCCGCGTTGCTGGGCAAGGAAGCGGCGCTCTTTGTGCCCTCGGGCACAATGTCCAACCAGATTTGTATCAAGGCCCACACGCAGCCCGGCGACGAGATGCTCTGCGACGTGTCCTGCCACGTCTACGTCTACGAGGCGGGCGGCCCCGCCGTGCTCAGCGGCGTCACTTGTCGAACGATCGATGGCGATTACGGCGTCCTGGATGTCACTCAGCTGGAGGGCAAGGTTCGGCCGGATAACGAGCACCTGGTGCAGACGCGCATCGTCTGCCTGGAAAACACGCACAACCGCGGCGGCGGACGTATTTATCCGCTGGAAAAGACCGAAGCAGTAAGCCGGTGGGCGCGCAAGCACGGGCTGATCATGCACCTCGACGGCGCCCGTTTGTGGAACGCGATCGTGGCCGCCGGCGTGCCGGCCGCGGAGTGGGGCAAGCACTTCGACAGCGTCTCCGTTTGCTTCAGCAAAGGGCTTGGCGCCCCGGTAGGCTCGGCATTGGTGGGATCGCGCGAGTTCGTGGCGAAGTGCCGGCGCATCCGCAAACTCTTCGGTGGCGGCATGCGCCAGGCCGGCGTTTTGGCCGCAGCGGCGCTTTATGCCATGGATCACCACGTCGAGCGCCTGGCCGAGGATCACCGCAATGCCCGTGTCCTGGCCCAGGCAGTCGCCGCCACGCACGGGCTGCGTCTGGACCCGGAGGACGTGGAGACAAACATCGTCTATTTCCACATCGATCCGGAACTCGGCTCCGCGAAAGACGTGGCCAGCACCCTTCGCCAGCGCGGTGTGCTCGTCCACCCGACGGCACCGCAAACAATCCGCATGTGTACCCACCTCGATGTCTCTGCCGCTCAGGCCGAGCGTGCGGCCGCCACCATCCGACAAGCAGTCCCCCAGCTGACGCCCGCACGCTGATTTCACGTCGGGCGTACGACGCACCTCGAAGCAGAAGAGCTTCAGCTCCGACGCTTTGCGGTGCCTGTGTCTGTGACCTGGATTGCGCAGGCATCGAAATCAAGGTTGGGTCTGCGCCTCCAGCACTTTGTCATCGTGCGAATTCCACAACCCAAACCTTTTGAGATACGCGCGCAGCGCCGACCAGATGATTTGCGTCATGGGGCGTCCCGTTCGGTCGCGAAGTTGGCGTAATTTGTCACGGAAAATTTCTGGCAAACGCACCAGGAATCGATGCTTGTGTCGATCCCCAGGACGATCACTGGATGGCATACCCATCTCGTACTCCTTTGTCACGAAGCGGTGCATCGTTGCCTTCTCGGTTTGCTCGTACTGCAACGGCTGTGCCAATCGCATGGGGACTTGGGCATCGTTTTTGCAGACTCCTTCTCGTCATCAGAAGCCGGTTTGGCCCCTTGACGTGTGGATATCCACGTTGGTACGTTTGGATCCGAACAGGCATGCTGCGTGTCGTCGGGCTTGGACTCTTCTGCCGCAGGTTCATACATGACGGGACGTGCCATTTTTGAAGGCTGGTACCACAAATCCGAGGGGAGATTGGTTGGCCCGCTTGCCGGCGAAGCCATCCTCGCCTTGGTTCATGACGGCGCCCTGGGCGAAAACGACGAATTGCTCAAGGCCTGGAGGGATGGGGAGGAGCTCCACTTCTTCCCCAGTTCGGTCAGCGTGTTGCTCGGTACCTACGAACCACCGGATGACTTTCAGATCATCCATCGCGACCCGCGTGCCCCGTCGCAGCGGCACCGCTCTGCCACGGACTCGAACGATTGCAACCGTGCCGGCTGATCCCTTCCGCAGGCAGCTCGCTTGCTGAGTCCGCACTTGCGCTCTATAATTCGACAAGCCTGATGCGGGCTTGTCGGGAGCGGCGCAGCACGGGCCAACCCACCCGGCGGAGGCTGGGAATGGCCTCGGAATCACTATCCATCGCATTGTCATTTCCAAGCGACCTGTGCCATCTGGCGGCTGCCCGTGCGTTTATCGCCGCCGTCTGCAAGGTTGGCGGGTTCGACCAGGCCAGCACCGACGCCCTGGCGCTCGCAGTCCACGAAGCACTGCACAATGTCATCGAGCACGCCCACAAGAACCGGGCCGAAGTGCCGCTGGAGATTCGCTGCTATCCGGCCCCGGGCTTCGTCGAGATTCAGATCCTCGACGAAGGCGCGCCGTTCGACCTGGCAGCAGTTCCTCAACTCGACCCAGCCGAACTGCGTGTCGGAGGGCGAGGCGTCTTCTTGATGCGAGCGCTCACCGACGAGCTCAGTTGCCGGCCGCGCGGACAGCGCGGCAATGTCTTGCGATTGGTCAAGCGCAATGCGCCCACGACTCCCGATTGCTCGAGGCCCTGATTGCTCAGGCGCCCTGCTGGGCAGAACACGCGTTCCCCATGCCTTCGCCTTACCCGAACAGCCAGGCATGTCCGGCGTATCGCGCTTGCCAATTGACCCGCGTGCCGGCCAGTCATCCTCCGGACGCCACAATTGCCTAAATCTTCAACGCCGGCGCGACGATATTCAATAAGGCTGTCGGTCAGTGACCAACTGAACACTAACCGAAGGCCCGGCGGTCGCGGAGGCGAACGCCGGAGTATGTCCGAAGGTTCCGTAGACTCGGCAGGATCAACCCAGGTTGTGGCGTCGCCGCCGGCGCCAAATCCCGTCTCGACCGAAGCGGTTGATTCTGTCCCAAACCCATCACTATGATTGAGCCTGTTGTCGCGATGCCATTCGGATTTCCGCGCCGACAGGGGAGAAGACCTATGCAGACCCATCTTCCCGCGTCGTGTATCACGGGGCCGCGTATCAAGGACGGTACCCGGTGGCCCCGACCCGTCGAGGAGCGTATGATTTCGCACCGTGATGACGCCAGCAAGGTTCCGAGCATTTCCGATCCCGACGTCCGCACCGACCTGGTGAAGCGCGTCCGCGCCCAGATCGCCGCCGGAACGTACGATACTCCCGAGAGATGGGAGGCGGCACTCGACCGACTCCTCACGCGACTGGACCGCGAATGACGCTGTAAGTCCCATCGTCGAATGCCATCGACTTAAGCAAGCGATCTGTGGCACGGACATCTCTGTCCGTGCAGGTTCCCGAGCGCACGGACAGAAATGTCCGTGCCACTGGGCCATTTTCATGCTGCCGCAGTCATCCGTTGGCCGACACGACGTGCGCCGTATAATAGTCAAGAATGATTCTCGATTTGCACCGGCGCGGTCAAATGCGACGGTTGCCTCACAATTCGGGAGGCTTGTGCCGTGGAACTGCCGGCCGTGGAAGTATCGCAGAGCCCGGAAAACAAGTTCCGGGAGTACCTGTCGAGCCGATCGCGGCCGCAGCGCTACACCGACCAGCAGCGCGACATGGTCCGTTACATCTTCGCGCAGCACAATCATTTCGACGCCGATCAGCTGATCGACGACATGAAACGAGCGGGTTTCAGCGTCAGCCGCGCGACGATTTACCGGACCCTGACCAAGCTCGTGGACGCCGGCTTGCTTCGCCGGCTGGAGATCGGGCCGCGGATGTTCTACGAGCACGACTACGGCTATCCGCAGCACGAGCACATGGTCTGCGAAAAGTGTGGCAAGATGATCGAGTTCCAGAACTCGACCATCGAAGCGTTGATCCACGACGTCTGCCGGCAGAACAATTTCCAGCAGACCGGTCACACGTTCATCATCCGCGGTACGTGCACGGACTGCAACCGAGCGCGCGTCACCAAGCGTCGGCTCGACCTGATCTGAATCGACCGTGCCGTTTTGAATGCGCGATCTAACATGCCCGCCTGGAGCCGCAGCTTCAGACGGCGGAATCGCGCCGCAGGCGCGGCAAACTTACTCCGCAGGCTAATTCTACAACGCTACCTTGAAAGCAGGATTCGTCATGAACGTCCGTAGCCGCAGGCTTCAGCCTGCGGAAGTGCGTCGCAGGGCCGGCAGACGCCACTCCGCAGGCTGAAGCCTGCGGCTACAGACACCGACGCCGATCCTTCCAGTGGACGAAGCGTTGGAGTACTAAAGTTGCTGACGCTTGCGGCTGCAGACGGTCAGGATTCGACAGCCCAGATGCGGAAGTCGTTGAAGCTCCACACTCGTCCGCTGGTTTGCTTGCCGGCTCCCGGCGACTAACACGTGTTAAAGCAGACTTCGGGCTCCACGAGCTAACAGTTCGTGCTACAGCCTGCAGCTGTAGCTCGTGGTACCTCGATAGCCGCCACCCCATCCGCTCGGCAAACGCAGTATTGACCTCTTTTACCACTGGGATCGAGGGAGAGGCACCGGAGTCCGGGGTGCGCGCTTACCCAGGACGCTTGTTTGCATCACACCTCCGCAAGCGTGCCCCGCTCAGCACGTGGCAGTGCTCGCGCGAGTCCGACAACCAATTTACGGCGAGTCAAGGCGACTGGCGACTTCGGGGTTGCACGGCCGCGCTGTTTACCTAGACGGCACGTCGCGCATATCCGGCGCTACCGGAAGGACCGTGGACCAGGTAAGGGCGAGAAGGGCGCGCGGTTGTCATCAACGCAGCGATGGCCAGCCGATATGAGAACCTGGACGGGCTCAGTGTGTTCGGCGACCCCAGTCAAAAAGGCGAGTCCACCAAGTTGGGTGAATCTGGGTCAAGCCCGGAGAATGGCCCGGCCGATAGAAGTGTGGGGGGTCACGTACCTGCCAGACCCGAGTTTGAGAGTTCACACAACTGGCCCTCGGGCCGATGAGGAGGCGAGTATCATGAGGATGCGCTTGGGAGCGCCGCTGCTGGCTGTACTGGTCGGCCTGCTAGGGGCTGTCCAGTCGGCGAAAGCCGGCGGTTGTTGTGGCGCCGACAAGTACACGAGCTGTTCGCAGCCCTGCTGCGATGCACAAAGCTGCTTCGGCCCCTGCCAGCAGCAGTGCAAGACGTGCTACAAGCTGGTGTACGACACGTGCCTGGAGAAGCGGTGGCATACCTGCTACCAGACCGTCAAGGAAACGGTCTGCAAGCCGGTCTGCAAGACCTGCTATCGCGAAGAATGCAAAACCTGCTACAAGAATTGCTACGAGACCTGCTACCGTACGGAACAGTGCACCGTCTGCAAGCCCTGTTACCAGACGTGCATGAAGGAGTGCCACACCACGGTCTGCAAGCCCTGCTACCAGACGACCTACAAGGAAGTCTGCGAGACGTGCTGCAAGCCGTGCTATGAGACCTGCTGGAAGGAATGCCACTACAAGGTCTGCAAGAAGGTGCCGGAGTGCTGCTACAAGGAGTGCTGCTACACCGTCTGCAAGCCGGTCTGCGAAGTGCACTGCAAGAAGGCCTGCCACAGCATCGTCAAGGAATGCTGCGAGCAGCACTGCAAGGAATGCTGCTACACCGTGTGCAAGCCGGTGTGCGTGACCTGCTTCAAGGAGTGCTGCCACTCCATCTGCAAGCCGGTCTGCATCACCTGCTACAAGGAATGCTGCAAGACTTGCTGCCGCGAAGTCTGCGAGACCTGCTACAAGAACTGCGTGAAGACCGTCTGCAAGCCCTGCTGCACCATGAAGACCGTGCAGAAGAAGTGCGGCGAGTGGTGCACCGAACAGGTGTGCGTCCCCGGCAAGTGCAAGACCGTCTGCCAGAAGGTCTGCGGCGACTGCTGCTTCGATCCCTGCACCTGCAAGTGCTGCTGCACGAGCAAGTGGGTCAAGTGCACCGTCAAGGAGCCGGACACGGTCTGCTGCCGTAAGGTCTGGAAGGAACGGATCGTCTGCGAGCAGGTCCCCTGCACGACCTACGTGAAGGAAACGGTCTGCGAGAAGGTCCCGTACACGGTGGTCAAGAAGGTCCCGTACACGGTGGTCGAACGTGTGCCGTACACGGTTCAGAAGAACCTGTGTGGCGCGTATGTTGACGCCGCCGGCGCGACCTACGAGTGCGATGGCCCGGGCCGCTCCTTCAAGGAGTGCGCCGTGGTCCGCAAGCAGGTCCCGTACACGATGACCAAGATGGTGACCGAAGTCTGCAAGAAGCAGGTTCCTTACACGGTCGTCCGCAAGGTCTGTGGCGCCTACGTGGATGCCAACGGCTGCGGTCACGATTGCGAAGGCCCCGGCCGGAGCTTCCGTGAAGGTTCGCAGGTCTGCCGCGACGTGACCTACACCACCACCCGGATGGTTCAGGAAAACGTCGTCAAGCGGGTGCCCTACACCGTCTGGCGTACCGTCCAGGAAGACTGCGTCAAGAAGGTGCCTTACACCGTCTGCCGCATGGTTCCGACGACGGTCAAGAAGATGGTGCCGTGCACGACCTGCACCATGGTCAAGCAGGACTGCGTGAAGATGGTGCCGGTGACGACCTGCGTCATGAAGCAGGAAGTCGTCTGCAAGAAGGTGCCGTACCAGGTCTGCAAGCAGGTGCCCTACACCGTCAAGGTGAAGGTGCCGTATACCGTGACCGAGATGGTGCCGTGCACCGTCTGCAAGAAGGTCAAGGTCTGCGTTCCGGAAGAAGTCTGCGTCAAGAAGGCGCGTCTGGTTCCGGTGACCGTGGCTTGCCCGGCCCCGGCCTGCTGCGAGACCAAGTGCTGCACGAGCTGCAATAGCTGCTGCAAGACGAACTGCTGCACGAGCTGCAAGACGACCTGCAAGAGCTGCTGCTCGGCTTGCTGCGAGACCAAGTGCTCGACGAGCTGCTGCGACTCCTGCTGCGATAGCTGCTGCAAGGAAAGCTTCCTGAGCCGTTGCTTCAAGAAGCGCGTCTGCTGCGATCCTTGCTGCAACCCCTGCAACACCTGCGACTCCTGCGGCGCCGCCCCCGTCGCTCCGGTGGTCGCCCCGAAGGCCGAGCCGATCGCGGCCCCCAAGGGTGACGAGGCCAAGTAACGACCCCCCACATCCTTGAGGCCTGAACCGGCCTCAAGGATCATGATGACCCCGGCCAAGGTCCACGGGCTAACCCCCGTGGGCCTTGCCGTTTTGTTCGGTCCCGTTCCCGATTCCGCGATGCCGTCGAGAACGGGAACAGAAATCGCTTGATCGCTCGATCGCGGGTGGCCCTTTTTTCATTTTCAGTTTCGGTGTCGTCTGCTATGGTGGGATGTTATGAACACCTCATCTTCTCACCGCTGGTTTCTGGGTATTTCCCTGGTCTTGGCCTTGATCGGCCCGGGTTGTGACGCGGACACATCCCCGCGAGGAGACAACGCCACCAAGGAAACGACCAAGACGGTCGAAACGAAGAAGACCGCCCTGGGGAAGAACGTCTTTCTGGAAGTGCAAGGCGACCAGCGGCGCGTGATTGTCAGTGCCGAGGTCTGCCTCCGGGAAGGGAATCTGGAAGGTCTCCTGTGCCGCAAGGGTACCAAGGAACACGAGTACCTCTTGTCGGCCGACTGCGACGCCCGGGACATTCACAAGGCGCTGGAAGTCGCCCGCGCCAAGGCGGGGTCGCCGGTCAAGTTTGAGCCGCGTTTCCAGCCTGCCACGGGCAGCATCATCAAGATCACGGTCCAGTATGAAGACAAGGGAAAGCTGGTGACTTTGCCCGCCCGACAATGGATTCGCTCCAGCAAGGACAAGAAGGCCCTCGAGAGCGACTGGGTCTTTGGCGGAAGCCAGCTCGTTCCCAACCCCACGGACAAGAACAAACCGCCGATCTACCTCGCCAACTACGGCGACATCATTTGTGTCTGCAATCTCGAAGACGCCATGCTCGACCTACCCATTCGCAGCCTGAAGACCGCCCCAGAGCTGCGCACCTACGAAGCCCACACCGACCGCATTCCCGCCAGCGGCACCAAGGTCAACCTGATCCTTGAGGCAGTCCCGGAGAAGGAGAAGAAGTAGGCGGGACGAGCGAGTTGATAATCGTGAATATGGAGCCCACGGGAACAAAACCCGTGGGCGCTGACGTTGAGACCCGTTCTACGAAGAGTCGGCACCTGAACTCTTCAGACGACGGAAAAGCGGCGAGCAACCGGCAAATCGCGGTAAAGGCCATTCCTAACGGATGCCGGTCCTGTTCGCACGTCGAGGTTTGCTATCGCCAGTGACGCTCTAATGCGTGGGAAATGACATCTGCGACGGGGTGCATGTGCGGTGGTCGCTCTGCGCGGGCTTTCTCTGTTGCCGCCCGAACCAGATTAGTAAGGCGGTTGTCCCTAACCAGATCAAAAGGCCGGCGGTTGCGATAATTCCCTGAAGCAGCCAGGGGCGCTTGTCCTGTCGGATGGCCATTGCAATGGCCCCTGCGAGGCCGCCCAGGGCGATCAATACCGCGGGCATCAGGTAGAGCCAACCCCAGAATTCCAGCGGCACGAAATGAAGCGAGTGCTGAATGCCATTAACTTAAGGCGAGCGGGGCGTGTAAACGCCCCGGGTTTGGTCTCTCAACCGGGCGTTTACACGCCCCGCGCGCCTTAAGTGAATTGCATTCAAGCGAGTGCGTATTTCCACCCCGGTTCCAATGCGTCCCGAGTAGCACACACGCGACACCACTGAGCAGGAAGGATGTACCGAATGCGAGAAGCCACCATCGCTCGTAAAGGTCCATTAGCCACATGGAGCCGAGCACCGGGATGAGTGCAGCCAGCGCCAAGAAGCCACGCCCTTGCCAGATCACTAACACACCACACCTCCGCTTGGGTCTGCAACCAATGCTGACCACCGACGCGCCAGGTCATTGTAGGCGCCACCCATGGCCGGCGTGTGCTCGCTTTCCTCTCTTGACGAAATCTTCATTATGCCGATAAAGATGGTATCGTCGCGACGGCTTCGGCGACCGTTCGTGAGATTGCAAGGAGGCCCGATGGGCGCGCAGTCTTTTTCCCAGGAAGAGATTACCGCGGCGAGCGAACGACTCAAGGGCGCGTCGCCCCAGGAGATTTTGCGCTGGGCCGTCGAGCAGTTTCACCCGCGTCTGACGATGGCGACGGCATTCGGCGCGGAAGGCTGCTGCATCATCCATATGTTGGCCGAAATTGAACCAACGGTTCGCCTTTTCAACCTCGATACGGGCTACCAATTTGCCGAGACGCTCCAGATGCGCGAGAAGTTGCGCGATCGCTACGGGATCGATGTCGAGTTCGTTCGCCCCGACACGACCGTGCAGCAATATGAGGAGGAGCACGGCGGTCCGCTCTACGTCATTCGTTCCGACCAGTGCTGCCACGACCGCAAGATTGTGCCGCTCCGGCGTGCGTTGGTCGGTTACGATGCCTGGATCAGTTCCATTCGCAAGGACCAGACTCAGCACCGGGCGCAGGCCGGCGTGGTGCAGTGGGACCGTAAATTCGAGCTTGTGAAGGTCAACCCGCTCCTGTCGTGGACGAAGAAAGAGGTTTGGGGATTCATTGCGAAGCACGAGGTGCCGTACAATCCGCTGCACGACCAGGACTACCCGAGCATCGGCTGCTGGCCTTGCACTCGTCCCGTGACCAACGGACAGGATGAGCGTGCCGGCCGCTGGGCCGGTAGCGTCAAGAAAGAATGCGGCCTCCACGTGGTCGAAGTCGAAGGCGGCAGCGGCATTTGATGGGAAGTAGTCAGTAGCCAGTAGTCAGTAGCCAGTAGAAAGCGCAACCTTGGTTTGTCGACCGGCTACCGACTACTGGCTACTGAGTACTGAGGCTCTCCATGCGTATTTCCGCCAAGGCCGAGTATGCGTGTATTGCGGTGTTCGAGCTCGCGGTCAATCACGCGGAGCCGCATCCGGTGCGCGTCAAGGCGATTGCAGACGCGCACGATATTCCGCAGCGGTTTCTGGTGCAAATCCTTTTGCAGCTCAAGGCGGTCGGCTTGGTCGAGAGCGTTCGTGGGGCGTCCGGAGGGTATCAGTTGGCACGGCCGCCAGAAGAAATCTCCCTGGCGGACGTCATCAACGCCATCGACCAGGTGGCAACCCCCTCGTCGCGCAAGACCTCGCCCAAGCGCCGCAATCCTGTCGTGCCGATGAACTCCGCCGGCGTCCACGCGCTTCGCGCCATCTGGCGCGAAATCGACCTCGAGCAGCAACGGTTACTCGAAGCAACGACCTTTGCCGACCTGGTGCGCCGGACCCAGCTGGACAGCGGCCTGTCTTACCAAATCTGATTTGGCCCTCGTCGCCTGTCCCACGTTGCATTCGAAGGACAAGGGACGAGGAACAAGGGACAAAGGACTAACCAACGATGGCACAAGACCTGATCCCGCCGCACGGCGGTCTGAGCGAGCCCATTCATTGCACCGTCGCGGCCGGTGAAGCGGCAGACTTCCGCAAGCGCGCCGAGAGCCTGAAGAAGGTGCCGATCAGCGACGCGGACCTGTCGAGTGTTTACCGGCTCGGCGACGGAGGGCTCAGCCCCCTCACTGGCCCCATGGATCGTGCCACGTTCAATAAAGCCCTCGATGACGAAGTCATCGTCAACAACGGCAAGGCCTATGCCTGGACCATTCCAATCTCGTTCCCCGTGGACAAGATACTGGCTGGCTCGCTCAAGGCCGGCGAGACAGTGGCGCTGGTCAACAGCAAGGACGAAGCCGTCGGCACGTTGGCAATCAGCGACATCTTCCCGTGGGAGAAGCAGCGCTACATCAAGAGCGTGTATGGCACCGACCGCACCGACCATCCGGGCGGCCACATGACCATGAACGACCCACGCGACATGCTCCTGGGCGGCCAAGTGCGTGTTCTGCCGCAGCCGAAGAACCCGGAATACGGTCAATTCGTCCTCACCCCGACCGAGACGCGGGCGCTGTTCCGCGAGAAGAAGTGGCAACGCGTGGTCGCCTTCCAGACGCGCAATCCGCTGCACCGGGCGCACGAGTATGCCCTGGTTCACGGTCTGGAAGTGCTGACGGCCCAGGGGTTTTTCGCGGGTGCAGCGCTTAACCCACTCATTGGCGAGACCAAAGGCGACGATGTCGATGCCGTTACCCGCATGCGCACGTACAAGGCCCTGATTGACCACAAGGTGCTCGGCGAAGGCGATAGCGATCCGGAAGTGTGGAAGAAGGCGGGCCGCAAACTGACCGACATGGTGATCCTGCTTGGCCTGGACATCAAGATGTTCTACGGCGGGCCGAAGGAAGCGATCATGCACGGCATTTATCGGCAGAACTTCGGCTTCACCGACATCATCATTGGCCGCAAGCATGCCGACGCGCCGTACGACGACGGCAAGGACATTTGGGACGGACTGGCTGCCCAGCGCAAGTTCGACGAGCTGAACGGTGAATTGCTCATCAAGCCGGTGAAGGTCGGCTTTGCGGCCTTCTTCGAAGAATTGGGCCGAGTCGGCCTGGTGGATGAATTCGGGCCCAAGGGATACAAGCAAATATCGATCAGGGGCCGCGACATGCGCGCCAAGCTGCGAGCGGGCGAAATGCCCGATTCCCGCGTCATGCGCCCGGAGACCGCACGCATCCTCATCGAACGCATGAAGGGCGGCTAACGCCCGGGATTCGGGCTTCGTCGTTTCAGAGCGTGCCCAGTGCTTCCTCAGGTTGCTGCTTAGTCCGAAAATTCGCATCGCTTCACGCCAGCTTCAAATGGTGTCACATATACTCGTTAAGGGAACAGGGCGGAATGGCATTTACTTACGGCGAGCGGGGCGTGTAAACGTCCCGGTTGAGAGAACAAAACCCGGGAGGTTTAAAACCCCGCGACCCCTAATGTAATGGCAATAGGAAAAGGG
>JAIEMG010000214.1 GCA_019752375.1 Gemmataceae bacterium | reverse complement strand
CAGCTGCCTAACAGCTGGCCAAACCCGAAAAACCCGAAGGTTCTTTCCGGATAGTCTCTAAAAGAGGACAATGACGCGCAACGTCAGAGCCCACGCCTCGCGGATGCCGGGTCGCTCTCCGGGGTTGGGCACATACGTGAGGTTCGGCTGGAGATAAGCCCCGTCGCGTACGAATACCTGGTAGTAGCTCTGAAACATGAGTTCGTTGGTTCGCATGCGGGTCGAATCGCCCGGCACGTCGGGGAAGTAAAACTGGCCGGCGTTGGGATCGGTGTTGAGCCAGGCCCAGGCGAGGCCGCAGCCCAGCGAATCCTTGGGCCGACTGGGCGCCAGGCCGAAGCCGGTGAGGCCCGCTCCACAATACTGGCGGGCGAGCGCCGTGTTCGAGTTGGTGGTGCCAAACTGATAGAACGCCGCCACACCGCTGTTGTCCTCCCCCGGGCGCCGATACCACAGGCGCTGGGAACCGAACAGGTACGCGCCGCTCGCGCCCTGCACCTGGGCGCCGTTGACTGCCGTCAAGGGCCCGGTCTGGTCCCACACGCCCGCACCAAACTTGCCGGGCTTGTTCTCGGAGCCAATGCGCCAGGTTCCGCCCGCCTCCCAGATGTGGAAGTAATGTCCGTTGAACTGCGGACCGTGCAGGCCGATCTGCTCGCCCGTGGCCCGATTGCCGTCGTAGCATCCGTAGGAGAAGTAGAAGTTCGGGTTGGGGATCCAGGTCGCGGTGATGCCCGTGGCCGAGTTATAGTAGCCCGGGATCTTCCCCGCCAGGGTCGTGTTAACAAAGAGCGGCGTGTAGATCAGGCCCGAGACGGAGGGGATATCGCCGCTGACGTCGCCAACCGGTACCGCACGGCTGACGTTGTTGAAGTCAAAGGTCGGGACTGATTTGCCAATTCGTACGACAAGCTTCTTGTCGAACAACTCCTGACGCCACCACAGTTCGTAAAGTTCTTGCCGCACCAGCGGCGGCCTCACGACCAGCCCGTTGTAGCCCTGGACGACCCCCGCCTCGTCATTAACCGGCTGGCCGGTGAACTGCAGGAACTCGACGCCGAGCAAGCCGCCCTTGATTCCGAAGAGCTTTTGAGAGTCCAGGGTGAGATCGACGAGAGTCAGGCAGTCGCCGGTCCAATGGCCCGGCTTCAGGCCGCCGGACATGAGCCAGTTGACGTCGCCGATCCACGCGCCGCCCAACCGGACCCCCGACTCCTTGTCGAAGCCCAGAAACCGACCCAGCGCCCCCGTACCGGTCACGATGTCGACCGCCGCGGGATTGGCACTGGTCGCCGATGACGACGCCCCACCGGTGCTGCTGTCTCTTCCACCGCCTGGGCCGTTGCCCTTGCCCGAGTCCGCGTGCGAGGAGTCGTTGTCTCCCATTATCAGCGTATCAAAAGGCGGAGACCGGGGCCCGGAGGCCGATACTGGGTACCACGGGGGAGGCTTGAGGCTGCCCGGCGGGCCGGAATCGGTGGGCGACTGACCCAGGGCCAAGCTCGCGAAGACGAGCCATGCTCCGCAAGTGAACCGGAGCCTCCTTGACATGAGTGCCTCGCCCAACGCCTGGCCGGCAAAGCAAGCCGGATCGTGCCTTAGCAGCAGTATCGTCTGGAGAAGATAGGGACTGAAGCGGCGCGACTCGCTTTGTCGAAAACCCCTTTGAGGTGCAGTTCGGTTGCGGCCGGCGCCGCCGGCCCTACAAGAATTTAGGCCTGTAGGGCCGGCGGTGCCGGCCGCAACCTCCGTGAACGCAGGGTTTTCAACAATGCAGGCGCGACTCGGTTTGTTGCCCGGACGAGCCAGGCAACCCGCTTCATCGCTAACCTCGAAACAATCGAAACGGTGTGATAGGGCCGTTATTCTGGAACTTGTAGCCGGTGTGGGTTTCACTCAGAAGTCAGATCGAAGTGCGCGGTCCCCGTGCCCTCGGCAGGCACCTCGAAGGTGAGTGGGTCCCGGACATACTTGGCGGGCACGCGTTCCGGCGTCTGGTTCGCGCTTTCATCGCTGGGACTGGCACTGCTGGTACGCGTGGAAATCCGGACCTGATGCTTCCCCACCAAGGCGCCGGCACGATCGCCCGGTCCGACGACCTTGAGGGTATACTCGCCATTGGCGTTGGTCTTGGCGGCGGAGCCGGGACCGCCAGGGTCGCGTGGGTCGCCGATCGGCTGAAAGATGACGACGGCGTCCGTCAGAGGTTGGCCGTCGAGCGTCACGCGGCCCGAAACCGGCGCGTACTTCGTGCCACCGCAGCCGACGACCCCCAGCAGCACCAGAGCCGTGAACGCGTGCCGCATGAACGGGACCTCCCTCAATACTCCACGTCGGTCTCGCCGCCGCGCACAGTCGTCATCGCGACGAACGTGTTGACGTTGATGTTGACGTGCAGCGTGCGGACCGAGCCATCGACGAAGACGAAGTTAACGACATCGCCGCTGTGAAAACTCGACCAGCCGCGCTTGCACGGGTTCTCGCCGCCCACGCCCGGCGTCTGGACACAGAGGTCATAATCGCGCAGAAAGATACGGGACTCGGGCACGCCCGCCGAAGAATTGTAACCGCCGTAGGTGTAGGCCCAGAACGTGGCGCGGTTGCTATGCGTGCTGTGGGCGCGTTCGCCGACCATCAGCGTGTTGCCGGTTCCGTCCAGCACGTCGGTGACTCGTTCGGAGCCGAGATTGTACGGAGGCCCGTCGGAATGGAGAATGCCGAGCCACTGCCGGGGCATCGTCGATTCAGCGGCCTGGTCGAACCAGCCGGATCCGTCACTGCGGCCGGAGACACCTCGGTACGAGCCGTGACGATACTGCACACCAGCGCCGGGGCCGCTTTCGGGATTCTGCAATGTGCCCGCCAGAGGATCGGCGGGGCACTCGAAGACAAGAACACGCATCTCGCGCACGGCCTTGTTGGCGTTGCTGGAGTTGTACTGATTCTGGTCGTACATCGCGTAGAGGTTGTCCTGCTCTAGGTACGGCAAGACGGAGACCGCCCAGTTCATCAGGTCGTCCATCAAGATGCTGGTGCCCGGCGCATAAGCCACGTTGCCCGATGGGAAATTGCCCTGGGCGTCGTGGTAGAGATGTAGGGCAAGGCCAATCTGCTTGAGGTTGTTCTTGCACACGGCGCGAGCACCGGCCTCGCGCGCCTTCTGTACGGAGACCAGCAGCAACGCCACCAGGATGGCGATGATCGCAATGACGACAAGCAGTTCGATGAGCGAGAAGCCGCGCCGTGCGTCACTGCGCGATCGGATGGTGGACATGGTTCCCCTCGCCGGAAAGGAAGCAGGGGCGGAGCACGGGTAATGCCTGGATTCTATCCCGCTTTGCTGGGGAACCGCAAGGATGTGCAAAAGAAACGACCTCCGCGCGATCCTGCGCGGAGGTCGTGTAGGTTACAGTTGGATCGCCTCGACCTCACGGACGAAGCGTTCGGCGTCGTCGCCGAGGAAGGCGGCCACGACGTTGAACACCGCGTCACTGAAGCCGCCGATGTTCAAGATGTCGGATCGCTCCGGCGCCTGGGTCGCGGCGTTCGGCTGCAGGTTGATGCAGACCAGCTTCGGACCGGCGAAATCGGCGGCGTGCAGACGCGCCTGGTTCTTCACGAACGCCTGCCACTGCGTCATCACCGGCGTCGAGCCGTTCTGGCCGACACGGACCCACGCTTCCATGTCGCTGACCAGCACACAGCCGGCGAACGGCTGGGATCGCAGCGTGCCGTTGGCTTCCGCCAGCGGCAACGAGCAGTCCGTACCACCGCCGCCGTACTTGGCCAGCCGCTCCGCCAGGCTCAGGATCGTGTCGTCTGCCCGCACCTCGGCCTTGTGGGCCGTCGTGTCGAACGGGACGATGACGCTTCCCGGGTTGCGGCGCAGGATGGCCGCGGCGAACAGGGCAGCAACGTCCACGCAGCGCATTTTGCTGGTGGCGCCACGGCCGCGCCGGCCCGTGATGGCGCTGCTCATCGAACCCGACACGTCCAGGCCGATGACGACCGGTCCCGGCAGCGAAGGCACGTTGCCGCACGCGAGTTCCGCGGCCGCGCAGAGCGCGTCCTTGATCCTCGCCGGGAGCGCTGACTCGGCGTTCAGGTAAGCGGCCAAATACTGGTACGGGAACTGCCGCGACCGGCGAACTTCGTCCGGATCGGCGATGCGAGCCGCAACGTAGTCCACCATCTCGGCGTCCGCCAGCACATCGTGCCGCAGGAGCGTGTTCAGGTTCATGCGCAGCGCTTGCGGGCCCATGCGGCGCGCCATCGCCTTCCAGACATACGGACCTCGTGCGGCGTCCGCCAGCAGGTCCCAGCGCAGCGGCGCATCGCCGAGCGCTCGAATCTGCTCGACCTCGGTTTCCGCCACACGGTACGCGACCAGTGCCGCGACTTCCGCGGGCAGGTCGGCCAGCGTTGCCGGCGCCCACTTGTCGACGGGCCGGTCCGTCAGCCAGCCGAAGAGCGCCCGTCGGGCGTCATCGGTCGGCGTCGGCCGGGCCATGCGCAGCACGTCGCGCAGGCTCGGGTCGTTGCCGATCGAGGCCGACAGCAGCGTACCGACGCTGGCCTTGTTCAGCCAGCGCTGGAACGCACGCTGCAGCGCGTACGACAACCCCTTGCGGCCAAACTGACCACTGCGGACCATCTGGAAGAGCGTGCGCAGCACCCGGCCGTTGTCCACGACGCGGTCGAACACGCGTCGGAACAGGTCGCGGTCGCGCGTCGAAAGCATCAGGAGCAGCGCCGCCGGCATGTCCTTCATGAAGGCGCGCTCACGGCTGTAGACCGCCAGCTTGGCCAGGAAGGCGTTGTCGCCCACCTGGCCCGCCAGCGCGATCAGCGGTGCGAGCTGGTCTTCCGCCTCGCCGTAGTAGGTGCCGTTGAAGCATCCCGTCGCGGCGAGCTGGGCCAGCTGGTGCTTGGGCGTCAGCGTGTAAGCGCGGCCGCCGGCTTCGTTACGGGCGTCGGCACGCGGCAGAAGTGCCTTGAGGCTGCTGAAGAGCGTCTTGTTGGCCATCGGTGGCCTCCTTCAATAAGGGTCCGACGAAGGGTGGGCAGAGCGGCCCTACCTTGCGGTAGCGAGAAACTCCCATTTCTCATTTGCAGGCCGAAAACATGGTGGGATGTACTCCGCACCGGCAGTCGGACGGTGATTGTGCGATCGGCGCGGGGGGGGCGTGAGCCCCGTGTGTGAGTGCAGGGTGGCTGTGTGTTCCCTCAGGGGGCTCACGCCCCCCGCTCGCCGATCGCTGCTTGTGATTCAAAGACCGACGAGGTTTTGGCCAGAGAACAGGCTTTCGCCGTCCACCGTGCTATCCGTTACACCACGGCGTCCGAAGACACCGGCGGGAGTCGAACCCGCACCAGTGGATCCGATGGACTCCGAACCGTCAGTCGGTCGTTGATTCCGTTGAAAAAGGCCCAACGAAGATGGCCCGAGAAGCAGGCATTACTGCCCGGCCGTCCGTATCAGCGTTCGAGGGCGCGAACGGCTGACCGTTGACACGCAACCGTCATCTGCGAGAGACTCCGGATGCATCGCTGTGCTCGGTCGCCCGAGGTTCGCTACCTTAGGACCGCGATAGTTGTACTCCCAGGCGGCAGTTGGGCGCGATGCCGCCTGGGATCAGTGTTTCTCAAAACGGGGTTGACGAAGTGGTGGCCAGAACATTGCTCTACCTCTGAGCTACGCCCCACGCAGGGGCGACAGGACTCGAACCTGCGACCGATGGAGTCCAACCGGCAGTCAACCCATGTCGTCACGAAGCGCCGAGCGGAAATGCCATGGGGATCGAGCTTAGTGTGCCCTGCAAAGGAGGGCCCTTTATGGGTTTGTCCCTGGCATTCGCCACGCTGCCCTTCAATGACTGCCCAACGAAGTGGTGCCGAGAACTTGTTGTGCTGCCGTTACACCACGCGCCGCTATCTACGACGCGCCGGGAATTGAACCCGGACCTTCACCTTAGCAGGGTGATGTACTCCCGACGGGCAGTTGGGCATTCGATCAAGGCCAACGAAGTTTGATACAGACGTCACACTTCCAAAAAATGTAGTCCGTATCGGCAGTTGGCGTTAATGTCCTCGCCAGGATTCGAACCTGGGCCACAACCTTCGCAGAGTTGGATGCGATCCGCTACACTACGAGGACAGAGTGAGTGCTACGCCGCAAGCGGCGGTCACGAGCACCAGCGCAAGGAGTCGAACCCTGCCCGACGGGGTTGGAAGCCGTCTGCTCGCCCAGGAGCACGCTGGTATCAAACAAAGCAGTCCGTCCGGGGGGATTTGAACCCTCCACCATAGGCTTCACAGGCCTGTGTGCTGGACCGTTACACCACAGACGGCGTCACTGACAGTAGTCCCGGGTGGAGTCGAACCACCGATCTTCCCCACGTCAAGGGGACGTCCTGAACCTCTAGACGACGGGACCAAAGCACCCCGACCAGGACTCGAACCCGGAACCCCTCGTTTGAAGCGAGGCATGATGTCCGTTTCACCATCGGGGCGTGAGCGGAAGGCAAGGGAGTCGAACCCTCACGACCTTTCGGCCGCACGGTTTAGCAAACCGGCCCGGCGAGCCGTATCCGGCTACCTTCCGGAGTCAGGAGTCAGGAGTCAGGAGTCAGGAGTCAGGAGTCAGGAGTCAGGAGTCAGGAATCAGGAGTCAAGATCGTCCTGATTCCTGATTCCTGATTCCTGACTCCTGACTCCTGACTCCTGGTTCTTGGCTCCCAGTGGAAACGGTGGGAATCGAACCCACACAGACGGCTTGCAAGGCAGTCTCGCTCCCCAGAGTACATGCGTCCCCATTCCATCAGAGGTCCACCCGGGAATCGAACCCAGCCTGCTTCCTTACCGAGGAAGTGTGCAGCCACAACACCTGAAGACCCTCGTCCGCCGCTTGCGGCATGGCATTTTCAGTGACCGAGGTGGGAGTCGAACCCACAAATTCACCAGGCTCTCGACCTGATCGCTTTACCAGGTTTGCGTACTCGGCCCGATTGACAAGTTGCAGGCCCCGGTATCGATCCGGGCAGTCCGGCCTTATGAGGGCCAGTCGAACACCTGTCCGCCTGCAATCAAGGAAGAAGGAAAAAGGAGAAAGGAGAAAGGAACACAAGCCCGTGAAACACTTCCCGTGTCCGTTTTTCCTTTTTCCTTTTTCCTTTTTCCTTCTTCCAGTAGCCCGTAGGGGAATCGAACCCCTCTTGCCGGCGTGAGAGGCCGGCGTCCTGAACCGATAGACGAACGGGCCATGTCGAGTGCGTCGAGCAGGAGTTGAACCTGCACAGCAATTGCGAGCGGGTTACAGCCGCTTGGGCTCGCCAATGCCCAGCCGACGCGTTTTTGTTTCAGTGGCACGAGTGGGAGTCGAACCCACAATCAGTCACCAAGGTTTGAGCTTGGTCGCTTTGCCGGTTTGCGTACCGTGCCGTCGAGAACGTCTAATGACTACGGACGAATGACTGATCAAATCCCAAATCCCCAATGACCAACCAGATAAAATGCCTGCCGCATTGGTTCATTCCTTAGACATTAGTCATTAGGAATTAGTCATTTCCACGCTCCGTTACGGGGACATATCGCAGCGGAAGCGGTGGGACTCGAACCCACAAACCGTGTTTCACGGCCACTCGTTTTCGAGACGAGTTCCTCATCCGGCCGGATCACTTCTGTGACGTTCAATTCGGGGAGAAGGGTTCGGAACCTCCATCTCCTGGTTCAGAGCCAAGCGGCCTACTGTTAGCCGATCCCCGAGAGTGCCCTGCGGGAGTTGAACCCGCCTGTTCGGTTTGGAAGACCGATGCCTCAGCCGCTCGGCCAAGGGCACTGGAATAAGCTGGGGAGCAGGGACTCGAACCCCGACTTCCTGGTTAACAGCCAGGCTCGCTACCGTTACAACACGCCCCAGTGAATCGCCCGCCAAGTAGTCCGGGAAGGAGTCGCACCTTTCTCCAGCGACGTATCCGATCGCCGTGCTTCTGTTACACCACCGGACCGAAAGTTAGAACTCATCCAAGAATAAATTCGTAGGACGGATTTCCAATCCGTCCGTGTGTGCCGGACGGATTGGAAATCCGTCCTACGAAACCTACGAACTTATTCTTGGATGGCTTCTTAGCAGCCCGTAGGGGAGTCGAACCCCTCTTCTCTGGTTGAAAGCCAGGAATCCTGACCGATAGACGAACGGGCCAAATAGCAAAGGGCCAGGCGTCTGTTGCGACACCTGGCCCCGAATGGCCATCTTCGGGTGAGAACCCGGTGTCACAACCTGTACCGATGATCGAGCCGGCTCAGCGACCACAACCGTTCCGCGGTGGTCTGCTGTTCAAGCACCAGATAGACGCGAATCGAACTCATCGCTTCCCCACGGCTCTTGCCGGCCCAGCCTGCTTCGACTGTCACGGCCCCAAACTCAGTACACAGGGTAAGACGCAAGGCGCGGCATCGGGTTCACGGAATTTCCGGGAAATGTTTTCGGCGAGCGGTCCGTCATCGACGGTTCGCAATCCTCGCTGGCGCGTCGGGCTAAGGACTCATCCAAGAATCAGTTCGTCGGTTTCGTAGGACGGATTTCCAATCCGTCCGGTACACACGGACGGATTTCCAATCCGTCCTACGAACTGATTCTTGGATGAGTTCTAACGGGCAACCTTCTTCAGCGCATTGACGAGGTCGGTAGACGATGGCCAGCGGTCTTGCGGGGCCAGGGCCAGCGCGCGGGCCACGATGGGACGTTCCTTGTCGGGCAACATGGTCAGGTCCGGCGCCGGCCGAATGTGGGTACGCTCCGGCATGGCGGACATGGGCGGGAAGGGCAGTCGGCCGCCGCGCAGTTGACAGTATGTGACGGCCAGCGAAAACTGATCGGTCCAGTCGCTCAGTCGGCCTTGCAGCACTTCGGGCGCCATGAAGTCTGGAGTGCCGCCGCGCCGGTGGAAGCGCAACGGCGAACTGGTCGGCGAGGCCAAGCCGAAATCGGTGATCTTGACCGTTTCCTCGAACAGCAGCAGATTGCTCGGCTTGATATCGCAGTGCTGATAGGCGACGTGCCGGCCGTCCACGAAGTGCTGCCGCTTGTTCAGGAAGTCCAGCGCCAGCGCCACCTGGCTCATGTAGCGGAACAGGTCCGTCGCCGCGATCGGCGTGCCGTACTCGCTGCGGTAGACTTCCAACAGGTCGGACAAGCTGCCTTCGGCCAGCGGCATGGTGGCGACGACGTAGCGGCGATAACACCACACCTGCTCGACCGGGATCAGATTGGGGTGGTACAGGTGATTAATCGCCTGAATGGCGCGGATCTCCAGGGACGTGGACATTTGATCGTTGCACGGCAAGAACTTGAGGGCGACCGGCAACCCATCCGGAGTAATCGCCTCCCAGACGCTGCCGAAAGCGCCGCGGCCGCGCAGCCGAACCAGCCGGTAGTCGCGCGATAGTTCCTTGCCGATCAAAAGTGAGGACGCTCGAACCATGATGACGGCTCCTCCACAAGGCGAATGGCTCGAAATGGAGCGTGCGTTGCAATGACGGGACAGACCGGTGGCACACGTCGGCGCACACCGATTAGTGGACGGGGATACACCCGGACGGGAAGTGTATTGGGGGACTTTCGGGGGTCACCGAAGTATAGAACAGTTTGTCAACCGTGGCACGCGCCATTGCTGAGGAAATCGCGTTTTTGATTGCAAAGCCAATTTGGCGCGCTTACACTGAGTCCACGCCTCCACTAACGACCGACTCGCGCAAACCGGAGAACCCTTCCATGGCGAAGGCGGAATCCCCCGTACCTCGTATCCTCGTGGTTGACGACAACCGCACCAACGCTCTCCTCCTGGAGCGGGTGCTGTTGGGCGAAGGCCACCAGGTCGATGTCGCCAGCGACGGCCAGGAAGCGCTGGAGCGGATCGTCCATCATACGCCCGACCTGATCCTGCTCGACCTCGACATGCCGCGCATCGACGGCTATGAAGTCTGCCGCCAGGTCAAGAACGACCCTGCCACCCGCCTCATTCCCATCGTCATCGTCACGGCCCAGAATGCCTTTGAAGCCAAGCTCAAGGCCTGGGAACTGGGTGCCGACGACTTCATCACCAAGCCGTTCCAATGTCTGGAAGTCGTGGCCCGCTGCCGGTCGCTCTTGCGCATCAAGAAGCTGGTGGAAGAACGCGATTCGGCCGAGGCAGTCGTCTTTGCTTTCGCTCGCGTGGTCGAAGCCAAGAGTCCGTACACGCACGGCCACTCCGAGCGCGTCGCGGCCTATGCGCTGACCCTCGCAGCCGAGGTTGCGGTACCCGAAGACGAGTGGGAGACCTTGCGAAAAGGCGCTCTGCTCCACGACATCGGCAAGGTGAGCGTGCCGGACGCCATTCTCGACAAGCCGGAGTCGCTGACTCCCGCCGAATTCGAAATCATGAAGCAACACACGGTGCAGGGCGCTCGCATCGCCGAGCCGCTGCGCTCCGTGCGCGACGCGGTGCCGATGATCCGCTGGCATCACGAACGCCTGGACGGCCGCGGTTATCCGGACGGCCTGTTCGGCGGTGCCATTCCGCTGCTGGTACGCATCTTGTCCGTGGCGGACGTCTACGATTCGCTCGCCAGTGCCCGTCCCTACCGCGGCGCGATTCCGCACCAGCAGTGTCTGGAAATCCTCCGCCGTGACGCGGCGGGCGGCGGCCTCGATCCCGAATTGGTTGATCACTTCTGCACCGCCATCGCACCCACGGCGGCCGGAGTCATCGGCAAGGCGCTGCGCGTACCGGACGGCCTGTTCGATCAGCGCACGCCGGCGTCGACCAGCTTCATCCTCAAGCTGCGATAAGCTGTCGTTGTTCGTAGTTCCGCCTTCAGACAGTCTTCCGCGAGAAGGCCGTCTGAAGGCGGAACTACGAACGGAGTCGATAACCAAACTTCCCGTTCGTAGGGTCTACGGATACAGCGGACCTACCAGTTTGAAGGTGCCAAAATGGCGGAAATCTAGCGAATTCGGGGCTTGGAACGACCCGGTTTGCCAGCGAAGCAGTCAAAATATCACGGAAAATCGGCCATTTTGGCGCCTTCAAAGAGATGGCACAGCGGAACCTACGGAATTGGAACGGGTGCAGCTGCTAATTCTACAGGATGAGCTTGAGTAGCAGATGCCCTGTTTTTCAGGGTCTTCTCAAAGCTCGTGTCAGTTTCGTGCTGCAATCGCTGCCCAAATTTGGGCATTAATGGTCGATTTTCCGGTCTCCGAATGGCCGAAAACCTTGTTTTTCCCGTGTAGGATTGCTGTTTCCCTTGTAGAAAACGCAGTTGCACCCAATTGGAACCATGAGCAACGATACCTGCAAGTCGTATCTTTCTCGTCGCGCCTTCCTCGGCCGCACCAGCTACGGCATGGGCGCCATCGCCCTCGCCTCGCTTCTGAAACCCGACATCCTGCATGCCGCCGATGCCAAGCCCGACAGCGATCGCTGGACGGGAGCGGTGCAGCCCCTCCACTTCGCCCCGAAGGCCAAGCGCGTCATCTTCCTGACGATGGCCGGCGGGCCGTCGCACCTCGAGACCTTCGACTACAAGCCGAAGCTCGCCGAGATGCACGGCAAGCCGTTCCCCGAGTCGCTCACCAAGGGGCAGCCGATCGCTCAGCTCCAGGGGGCCAAGCTCAACTGCTTCGCGCCGCAGCATCCGTTCAAGAAGTACGGGCAGTCGGGTCAGGAATTTGCCGAGATCTTCCCGCACCTCGGCACCGTGGCGGACGAAATGTGCATCATCCGCTCCCTCAAGACCGAGGCGATCAATCACGATCCGGCCCACACGTTCATGAACACCGGGACCACCATCTCCGGACGGCCGGCCATGGGCTCCTGGCTCTGGTACGGCCTGGGCGCCGAGAGCGATAACCTGCCCGGCTTCGTTGTCCTCATCTCCACGGGTCGTGCGGGACAGCAGCAGCCGATCTCCGCCCGGCAGTGGCACTCGGGCTTCCTGCCGAGCCGGTTCCAGGGCGTCGAATTCCGCTCCAAGGGCGATCCGGTTCTCTACGTCAACAATCCAAGGGGCGTCAGCAACGATCGGCAGCGCGACGTGGTCGATGCAGTGCAGCAGCTGAACCGGCTGCAGAACAACGTCGTCGACGATCCGGAAATCGCCACGCGCATCGCCCAGTACGAGATGGCGTTCCGCATGCAGACCAGCGTGCCGGGGCTGATGGACATCCGCGACGAGCCCAAGGAAGTGCTCGATCTCTACGGCACCAAGGGCGGCGACGGCTCGTTCGCGGCCAACTGCCTGCTGGCCCGGCGATTGGCGGAGCGCGGCGTGCGTTTCATTCAGCTCTATCACCGCGACTGGGACCATCACGGCAACATCAAGAACGACGTGAAGGTGACGGCCGGCGAGGTGGACCAGGGTGCCGCGGCGCTCATCAAGGACCTGAAGCGGCGCGGCATGCTCAACGAAACGCTCGTCATCTGGGGCGGCGAGTTCGGCCGCACGCCGATGGCGCAGGGCAACGGCCGGGATCATCACATCAAGGGCTTCAGTATCTGGATGGCCGGCGGCGGCATCAAGGGTGGCATGAGCCACGGCGCCACCGACGAGTTCGGCTACAACGCGGAAGTCGACGTCGTCCACGTCCACGACCTGCACGCCACCATGCTGCGCGTGCTCGGCGTCGATCACAAGAAGCTGACGTACAAGTTCCAGGGCCGCGACTTCCGCCTGACCGACGTGCACGGCAATGTGGTGGAGAAAATACTGGCGTGAGATCAATGACGAATGACGAAGCCCGAATGACGAATCAATGTCCAATGACCAAGCCCCAAGGTCGTTCCCGACTGTGTTTCGGGTTTGGCCCTTGGGGCTTGGTCATTGATTCGTCATTCGGGCTTCGTCATTCGTCATTCCAATCTATGGCACTGTCACGCCGAACTGCGCCAACGGCACCGCCATGAGCGGATATTGCTTCAGGTCGCGCTCCGCCAAGACCGTACCGGCCCGGGCGTCCATGACCTTGTCGGCGGCGTACTTGATGATCCACTCCTCGGTCGGCAGCGACTTCTTCAGCAGTTCCGTGCCGGTCAACTTGGTCTCGGGCACTTCGGCTTTGAAGATCAACTTGTTCTTGGCCATCGGTCCCTTGAGGACGTCCTTGTAGAGGTAGTTCGCATAGGTGTCGCCGGTGGTGTCCAGCTTGCCCACCAGGAAGAACTGGCCGACCTTGTCCCGGATCTTGGCGTCCTTGCTCAGCCAGCCTGGAATCCCGGCCAGCTGCTTCGTGCTTGTTCCGCTCCCAAGCGTCGAGCGGATGCTGAGGTGAACCACGGCGGCGATGTCTTTGACTTCGGGCTCGCCCTGGATGGGGAAGCCACCCATCGGATTCGGTACGGACCGGCGCCGCATCGCTTCGGTGCCGACCCAGAACGACACGAGTGCGGCACCATCCTCGGCGCCAATGATGATCAGGTCGCCGACGTTGCATTCCTTGGCGTTGTGCTTGAGTTCGAGCGCGAACTTGGCGGCGGCGATGTCGTTGACCAGCATGGGATAGTACGACGGCTGGAAGTCCTTGAACTCAATCGCCTGTGCCTTGGGGTTGCCGCCCCGGATGTTACGGGCGGTGTTGGACGGGTACTTCCAGAACTCCTCCTTGATGACGGTGCTGTCGCCATGGCCGCGGAAGTCGAAGGTCAGAACGGCAAAGCCCTTGGCCTGGAGCGCCTTGGCCAGGCTCTCGTAGCCGGGCTGCTGGCGGTCGCTGCCGAGTTTGTGAACGAGCAGCACGGCCGGCGATTGCGGGCCTGCCTTCGCGCTGGGGTAGAAGGTGCCGCGCAGGATCACCTTGTCTACCGATTCGAACTGGATCTTCTGTGGGTCCGGGGTCTGTGCAAGACCGGCCACGGGCAGGAACGTAAACGCCACGGCGGCGAGGATGGTCCGCGCCGAGCGCTGGGAGAGCAACCGTCGCATGTCCGGTCCTCCGGAAGAAGTGATTGGTGCGAGTCGATTGGTTCCGATCATAAGGCCTGTAGAAGCGAGGGTCAAGCAGCCGCACAACCAGTTTTCCGGGCCCGCGCCGGTCTGCCTCACCGCCGCGGCCACGAGCCAAACGACTTCTCGATCTATCAGGCTAATACTACAGCGCCACATTCCGCGGAACGATCCGCGCAACGTCTGTAGCCGCAGGCTTTAGCCTGCGGAGTGGCGTCGCAGGTGCCGTACATTCACTCCGCAGGCTGAAGCCTGCGGCTACGGACTGTTCCGGTGAATCGTGCTTCTAAACCAGCGCTGTAGTACTAAACCGCGCTGACGCGGTTTCGTTGGCGCACGGGCAAACGCAAAACCCGGTTGCGGCGGGAACGGCGGACGCTGGCCGTTCGAGCCGCAACCGGGTCAGGCATGGGGTTCCCAGGCCCCGTGCCACGGCGAGACGATCCCAGTCTCCGAGCGATCTCTCTTGTCGTAGGACACGGAAACCAACTTGACGGGATGGCCGCACCGCAAGGAGAGTCGATCTCTCCGTGGGAGTCCCCTTGAGCAGAAGGGTGGGCCGGCCCGCGAGGATTGCGTCCCGGTTCCGACCGCTGACTCCCGCTGACACCGCAACTATTCCATCGTCACCGCCTTTCCCGAAGTGGACAGGAATCCCGGCATCTCGCATCCGCGCAAATGTTGCCGGCGCGGGATGCCACACCTTCCCAGATTATGCCATCTCTACCTGGCTCTGCCACTGAACAGAAATCAGGAACGCTGGAAGACGCCAGCTGCGCGGCAGAGTGTGCGGGCAGGCGCTAGTACGCGGAGGGTTCGGCCAGGTTCGCATTGACCGCGCCGGGCGAGTTGGCATAGTGCAACCCCTTTTGCAGGACCGGGATGGCGATGATTGCCTCCTGGTTCGATCCCGCCGGACCCATGCGGCACGAATCGCTCATCACCACCAGGGAGTTGTGTCGATGAATACGATGCGCCCTTTTCTCTTGGGACTGGTAGCGATGCTCGGCGCAGCTGGAGTCACCCAGGCGCAGAGTGGATGGTCGGGGGATTTCGACCAAGGCGAGCGATATTTGCAGACAATTCCCAGGCACGAAGCATCCTTTCCCTGGTTCTCTGCTGCCGAAACGCTGATCGAGCTCGCTTCAGAAACTCGAATGCCGCCCACCGCGGTGGTGCGGGAACTTCAGGCTGCAATGTTTACGACCGAGGGGCTGTTCCTGCTCAAGTCAAAAGTAGATGTCCAGTCGGGCGCTCTGATGTTCGACATTGAATTTCAGACTGATGCTTACCTCACCGGCTCAATCGTATTGAGAGTCTATCCGGAGAGTTTTCCCATGAAATTAGGGGGCCTTGGTGATTCATGCGGGGCCTGAAACCGGATGATCGCCGAAATATCCAGCAGAAAACGCGATTCAGGCGTGATCGCAATTCCAGGATACCCCTAGTTTCAAGCGTTTCTTTGCAGATAGACTCTGAAAGAATGCGCTGACGATCCATGGCCGGAGGTAAATCCTGACTATGTGGATCGTCACCTTCGCGGGCTAGTCGACCGTAAAGTGCGGGAAAGGGAGAGAAGCGCACAAGCGTTGGGTCGATTACGGGCTAGTCGCGCTGTCGATCCGCTCGTCGCCTTGGTTGCCGAGGACACAAGCCCAGACGTTCGGGCAGCAGCTGCCCAGGCGCTCGCGTTGATTGGCTCCGGGAGCAAACGTGCCACGTCGGCACTTCCCGCTTTGCGCGGAGCGGCGGAGAAGGACCTCGACCCTAAAGTTCGTCATACCGCCCAGTTCGCGGCTGAGATTATTCAGCTCGCTGATCGATAGGAGTGCTTCGATGAGTATCGTGCAACGATTTGCGTGCGGCCTGGCTGCCTTGACCGCTCTGGCCATCGGCGCCGAAGGGGCCAACGCAGGCAACAACTGGTCGGTCGGAGTCCGCTTTGGCGGTCCGGGCTGCTATCGCCCTTACTACGGCGGTTACTACTACTATCGACCGTACCCGGTGTACGTCGCGCAGCCGCCAATTGTGGTGGCGCCAGCTCCGGTCATCCTGCAACCGGCGCCGGTGGTTCAGGCTGCACCGCCGGTGCAATCGTATGCGCCGCCCGCGGATGAAACCGCACCGCCCCCGCGCCCCGTGCCGCCTCCTCCGCCCGCGCCGGCCGTAGTGCCGGGCGCTCCGGTTGCGGCGCAGCCGGTCAGCAACGATGGCCGACAGCGCGAAATCAGCCAGCTGCTACACCAGCTGGCTGACCCCAGCGAGCAAGTGCGGCTGGACAGCGTGACCCAACTTGGCCGCCTGCACGCTCATCGCGCCGTGGACCCGCTCGCCGCCACGCTGTCCGGCGATCCGAATCCCACGGTGCGCGAGGCCGCGGCAAAGGCGCTTGCCCTGATCCGCGCGCCCAAATCCCTGCCGGCGCTCCAGCGAGCCGCGCAGGTGGACAGCGATGCCAACGTGCGCAACACGGCGGCGTTTGCCATCGAGATCATTCAGAGCAAGTAAAGATCGGTCAGGAGCTTTACTTCGCGCAGTAGAGAATGGTTGTGTTCGGTGGGCCAGACACTCTTGTCTGGCCGGCCAGACAAGAGTGTCTGGCCCACCTTGCCAGGTATCAAACGTGTCAGTGCAAACGCGAAGAGCCGGGAGTTCGTGGACTCCCGGCTCTTCGCGTTTCGCTCTTCGCGCTGTTACTTCTTTTCCTTGTTGAGCGGCACCGTCCACAGGTAGATGGTGTGCTCGCGTTCATTGCCGCGGTCGTCCTTGGCGTTCATCTTGACGACCTTGTCCGGCTTGACGCCTTCCATGTCGAAGTCGTGCGAGACGATCCGCGAGCCCTTCGGGAGCTTCTCCAGCTGCGGGATCAACTTCACGTTGAGCCGCGGCAGGAGATAGAGGGTCACAACGGTCGGCTCCTTGCTGAGATCGAGCGTGAAGATGTCCTTCTTCTCGATCTTGACGAGGTCCTCGACCTTGTTCTTCTTCACGTTCTCATTCGAGTCCTTGATCCGCTCGGGATCGATGTCGAAGCCGACCGCCTTGCAGCCGAACTTCTTGGCTGCGGTGACGGGGATGCGGGCATCGCCACAACCGAGATCGTAGACCACGTCGGCCTTCTTCACTTCGGCCAGCTCGAGCATCTTGTCCACCACGGCCTGCGGTGTCGGGACGTAGATCACGTCCGGCGTCTTGTCTTCCTTCTTGTCCTCGGCCTTGGCGACTTTCTTCGCGACGGCGTCGATGCGATCGACGTTGTAGTTGGCGGGCAACGCGGGATCGATGCCGATATCGTCAGCGCTCAGGCCGCTGCCCTTGTCGTCCTTCTTTTCCTTGTTGAGCGGCACCGTCCAGAGGTAGATCGTGTGCTCGCGCTCGTTGCCCCGGTCGTCCTTCGCCTTGAGCCGCACCACTTCGTCGGGCTTGACGCCCTCCATGTCGAAGTCGTGCGAGACAATGCGCGAGCCCTTCGGCAGCTTGTCCAGTTGCGGGATCAACTTCACGTTCAATCGGGGCAGCAGGTACAGGGTAACGACCGTCGGCCCCTTGCTGAGGTCGAGCGTGAAGATGTCTTTCTTCTCGATCTTGACGAGGTCCTCGACCTTGTTCTTCTTCACGTTGTCGTTGGAGTCCTTGATCCGCTCGGGATCGACGTCGTAACCCACGGCCTTGCAGCCGAACTTCTTGGCAGCGGTCACCGGAATGCGGGCGTCGCCGCAGCCCAGGTCCCACACGACGTCGTCCTTCTTGACCTTGGCCATCTCGAGCATCTTGTCCACAACGGCTTGCGGCGTCGGCACGTAAATCACGTCCGGCTCGCGTTCCTTGTCCTTCTTGTCGTCAAAGGCGACGAAGCTCGTGGCCGCAGGCATCGGCAGGCGCTCCGCCGGGGCGGCGCTCTGCTTGTCTTCCTTCTTTTCCTTCTTGAGCGGCACCGTCCACAGGTAGATGGTGTGCTCGCGTTCATTGCCGCGGTCGTCCTTGGCGTTCAGCTTGACGACCTCGTCGGGCTTGACGCCTTCCATGTCGAAGTCGTGCGAGACGATGCGCGAACCCTTGGGCAGCTTGTCCAGTTGCGGGATGAGTTTCACGTTCAAACGAGGCAGCAGATACAGCGTAACGACGGTCGGTCCCTTGCTGAGATCGAGGGTGAAGATGTCCTTCTTCTCGATTTTGACCAGGTCTTCGACCTTGTTCTTCTTGACGTTGGCGTTGGAGTCCTTGATCCGCTCGGGATCGACGTCGTAGCCCATCGCCTTGCAGCCGAACTTCTTGGCAGCGGTCACGGGAATGCGGGCGTCGCCGCAGCCCAGGTCCCAGACGATGTCGTCCTTCTTGACCTTCGCCATTTCCAGCATCTTGTCGACGACGGCTTGCGGCGTTGGCACGTAGATGACGTCGGGCTCCGTGTCTTTGTCCTTCTTGTCGTCGGCGCGGGCGAGGAGGCGGCCGAGCGGCGTTGGCGGTGCGATGGCTTCCGGCTCCGCCTTACCTTCCTTCTTCTCCTTCTTGTCTTCCTTACCGGTCTCCTTGCCGAGGATGTACAGGTAGATGCTGTGCTCGTCGCCTTCCTTGTCCTTCATGCTCAGTTCCTTGAGCGGCTTCCAGTCGCCCATGTCGAAATCGTGGCAGACGATGCGCGAGCCTTCCTTGAGCTCCTTCTTGAGGATCGGCCGCAGCTTCTCGTTCAGCTCCGGCAGCAGGTACAGGGTGACGACGCTCGCCTTGCCGATGTCCTTCACCTTGAGGGCGTCGCCCTCGCGGATCTCGACGAGCTTCTCGACGCCGGCCTTCTTGACGTTCTCCAGCGATTCCTTGACGCGGACCGGGTCGAGATCGACGCCGACGGCCTTGCAGCCGTACTTCTTGGCAGCCGTCACGACGATGCGGCCATCGCCGCAGCCCAGGTCATAGACCACGTCGTCCTTGGTGAGCTTGGCGGTCTCCAGCATCTTGTCCACGACTTCTTGCGGCGTCGGCACGTAGGGGACGTCCAGCTTGGGCCGCTTCTTCTCTTCCTTCTTTTCCTCCTTCTTCTCCTCCTTCTTGTCTTCTTTCTTCAGAGGGCCTTCGTTGGAAGCGCCGACTTCCCACAGGAAGAGCGTGTGCTCGGTGCCGGACTTGTCCTTGATGGTCTCTTCCTTCAGCGGCCGCCAGTCGCCCATGTCGAAATCGTGCGAGACGATGCGGGCACCCTGCTTGAGCTGCTTCTGGAGGATGGGCCGCAGCTTGAGGTTCACTTCGGGCAGGAGGTACAGCGTCACCACGCTGGCCTTGCTGATGTCGTCGACCTTGAGGGCGTTGCCTTCGCGGATTTCGACCAGCTTCTCGACCTTGTTCTTCTTGACGTTCTCGTTGGAATCGCGGACGCGGAGCGGATCGAGGTCAATGCCGACGCCCTTGGCGCCATGCTTCTTGGCGGCGGTGACGACAATGCGCCCGTCGCCGCAGCCGAGATCGTAGACCATGTCCTGATCGGTGACGTTGGCCATCTCGAGCATCTTGTCGACGATTTCCTGCGGCGTGGGCACGTAGGGCACGTCGAGGCGAACGGTGCCGCCCTTGGGCGTTTCCTTCGGCGTCGTGCCGCTGGGCCGCAGGTCAACGACGGTCTCTTCGCCGCCCTTGACCTTGACGGCTTCTTCCTTCACGACCGGCTGACCGGCCTTGTCGGTCCAGGTGACCTTGATGTTGTAGGTGTAGGTCTTGCCGACCGTGAGCGGCGGCGAGGTGAAGAGCCGTTCTTCCCCGGTCTGCTTGGTGCGGGCCCCTTCGACTTCCACGATGGCGCTTGCCGGCACGAACAGCCGCACGCGAGCCACCGCGGTCTTTGGCGTTTCCTGACTGAGTACGTCCTGGCCCAGCAGGAATGACATCTGCACGAGCAGTGCCAGCCCCACCAGCTTGCCGAGGATGAAAGTCCGATGCATGGATGCTTCTCCTTGTTAAGACACCCTGAAAGCGACGGACGCCGGGTTCCTTGCCCCCGCGTCCACCGCCTGGCAAACGATCGTCGTGAAAGGTCAATCGCCGGTTTTTACAGGCGCTTCGCCGGCTGCGTCGGGAACGATGAACTGCTCGACCGTGGGCGGCTGCTGGATTTCGCCCTCCGTCGGCATGTGGACAGCGGCCGGTTCGGGTTCCGGTGCCGCAGGAGGCGTTGGTTGAGAGTTCGGCGAATCGGTCCGGCCGCTGAGGTAGTACAGCGGGAGACCCAGCGCCAGTGGAATCCAGCCGAGCAACGAGATCGTCTCGGCATAGTCGAGCGCGCGGTAGAGCATGAAGAAGCACATGCCGCAGAAGATCAGTGGAAGCAGCGGGAACCAGGGCACGGTGAACGGTCGCGGCAGATCCGGATCGCGCTGCCGCAAGGCAAACAGAGCAACGCCGGTGCCCAGGAAGAACAGCCAGAAGACGGGCGCCGTGCCGGCAACAAGCGTGTCGAAGCCTCCCCGATACTTGTCCCATGGCAATGGGTCCAGCACCGGCACCTGGTTGATGTCGGGCGGCGGCGCATCGGGCCAGTCGTGGATCACCATCTCCAGCCGATGAAGGCCGGTGGTGTCTTGCAGCAGCTTGCCCGTTCCAACGAGCGCGCCGTCGATGGCCTTGCGGCCGTCCTCCGTGCCGACGCCGAAAATCATGGCGACGGCAACCCCCGCCTGAATGAGCAACGAATACACCGGCGAGCCCAGAGACTTGTTCCAGTGGCCCATCACGGCGAAGATGCGCCAGTCATTGCCCAGGCTGGAATAGACGCGCGATCCGGTGAAGATCAGGCCATTGATGGCGCCCAGGGCGGAGATCATGACCAGGACCGACATGCCGCGGCCAGCGAAATCGCCCAGTTCCTTGCTCAGCACCGCACTCGCGACCGGCGGGTAGAACTTTCGCACGCCGTCCCAGCCGAGCGCCATGATGTAGGCCGCGTTCACGGCCAGGTAGAACAACGTAATGATCGACGTGCCGGCAATCAGGGCACGCGGGATGCTGCGCTTGTTGCGCATTTCGGCAGCGACAAAGGCCATGTCATTCCAGCCGCCGTAAGCGTACAGGACCAGGATCATCGCCAAGGTAAAGTTGGCGCCGCCGGCCGCCTCGGGTGCGGCAAAGGCCGCCTGCTGAGGCGACTGGAAACCAAAATAGACAATGGCGCCCAGACCGGTCAGCTTGACCAGCGTGAGCAGGTTTTGCACCGTCTTGCCCAGCACCACGCCCAGCAGATTCATCAGCGTCAAGGCAACCACGGCGCCGATGGCAAGGTACGCGATCCACTGCTTTTCCTGACCGTCAGGCACGATGCTGACCGCCAGAGTCACTTTCGTTTCCCAGGCGTCGGGACTGGCTTCCAGGGTTTTGCGCAGCGCCTCGTTGGGCACGGCCATGAAGGCAGCTGCATAGCGGCCGAAAACGAACGCCATCGCGCCGATGCTGGCCGTGATGACGACCGCAAGCTGCGCCCAGCCGAAGAGGAAGCCCGCCCAGGGGCCATAGGCCCGTGTGAGGTAAACGTAATCGCCGCCGCTGCGCGGATAGGTGCTGGCAAGCTCCGCATAGCACAAGGCGCCCACAAGCGAGAGCACGCCGCCGAGGACCCACACGGCCATCGCCCAGGCGGGACTGGGAACGCTGTTGAAGATCACCGGCGCCGATTCGAAGATCGAGGAACCGATGACGATGCCAACCATGATGCTGACGGCATCAAACAGGCCCAGGCGCGGCTTGACCGGCTGGCCGGGGTCTTCGTGCTCTGCCATCCAACGCTCCTTGAGAGTTTTCGGGTTCCAGTCAAGCTGGAATCTTCATGCACCGGCTACGTCATTGCAAACAAAAAGCCTGTAACCGCCGTGCGGGAACGCATCCATGCAAACGGCACTCGTTTGCTCTCATTCCCAAGCTCTGGTTCCTATGTAGCGGAAGTCGCCAGACTTCCGTGCGACAGGCTCCCGTTCGGAACTCTGGCGAGTTCCGCTACGTCAAGCGCGCCGTGTCGCGGCCAGACGTCCTGCTTTGCAGACGTGGCTCCACTGGCTGCTTGCAGTCCCGAGAAGCGGGAGCTTCGCAGCCGAAGCTTGGAAACGAGTCTGATGAAGCACAAGGTGCCCAGGACCCACACGCTCGGCCCCAGGCACCCTTGTTTTCCTAGACGATCCCGGAAGCTCGACGATTCGATCTATCCGACGCTGCTCGCCTTCATGCCGACAGCCTCGCGGACCAGGGCCATCGTCGCCTGCGCCTCGGCGCGCGCTCGCTTCGCTCCGTCGCGTAGCACGTCCTCCACGTCATCGGGATGGGCCGCCAGCTCCTTGCGTTTCTCCCGCGCCGGGCCGAAATAGCCGTTGATCTTCTCCAGCAGCAGCTTCTTGGCGTCGCCGTACCCCATGCCGCCGGCCCGATAACGTGCCGCCAGGGCTTCCTTCTCCTCCGGCGTGGCAAACAGGCTGTACAGCGCGAAGACGTTGCACTTGTCCGGGTCCTTGGGGTCTTCGACCTTCGTGCTGTCGGTGACGATGGCCATGAGGGTCTTTTGCAGCGGCTTGCCCTCGGCGAAGATCTCGATGGTGTTGCCGTAGGACTTGCTCATCTTCTGGCCGTCCACGCCCGGCACCTTGGACTCCTTGTCCAGACGCTCCTTCGGGATCGGGAAGACATTGCCGTAGACGCGGTTGAACTTCTCCGCGATATCGCGCGTCATTTCCAGATGCTGTACCTGGTCCTTGCCGACCGGCACCAGGTGCGACCGGTAAATCAGGATGTCCGCCGCCATCAGCACGGGGTAAGTGAACAGGCCGACACTGGCTTCGATGCCCTTCTCCACCTTTTCTTTGTAGGAGACGGCGCGTTCGAGCAGGCCCATCGGCGTCACGGTGCCAAGGATCCATGCCAGTTCCGTCACTTCGGGAACGTCGGACTGGCGGAAGTAAGCTGCCTTCTTGGGATCGAGTCCCAGCGCGAGGTAGTCGAGCGCCACGTCGCGGGTGCGTTCGCTCAGGGCCTTGGCATCCTGGGTGGTGGTGAGGGCGTGATAGTCGGCGATGAAGTAGAAGCACTGGCCCTCTTCCTGAAGGGCGATGTGCTGCTTGATGGCGCCGAAGTAGTTCCCCAGGTGCAGCTTGCCGGACGGCTGCACGCCGCTGAGGATCCGCCTGGGGCCAGGATTCGGTTTGGATTGTGCGTCGGTCATGGCCGCTCCAGGGGCATGTCAAATCAGCCGGCGCTCTGTATGGAAAATTGCCGGTGTTCCAATTCCTTCTTCACTGTACACTCAGCGTCAAGCATCGGCCACGGACCAGGGACGAAGGACAAAGGACGAGGGACCATGGACAAGGTCACGGAAGCCCTGCTGGCAGCGCTCAAGCAAGCGCTGGCCCACTCCGGCGAGGAACGGCTCTTCAAGAGCGGCAAGCTCAGCGGTCTCTTTCCGGGTCGGGCGGGCACCAATGCGGAGGCTGCCCTCCGTGCCTTGCAAGACGGCCTGCTCGAAGTCGTCCGCACCGAGAGCAAGGGCAAGACGACGATCGAATGGGTCCGCATCACGCCGCGCGGCGTCAACTACCTGCACGACACCGAAGCACCCGTCGTGGTTCTCCGCGAACTGCGTGCGGCCCTGCAAACGTCGCGCGAGGGTGTGCCGGCCTGGCTCGCGCAGCTGCGGCAAGACTTCCTCGCCTTCGAGACGCGCATGGCCGACGACGCGGCGAAGTACCTCCAGCAGCTGGCTGCCCTGTCCCGCCGTGTCGAGGAAGCGCTGCATCGCGCGGAATCGCACGGCGCCGCCCTGCCGAACGGCGCTGCGGCCGCCGTGCCTTGGGCATCGGATGCCCTCAATTACCTGGTACGTCGTCAGGACAGCGGCGCAACTGGCGACTGTCCGCTGCCGGAGCTGTTCGCCGCCCTGCGCGACACGCATGTCGAGCTGTCGCTGACGGGTTTCCACGACGGTTTGCGTCGTTTGACCGACCTGCGTGCCCTGCGCCTGGTGCCATTCACTGCATCCGCCGAACAGCTGCCGCAACCGGAATACGCTCTGCTGGATGGGGCCGACGTGCTTTACTATGCGGCGCGGTGAGGAGACAGTCCGTGCCTTGGCCTCCAGTCCGCGAAACGCCGCTACCATTCATCAAGGGCAGCGACCCGAGGAATGCGCGGAGGCCGGCAGCAGGCCGTTCTGTCCGTCCAATCGCTGGCGTCCCCCCAAGCCGCGGGTGTCTGATGCAACCTCATGGGTGAAGAGCGCCTGGGATGTCCTGTGGCAACTCTTCAGGGCAAATTACCCGTTCCCCAACCCGTTCCCGATCCGCTTCCCGTTTCCGATCCTGTTCGCGTTGCGCCTCTACCTTGTCAACCCTTGGATGAATTTATCGGGAACGGGAACGGGAACGGGATTGGGAACGGGCGCCCGAGCCTTTGGGTGAGTCGATCGGGACAGTGAGTTTGCTACCTTGTGCTTTCACCACCAAAATCCTTCGTCACATCGGTAACATGGTTGCAGCCTGGTTCGACACATTGGTATCGAACGGCACCTTTCCCCCCTTTCCTGCAGGAGGATTGGACTGGTGACCGAATGGGACCGGATCGTGCAGGAGCACGGCCAGCTGGTCTTCGGCACGGCCTGGCGAGTTCTCGGCCATGTCGCGGACACGGAAGACGTGGTTCAGGAAGTCTTCATTGAAGCCGACCGCATCCGGCAGACGCGCCCGGTGCGGAGCTGGGGGGGATTGCTGCGCCGTCTGGCTGCGTGCCGGGCGATCGATCGCCTGCGTCAGCGTCGTGCGAATCATTCCTCCCTCGAAGGACTGGCGCTCGCCGCCCACGACGACAGCCCCGAAGACGTGGCGGTGGAACACGAGTTGTCGGATCGCCTGCGTGAGGCCGTTGCCCAGCTGCCGGAGCGCGAAGGCACCGTTTTTTGCCTCCGTTACTTTGACGATCTCTCTTATCAACGCATTGCAGAGATATTGAACATCCGTTCCGGCGCAGTGGCCGTCGCCTTGCACAAGGCGCGCACCAAACTCGAGGCCCTGCTGACCGAAGCGCCCAAAGGAGACTAGCCGTGCATCGCGATCTTCCCAACCAACCCGAACGGCAACCTCTGGACGAATTGAATGGCGCGCTGCGCCGGGCGGTCGAAAGCGTGCGCTCTCAACCGGTGCCGCAAGAAGCGATGGCGGCGGCGCTGGAGCGAGCACGGCACATCAGTCCCACGATGATCCGGCGGCCAAACTGGCATCGGCGGGGACTGATCGCCCTGACCGGCATGGCCGCGTCGCTGCTGGTTGGCGTGCTGCTGATCCCAGAAGTCTCCTACCAGTTGATTCAGCGCGTGGCCGCTCCCGAAGTCGCCGCCGTGTTCAGCCCCGAACAGCCCAATGGTCGGATCCGGCGGGGAGACGGCGAGCCCCGCGAATTGGACAAGATGTCGGATGCGGAGATGAACGACGGGATGCGCCGGGAGGAGAGTAAGGGAGCGCCTCTGGGCGACCGTCCCAGCGACAACGCTCCGATGAAAGGTCGACCACACCCCGATGAGTCCCGCGATCCATCGGCCCCCCGCCCGAACAGCGGTGGACCGGGTGGGGGCGGGCAGCCGGGGCGGCTGGGAGAAGGCGGCGGACGCGATGACAAGGAAAACGACCTGGACAAGAAGGACTCCCTCAAGGACAGCCCCAAGACCTGGAAACGCGACAGCAAGCAGCCGACCTTCGCTCGCGTCTATGTCGGCGACGGCAATTCACTCGATCTGGTCAGCTTGCAAGTGACGGTGACCATCGACGGCCCGCGTGCGCGCACCGTGGTCGATCACATCTTCCACAACAAGCACGCTCGTCAGCTGGAAGGCACCTTCGAGTATCCAATGCCGACCGGCGCCAGCCCCAGCTACTTCGGTATGTTCCTGGGCCAAACACGTGACACGGTGCCTGAGCGCTTCGTCCGTCGCGGCGACGTGCCGCCGCCGCCCGCGGATAAACTCGCCCAGATGACTCCCGAGCAACTGGTCAAACACGTCAACACCGAGGACTGGGGCACGCTTCAGGAAGCCCGCGTCGTCAGCAAGGAAAAGGCGCTGGAAGTCTACGAGGAGATCGTTCGCGGCAAGATCGATCCGGCACTTCTCGAATACGCCAGCGGCAATACGTTCCGCGGCCGGGTATTCCCGATTCCAGCCAAGGGCTACAATCGCGTCATCATCGCTTATGAAGAACTGCTGCCGGTCAGCCAAGATCAGGTGATGTACCGCTACCCGCTGCCCGATTGCAAGCTGGCCGAGCTGCAGTTCACGCTCCAGGCCAATGCCGAGCAGTGCAAGAAGCCCACCTTCAAGCCGGCCGACGCGCGGAAGGAAGAAGGCGGCAGCTTCCTGGCCTACACGAAGACCTGGAAGGACAAGGGCCCCGGCGGTGACGTGCTGTTCACCTATCAGGCCCCGCGACCGCAGATCCAAGCCATCACCTCTCGCCAGAACGACAACGGGCCGACGTACCTGTATTCCCGCGTCCGGCCCGATCTGAAGGTCCAGGCTGGCAAGGCGTTCGCCCAACATGCGGTCTTCCTGCTCGACACCTCGCTCAGCGAGCATCCGGACCGGTTCAACGTGAACATGAAGCTTCTCAAGAGGATCCTTGAGACGGATAACAACATCAAGCTCTTCAATATCCTGACGTTCAACGTCGGCACCGCCTGGGTGGAGCCCAAGGGCTTCCTGGCCAACAACCGGGAGAACCGCGAAAAGGTCCTGAATCGCCTGGACGGCTGCATCCTGGAAGGCGCGACCGACCTGTCCGCAGCCCTGAACAAGCTGGCGAAACCCGGCTTCGAGGTGGCCCCCGGCACGCCGCTCGAGGTGTTCCTGCTCTCCGACGGCCAGATCACCTGGGGCGAGCCGGACGTGGCGCCGCTGGTGTCGCGCTTCGAGAACCGCAGCCCGTTCCCGACACGCTTCAACTGCTACCGCACCGGCCTGGGCGCCGACAACCTGGAGCTCTTCGAGACGCTGACCCGTCGCGGCGGCGGCATCTTCAACTGCTACACCGAAGGCGACCTGGCCGCCGCCGCCGCGGCCCATCGCAGTCAGTGCCTCCAAATCGAGAAGGTGCGCTTTGTCGGCGGTCCCACGGTCAGTGACGTCATGGTCGCCGGCCGCAAGGGTGCGGTCTACCCCGGCGGCGAACTGGTCGTCGCGGCCCGCATGGACAAGCCGGGCCGCACCACGCTGATGGTGGAAGGCAGCTTCTGTGGCGAGAAGTTTGCCGAGGAGTATCCGATCGACGCCAATGGCTCCGGCGAGCTTGCGGCACGCGGTTGGGCGGAAATCGCCGTCGCTTCGCTGCTCGGCCTCAACGATCCGAAGCTCGATACGCTGGTGACCGCCTACTGTCAGCAGTTCGGTATCGCCAGCCGGTCCGCATCCTTCCTGGTGCTGGAAAACGCGGCCGATTACAAGCGATTCAACCTGGAAGATGAGCGCGGCAAGACCGTGCCCGGCAATGACGTCGGCAAGTTCCTGGACGACGCCTGGAAAAGCATGGGCAAGCCGCTCTCCGCCCGCGAAAGCTACCTGCGCCATCTCGATCGGATCGACGCCCGCGTCAACCTGTTCAAGGGGGCGCAGGGCGAGCACGTCAAGAAGCTGCTGGCCATGCTCAAGGACAGCGATTTCGAACTGCCCGAGGCCACGATTCAGGGCTCAATCTTCAATGCCGGCTCCGTGACGCCTGCCTACATCAAGGGTCGCGATGCCGACCGTCGCAACGTCGAGACCTACCTGGCCGAATCGAAGCGGCGAGCCAGGCTCGGCGACGTCGATGGTGCCGTTCGAGTCTTGTCCAGCGTCATCGAAGAACACGCCGGCCGAGGCGACGCGCTGCGGTTGGTGGGCTATCGCCTGCTTGACCTGAAGCAGCCGGTCCATGCCGTGCGGTTGTTCGACCAGGTGCAACGGCAACGGCCGTTCGAGCCGCACAGCTATCTTGACCTGGCCCGCAGCCTGGAAGAGAGCGGCAAATTCGCCCTGGCCGCCGTGCAGTACGAGATCGTGCTGGCCGGCACCTGGCACAACCGCTTCCGTGAAGAGCTGAAGACGCTCGCCACCGAGGAATACGCCCGCATGATGCGGCAAGCAGTCCGGCAGAAGGGCACGAGCGTCGCGATCGGCGACCACTTCGGCGATCGCCTGGAGAAGATGGACCCCAAGCAGTTCCAGAGCGACCTGCGCGTGAGCATGATCTGGAACACCGATGCCACGGACATCGACCTATGGGTGATCGAGCCGGACGGCACGAAGGTCTTCTATTCGAGCCCCAAGAGCAAGAACGGCGGCCACCTGTCGCAGGACATGACGCAAGGCTATGGTCCGGAGCGCTTCGTGGCCCAGAAGGCGATGGCCGGCCAGTACACGATCATTGTCCACTACTACAGCGCCAACCCGAACCTGTTGGCTGGCGAAACCAACGTCAGCGTGACGGTGACACGCAATGCCGGCACCGATCGCGAGTCGGCCGAACGCCATACGGTCATTCTGAAGCAGGCAAATGAACAGGTGGAAGTGTGCCGGGTGACGATTGCCGCCGAGTAGCGACGACGCGACTCAAAAGTCGGGGGCAGCGTGAGGCCATTTCGTGGCCTGGCGGTGCCCCCGGTCGTTTGGCCCTACCCGCCACGAACAGCCAGGAATTTTACGCGACGGAACGTCAATGGGGGCCCGGCAAGCCCAACAGTTCATGCCAGTTGGCTGCGTGCCTGACACGCAAGGTTAACTCCTCCAGCCGATGGAGATCGTTCAGGGTGCCCAGGATCACTTGAACCTCGGCCGGAGGCTCCCCGAACTGGTCGCGCCCAAGCAATCGCAGGATCCTCTGGGCTTCCTCGGCTTTGCCCTCGGCTTTGCCCTTCGCGATTCCCTTGGCTTCCCCTTCCTCGACAATGGCCTGGTAGGTCACCGATTCTTGCATGCTGACGACCCCTTGCAATAAAGTTCGTATCAGGGCCCGTTCGTAGCGCAGACCCATCAGGATGTAGGCGGCCGACCACAGGTCCGCCGCCTCGCGGCGTGGCAACTGGTCCAGGCGTTGCTTCATCTGGGCGATGACCGGGGGCAACTGCGCCGGCTCGACGTCGCCCATCGGCGCCAGCGGCAGCAATCCGAGCCCGCCCGACAGCCATTGCGACGGCGGCACTTGCCATACGCGCACGACCCGGTAACGCAGGGCCACGTCGAACGCTTCATTCGGGAACCCACGCTCGTACAAGCCGGTGAGCTGCGGCGAGTCGGCGCCCTGGTGGAGGAGGACCAGCAGACTGCGCACGCGCAAGCGATGTCGCTTGAACAGCGCACTATTATACAGCAACAAGTCGGCAAGCTTCGCGACCGAGTCGTGGCCCGTCTGAAAGTCCATTGCCAGCAGCCAGTCGGGCTGCCCGGTCACGCGGATGACCTTGTCGCTGGCTCCGCTGATCGTCGCGATGTCGGCGTCAATTAGCGTGGCTGGCGCCGCCGACCAACCGCCGCGCACGACCCAGTCCGGCGCGGATAGCTCGGTCAGGTGCTTGAGCGTGTTATCGATAGGTCCAGGCATGGTTTCTCAGGGGCGGTTGTCCGCGGTTCTCATTCGCCAACCAGCTCATACAGTCCGTGCTTGGCGTCCTTGAGCTTTCCCTGCTTCACCAGCTCGTCCCAGACCGCCTGCGGGAACTGATTCGGCGGTGTGATGGCGACGATGCTCGAACTGCGGCCGGCGCTCGTGTACCGGCCGCCCAGGTTGGATTCCTCGTCCAGTCGCATGAGCTTCAGACGCTTCTTGAATGCCTTGAGGGCTTTCTTCAGGTCTTCGTTGCTCGGCGCCCCGGCGGGATTGGTGTCGGCCATGTGCGGTTCCTCTACTTTCCCTTGTACGGATCGCCTGTCAGTGTCTTCCACGCCTTCTTCTGCTCGTCCGTCAGTAACGCCAGGTCCTTGTCGAGCGCATCCTTGATCGCCGCGGCCACTTTCTTCGTCCGCTCGTTGGCGTCGGTGAGCTTCGATGCTTCACCCAGTGCCTTTTGATACTCCGCTTCGATCTCCCGGACCTTCTTTTGCTGGTCCTTGCTCAGCTTGAGCGCCTCCACAACGTCCGCCTCGCTGAACGCATAGGGCCCACGCTGCTGAACCTGGATCTGCTTAAGCCGCGTCATTTGATCGGCGCTGAGCACGGCCGCCAGCGCCTTGTCCGTTTCCTCGCCGGCTGCTTTGGAAATCTCGGACTGCTTCTTGAAGCGCTCGGCACCTTTGAGCTCTTCCAGCTCGGCCAGGTCGTCTTTGAACCTGGCGTTGACGTCCTTAATGATCTTCGGCACTGCATCGGCCTGCTTCTTGGTCATCTTCAGCTCGTCCTGGACGCCTTTCTGTCGGGCGAGGCCGGACAGGCCAAACAACTTGCTGCCGGCCGCCTGCGACAGGGCTGCATCGGCTGCCAGGGACAGTGCCAGGAACGTCAGGACCAGCCGGCAAAGGGTGCGCATGGTGCGTCCTCCTTCGGATCGTGTCGGTTCGTCGGACTGTAGGCTCGCCATCGATTGTAGCGGGCAGATGAAGCACGGGCGACGCGGAACGACGCCGCCCACACGCAACCACCCAAGCTATTTTCGCCGAATGTAACTGGAGAACGACTGCAAGGAAAGGACTCCGATGCGCACCCTTCGCTTTTTCATCGTGCTGGGCCTCGCCCTGCTGACCTGCGGCGACCTTCGTGCCGACCCTACAACCCAGCCGATCTCCGAATGGGCCTGCAATGACTGCGCCAAGGAGCGCTGCTTCTACGCCTCGGCGGAGTACCTGCTCTGGTGGTTGAAAGCGTCACCAGTACCGGCGCCGTTGCTGACAACCTCGACGGATGCGACCACCAACCCGCGTGCCATCCTTGGCTTGCCTGGCACCGTGGTCCTCTTTGGTGGTCAGAGCTACGATCTGGCGCCATCCTCCGGCGGGCGCGTGACGGCCGGCTGGCAGCTGTCGTCCGTCGTCGCCGTCGAGGCGAGCGGCTTCCTCCTGCAATCGCAGTCGCGGCGGTTCAGCGTTCGCAGCGATGCGGTCGGCAACCCCGTGCTGGCGACGCCGTTCTTTGATGCCGTTAACAACCAGGAATTCTCGAGCTTTTACAGCCTGCCGACCCCGACGGGCGGCAGCGCTGCCTTCGAGTTCCAGCTGACCAACCGCCTTTGGGGCGCCGAGGCCAATGCCACCGCTCGCGTGTTCCAGAACGACTGCGTACGTCTGAACGTGCTGGCCGGCTTCCGCTACGTGGACCTGCAGGAACGCCTGCGCATCCGCAACGCGGCGACGTTCTTCGGAGCGACCGACATCTTTCAGGTCGCGTCGTTTCCGCCATTCAGCCAGTTCCCCGGGTTCGATGATTTCGATACGCGCAACCAGTTCTACGGCGGTCAGCTCGGAGCGCAACTGGACGTGCAACGCGGCAAGTTCCTGTTCTGCGGCCAGGTGAAAGTCGCACTGGGCGCCATGCACCAAGTCGTGACCATCGCAGGTTCCACGGGCGCGATCCCGCCGGGCAGCTCAGCGTCGGTGCTGTCGGTGCCGGGCGATTCTTACGCACTGTTGTCGAACATTGGCCGCACCACGCAGAACGAGTTCGCGGTGGTGCCGGAAGTGCGCCTGAGCGTTGGCTACCAGATCACGGAGCACGTTAACGTGTCAGTCGGCTACAACTTCCTGTACCTGAGCGACGTGCTGCGCCCCGGCGATCAGATCGATCGGCGCGTCAATGCGGCGTTGATCCCGACATTCGGTATCGCGCCGCCGGGAGCGCTCCTGCCAGCCGTGCCGCTCAAGTCGAGCGACTTTTTCGCGCACGGCATCAACTTCGCCCTGGGCGTGCAGTTTTGATGGAGCGCGTTAGTGCGACGGCTCGTAGCGATCCATCGCGTCCAACTCGGCTTCCAGCTCCCGCGCGAAAGCGTCCAGTTCCATCGGAGAATACGCGACCTCTTCGATCCGCCCGTGCATCAATCGCACGCGCCGAACGCGCAACTTGCCCTCGCGCCGGGCCGCCCGTCCGGTGCGGTGCAGTGCCAGTGGGTACAGTGCCAGTGACATGGCGGGCCGACGGAACAGGGTCTCCGGAGCAGCGGACCACTGCACCAGTTCCCAACCGTCCGCTGTCTGCAGGATCGAGTCAAAGCAGCCGTGAATTCGCCTGCAGCCAATGTCCAGCTTGAAATCGACATCTACCAGGCTGGATGCTTCCAGCAACCGACGCATCGCCTGGCCCTGGGCGCTGCTCAGGCGGCGCAGGATCCCATCGACGGCAGCAGCCACGCCTTCCGCATTGGTGGCTGGAAGCGACGGTATGTTGGCAGCCATCGCCTCCAGCCAGGTACGGCGCTTTTTCGGAGTCGCAAACAGGGACCCCTCGATCGTCTGGAGGGCTCGGCGCGCCAGCGTGGCCACCGTCGGGGCGTGCGCTGCTTCGTCCTCATCTCCTGGGAACGCCAAGCGTGGTTGAACGCCCGCGCGGAACCGAAGCCACCACTGACCCGGGTTGTGGTGCCAGAGTTGTCGCATCGACTCCAGTTCGTCCACTGTCATGACTGTACGCAGCGGATGCTCTGCAATGTGTCGGACGTGGATGGGCCGGTCGATCACGCTGACAGGGGGCTCGGCTGCCAGCGCGCCACCGACGGCTTCCGTGACGATGCGCATGCGGAAGCCATGCGCGACGTCGGCCCAAAGCCCGTTCTGCCGGTGCTCGTCCGTCAGTGCCAGGGCCTGCTCCAGCCACGTCTGCCACGACTGCCTGGGCAACCTGCCGTCCTTGCCGACGAGAATGAGACGCTCTTGGGCGCGTGTGGCCGCAACGTAGAAGAGGCGCCGGCTCTCGGCCAATTGCTGGGCGTCGTCGAGATGTCGCAGGGCCAGCAGTAAGGTTGGCGTGTAGGCCTGGCGCGGCCTCAGCGGATGGCGAATGACCACGGTGACGGTGCACGGTGCCGGCGGCGGCAACGCGACGGCATCGGCGGGTAACAGGTCGTCCCACGCGGTCTTGACCATGAGACGCCGCGCCGAGGGCCAGGTCGCCTTGCGTTCCATCTTCATCAGGGCGACCACGGGAAACTCCAGCCCCTTGGCTGCATGGACGGTCATGATTTGCACCGCGTCCTGGCCGGGCGCCAGGGTTGCCTGCTCCTCGCGCGGTGAATCATCCACCTGGCGACGCAGCCAGCGTGCCAATGACGCCAGGCCGAGCGCGCCACGGTCTTCCTGCTGGCGGATCGTCCACCAGAGCCGGTCCAGGTTTGCCAGGGCGCGCTCCCCATCGCTGTCGGCCGCGTAGACGGCATGCGCGGCGCTCTCGTCGAGGGCACGCTGCAAAAGACTCGACGGCGTCATCCGCTCGGTTCGCTGCTGCCAGTCGCACAGTCGTGCGATGGCATGCTGAATGCGCACGCGCGCTTCGGGCAGGAATGCGTTCCAGGTCTCCACCAAAGCGGGATTGTCCTGCGTTGCGGCCCCGGGGCGAATGCTCCGTTTCAGGCTTCCGTGTCCGCACTGGGACAGGAAGAGGATCTCCGTATCGGTCAGGCCCCCCAGCGGGCCACGCAGCACTGCAAACAAGGCCAGCTCATCGCCGGGATCGGCCAGCCAGGTTGCCAGGCTGACCACGTCGCGCACTTCCTGCCGTTGCCAAAACCCGATGCCCCGCGTCACGATGAACGGTACGTTGCGCTCCGTCAGCTCGCGCTCCAGCCGTGTCAACACGATGGTCCGGCTGGGCAACAGGATGGCCATGTCGTGCCAGGCGAGCACCGCGCCTGCGTCACCCGTGAGCTTTGGCTTGCCGTGGAGCTCGATCAACTGATCGACCACCGCACGCACCGGCAGCCGTCCGAGTTCATTGTCGCGAGCAGCTTCGGCCTCGGAATCGAACTCGTCGGTCAGGTCGTCCACGTCGTCGGCGCGCGGGACCAGGTAGTACACTTCGCCGCAGGCATCCGACTGCAAACCCGGCAACAGGTCCTGGTACTGGACCTCGAAGCGGTTGTTCGCCCGATCCAGGCCGTGTGTATCGGCGTCAAACACGTGCTGAAAGACGCGGTTCATCAGCAGCAAGGGCATCGGCTGGAGCGAGCGATAGTTCTCCGCCAACGGCATAAGGCCCAGGCGCCGCTCCGGGTCGGATGAAGCCGTGCCGGCATGGGCATCGAACTGTGTGGGCCGCTCGTCATGTCCATGTTGCCGATTGGCATCGCAAATGAGTTCCCGGATGCGCTCGAAGACGCTGACGTCGGCATGGCGGAATCGGTAGATCGATTGCTGCGGATCGCCGACGATGAACAGCCGATCGGCATCGAGCGCGCCGTCGGGACCACTTCCCACGATCCAGGAAAGGATTTCCCACTGGAGGCGGTTGGTGTCCTGAAACTCATCGACGTGAACGTACCGATAGCGACCCTTCAGGACCTTCCCAACTTCCGGCACCGACTGGAACAGATTGCGGGTATGGCGAGCGATGGTCAGAAAATCGTAGCGATTCACCTCTCGGCAGAGTTCCAGGTACTGCGCAGCGACGGGTTGCAGGAGAAGGACCAGGCGATCGGCGGCCTCGTAGGCAGCGCATTCGCCGTCCGGATCGAAGTCGATTTGAGTGAGCGGGCCCCAAGTTTCCTGAAGCGGGCTAACGCGATCCGCTACCTCCCGAAAGCCTCTGGTACGCGGGGTTCCACTTTTGGTCAAAAGCGCGTCGCGGAGGACGTCCAGCACGCAACGGTCGGCATCTCGGCCGCTCTTATTGAGCGCCGCGAGCGCTTCACCGATCATTTGCCGGAACTTCACCAGCGAGGAACCGGCGCGACGGATGCCATCGATCTGGTGAATCAGTTCGACCAGCGATTCGCGAAGGGATTCTCGATCGTCCCGAAGCCGCGCCACACCCGGCAGCGCCTGCCACGCTGCTTCGACGCGCTCGGGGGCCGGTAACAGGCCCCGGTGGGCCGCGACGATGGTCTCGGGTTCGACCATGTGGTCGAGGAGCGCGCCCAGGTTTCCGATGAGCGCCTCGTAGCCTTGCGTCGTGGCCCACCACTCGCATGCCTCGCCCTGGGCCTGTTCTGCCACGGAAGCCGCGGTCCAGGCAGGATCGCTCAGGCGGTTGATGACGCGGTCGATTGCTTCGAGCTGCAACAGACGTTGCTCAAAGTTGTCGAGCGGCTCGAAGCCGGCGTCCAGACGGTCCGGAGAAGGATCGCGGCTGCCGAACTCATGTAGGATGCGAATGCAGAAGCTGTCGATGGTGCCGATCATGGCGTGGGGCAACTCGGCGCCCCGCGCGGTCCAGAAGTCCCGCTCGTTCGCATCGCCCGCGCCGCTGGCCATGTCCGCGAAGGCTTCGCGCAGCCGATCCAGCAGGGCCGTGGCAGCCTTGCGCGTGAACGTGATGGCGACAATCTCGGTTGCACGCAGCTCGCGGCCCTCGTCCCACGCGGCCGCCAGGAGCTGGACGATGCGTTCGACCAGCACGCTCGTTTTGCCGCTGCCGGCGCCGGCCCGTACGGCCAGATTGCGCAAGCCATCGAGAGCATGGCGCTGGCTGGGATTGAATTTCGCGAAGTTGCGCGTGGACCGCATCCTCACCTCGGAGCGATGGTGGTGTTTGTGCCAGATGCGCCATGCGAAGCGGACATCGGTCTCATCAAATGCTCGTTCCGATCGGAAGGACTACTTCGGTCGCGGACGATAACAGGAGAAGACACGAACCCGTAGGTGACTTGCAAGGAGGTAGTCCCATGAAACGATGCAGCTTCACGCTGAGTGCGCTGGCCCTGGCCGGCCTGACCAATGCAGCGCTCGCCCAGTACCCGCCGTATGCTCCCTACCCGACGACCCCACCGTCACTCACCCCCACCATCCCTTACGGCCTGACCGTCATTGGTCCGGTGGGCGGGCCGATGGCCATGCCGATCCCGGTCCCACCCGTGGCGGCGCAGCCGGCACGCCCCGTCCAGCCAACCGCCGTTCAGCCCGCGAAGCCCGTAGCGAAACAGGCTGCCACCGGAGTGCGTCAGGTGCAGGCCGAAGTGCCGGCCAAGCAGACGCCGCCATCGCTGCCCAGGTAGTCCCTCGGCATCACCGGCTCCAGCGTGCCTGGTAGCCATCGGGATGCCGGCACGCATGGCGCAGCGTACAGTATGCCGTACATTCGGAGTGGGTCCCGGTGGTGTGCGAAGTCAGCGGAAAGCAGCCGGCACGCAAGTCGCTGGCCATTTTCAGGGCTTGAAACCGTGTTCCCTCCACGTCGAAGGGAACCTTGGTTTGCTCCAGCCACGCGCCAGCCGCGACGATTGCGCGATCCGCCTCGGCTTGCCGTTCGCTCAGATGTACATAGGCGCCGCCCACGACGGTCAGCTCCGGTCGTACCTGGTTCAGGGACCAGGCGTAGAGCGGCAGCTGGAGCATGCGCCCGTCGCGCAGCTTACGCATGAGGTCGCGGCCGGTCACGGGCCGTCCGGTCTTGTAATCGATGATGACGGCTTCGGTGGACCTCGTCCGATGCGTATCGATCCGATCGACCCGACCCGAAATCCACACGGGTCGTCCGGCCGCGTCGTGACCGAGCTGGGCCGGTGGCAGTGCAAACTCCGTGAGCACGTTGCCGTGCTCCTTTTCGATCCGGCCGACGGCATCCAGGAATAACCGAAGCACGCCGTGCTCGTGAACGAAGAGGGTGCGCAGGTCCGGCGGCAACGTGCCATCGTCCAGGGCGCTCCACTCTCGTTCGAACAAGGCAATGAACTCCTCCCCTTCGTCGCCGGTCAGTGCGGGCAGGGGCTGGGTCGGCTCCGCGGAGCGGCGCCGACGCTCGATGTAGAATCGCTCCAGCACATTGTGAACCAGCGATCCGTAGGTGATACGCGTCCGATCGGGATCGCGTTCCTTGAGCTTTAACACTTGCAACCCGAAGTAGCGGAACGGGCACGCCGCATAAGTCTCGAGATCGCTGGCACTGAAGGGACGCTCGTCCGGGAAGATCTGGAGCAGCAGGGCCGGCGCGTCGATGACGATCCGGTAGGGAAGCTCGCTCCTTCCTTGCCAGGTCGTCACCAGGTCGAGAATGTGTTGCAGCCGGGGTGCGTCGGCGCCTGCGGTCGGCCACATGTCGGGTAGCACAAGACCGGACGCTCGCTTACTTCGCGCTGCGCGTCCGAGCAGGCACGCGGCTTCGCGCGCCGTGCCGACCAGCTCTGGCAGTGGCAATTCCGCGACCGCGCCGCGCTGCTCGATGGCACTCAGGTAAGGGCTAGGCCGAAGCACGCGCTCGCCATCCTCGCATGGCCGCGACAGGACCACTTTCTCCTCGGCCGCTTCCACAGCCTGGCCGAATTGGAAGGCCGCCCCGGAGTCACACCGCGAACGCAGCTCGCGCAGGGCGGGTACTCGCGCCCGACTGGGCGCAAGCGCTCCATCCACCGGCAACGCCGGCACCTGTCCCTCCGCAAGGCCCAGCACGTAGACGTGCCGAAAGCGCAGGCCCGGCAGCGCGTCCGGCGGCAGCACCTGGACGCCGGCGTCATCGGCGACGGCAATTTCGTAGGTCTCTGAACTTAGAGCTAATGACAGCGCCGCGATGTCAAACCGCTTCTGCGCCGTCAACGGCAAGCGATCCTCGGGAAGGCTCGCAAGCCTCTGCAGGACATCCTGCAACCGATGGTACGCTTGCTGGTCCGCCTGGTACTCGACCCACGGCACCGCATTGATTCCCTGCGGCGGCGTCAACCAGTCATCCATGCGCAGGACGCCAAACAACTCGACCGCGGCGGCAACCACGGCCTTCATCGTGCCTTTCGCCGCAGGGGCATGAAGCAACCGGTCCAGGACAGCAACGGGCTCCAGGACTTGCAGAAGCGAGGCAATCAATCGTTCCTGGCTGCCAACCCGCTCGACCTGGCGCTCGATGAATTGGTCGCGATTCACTCCGTCGGGCATCGGCTCGTCGCCGGATTGCAAGCGGCGAATCTTCTCGCGCATGCGTCTGACGTGTCCGTGCCAGCTTGCCGTCCACGTCGCGAAGCTCAGTGGTTGCCGACTGCGCGGACGGTGCTCGAACAATTCGGAAAGATGCTGTCCCTGCTCCAGTCGGCGCTGCACCAGCGGATGAAGGAGAAAATCGAGGAGCAGATCGTGACGCCACTGGCCGCGCAACATCCCCACGGCAGCCAGCAACACCTGGGCCGGACGCGAAGCGATCAACGGCAGCGGGCGATCGATGTGAAATGCCAGGCCATGCCGATCGAAGGCTTCTCGCACCAGGCGATCGTACTCAGCGGACGGCAGGACGACAGCGATGTCGGCGAGACGCAGCGGCCGCGACGTGGCTTGCGACGCCAGGTATTCCGCCTTGATTTGCCGGGCGACGGTTTCCACCTCCGTCACGGCATCAAGGGCTTCGCACTTGAAGAGCTGCCCTTGGGGTCCTGAAGCGACCGGAGGAACTAAATGGTCGACGACGCGAACATCCTCGCGCGCCCTTAACCGATCCGTGGCCGATTCGACCGTCGCCCAGGATGATTCGCCTGGCTTGCCCACCAGCCAGAGCAGCACATTCCGGCCTCGCGAGAGCGCCGCCACCAAGTCCAGGGCAAGGGGCTCCAGCTGATGGAAGCCGTCGAAGACAACCGTAGTGAAACGATTCAGAAATAGGCGATTGACCAGGCTGTCGATGTTGGACACTTCGTCGATCAGGAGACTCAGACTGGCGACCTCGTCCCGGCAGCGGTCGCTTTTGAGTTGAGCGACGTAGCGGTGCAGCAGATCCGCGAAGATGTCCTTGGGGCGGGCAGGCACCGGCAGCGCGCAGGCACGCCAATCGCAAACAAAGCGTTCGAGCTGACGCACCAGGCCCGCGCCGGCGGGCCGTCCGACGATCTCCTGCCACGCCCGCGCCAAGCGCACCAGGCGTGTTGCCGCGGCGATCGGCGTGCGCGGCGTCGCGCTGTGTTCCAGGGCCTGGATCACGAAGGATTCGATCGTGTGCAACCGCGGCAGCAGCACCGCGTCCGCGCAGGGGAATCCATCGCGCGTCAATGCTCGGACGCGCCGGGCCGTCGGTACCAGCCAGAGGCAGCGCTCGGGGCATTGGAGGAATGACGCCACCGCGCCTGGCACGGAATCGCCGGCACGCGCAATCGATGAAACGGGAGAGCGCACGATCTGAAGCATGGGCCGGAATTCTCTGCCGACGAAACCCGACGCCATTCTACCAGCCGCGGCGCCAGGCGCGCTTTTCACTCTATGCTTGCGGACCCAGCGTCAGTCCGATTAATTCATACTACACTGAAGTTGCGCGGTATCCGTGGGCTCGGCTTTTGGCCAGCCAAAAGCCGAGCCCACGAAGCCCGAATGAACGACATGCTTGGCAAGAAGTGAGGCAGCGATGGCCCGGCGCAAACCGAAAGAGCAGGAGCCGCGACCAGTCCGCAAGAGCCTGACGCTCGACGCGGACAAGCTGGAGCGAGCGCGCAAGTACTTGAACGCCACCAGTGATGCGGAGGTTATCCGCCTGGCGCTGGACCACTTGCTGAGTCACTTCGAGGAGTCGCCAGAGGAAGAAGAGGAATCAGCAGGCGAGCGGGGGGTGGCCCGGCGAGC
>JAIEMG010000029.1 GCA_019752375.1 Gemmataceae bacterium | reverse complement strand
ATCGCCCGCGAGTGTCACGCCGCGGCCCGGCAAAAACATTTGCGGAAAACCGGATAGTTCGTTGCGCTGTACTACTAGATCGATGCTGCAAGCCGCCCGGCCCGGCGGCTCGCGGCGTCGTCGCTACTTGCCCTTGTGTGCGTCGTGACAGCCCTTGCACGAGCCGCTCAACTTCTTGTGGGCTTCCTTCGCGTCCTTCGTCTCCTTCTTCTCCGCCGCGGCCAGCAGGGCCTTGGCGCTCTCGTTGTAGCTCTTGGTTAGCTTGTCCCAGGATTCCTGCTCGCCCTTCGTCGGCTTGTTCTTGGCGAGCGAAGCGCCCAGGCCGACCAGTTCCTTGCTCAGCTTGGTCACATCAGCCCAGTCGGGTTCCTTGGCGGCCAGGTCTTTGCCGATCTTGCCCAGGATGGCGTCGCCACCCTTGTGGGCCTTGGTCATGATCTCCTTGATCGACGGGTCCTTGTCGTCTTCCGCGCTGGAGGGCAACGCGAAGGCGAGAGTCGCCAGCAGCGCCAACCCCACAACGAACCGCGAGAATTGAAACATCGTCCACATCTCCTTGTGAGTACTTCGCAAGCCGCACCAGACCTTCCAGCACGGCCGAGCTATCCCCACGATGCCGGGAGGGCCGTCCACGGCACCGACACTCCCCAAATCACGGCCCCGCCGACAAACGCCCTTCCAGCTTCGCCACCTGAAAAAGCAGCGTTCGATTACCGGTAAACGGCTCGTCCCCCACGTTCGCCCACTGGACCAGACCATCCGTGCCAATCACGAAGGTGCCGTGCAGCAGCGTGGCTTCCTTCTTGCCGTCACCCGGGCTGTAGACCCGATACGATTGTGCCACCTTGTTGTCGGGATCGGACAGCACGGGAAACTGGAACTTGCCGAACTGGCGTAGACGCTCACGCGTCGATTCGGGCGCGTCGGCGCTGACGGCAACGAGCTGAGCGCCCAGTTCCTGAAAGTAGCGCACGTCCTCATTCACGTCGAACAGCTGGCGAACGCAGTGATTGCAGTGATAGCCAAAGTAGAAGACGACGATCACCGGCCCGTCCTTGAGGCGCTCACTCAGCTTCCAGGTCTTGCCGTCCACGGCGGACAGAGCGAAGTCCGGGGCCTGCTGAGCGAGGAGCGGGTGGTCCTGCGTCAGCACCAAGAATTTCTCGGGAGCACGCTTGGTGTCCTTCAGCAGTGTTTCCAGCGACCCGGACAGCGGCACCTTGTGCTTCTTCAGATGGTCGAGCGCTTGTTGGCCGACGTTGTCCTCCGGGTCTCGCGCCGGACGGAAGTGGCGAACGGCCGTCCAGGCGATCAGCGTCAGGCCGGCGGCCAGCAGGGCGCAAACGAACACGATCTTCCCCAGCGGGCGCGGCGACGCAGCTGGCGGAGTGGTCGGGTTCGTTGCCGGTGTGGGACCGTCCATCATTCGTTCCTGCAAGTTTCTCTCTACTAACGAAGCCGCAGCCACCAGAAGCCGATGCCGTAAAATCCAATGCTCGCCAGTCCCAGAAAACAGGCGATGCCATCGGCGAACGGGCATTTCGCGTCGGCCCTCGCGGTGGATCGGGGCGGCGTCACCGGGCAGATCGGGCATTTCACCCGCTCCACCTCCGGATCGGGCGAGGGCAGCACCGCGCCTTTGACCTCGATGGAGTGCCGAATGACGTCCTTGTCGCCGGTGCCAGGATCGAACACAACTTCGTAGACGCCAGGTCCGGGCGCGGGCCAGGACCATTCGCCATCGGCATTGATCTTGCCGCTCCCCACGGTGGCCTTCTTCGCATCCACCAAGGCGACCTTCACGCCGATTGCCGGCTTGTCGTTCGCGTATGTCGCCTGGACTTTGACGATCGTGCCGCGTTCGACTCCCAGGCCGATTTCCAGTTCGTCGGCCAGCGATCGGCTGCCGATCCCGAAAATGGCGGCAACCAGCACGCAACGCACGGCCATCCAGCCACGCGGAATCGAGGCCATGACGCACCTCTTCCGAATTCGGAGATTGAATCGAACCAACCGGCGCCAAAGCCACGACACGGCTTCACGCGGCAGCGTCAATGATCGCGCAATCGGATTCTGGGAGAGCGGTAAGGCTGAATCAGCTTCGAGGCGGGGGAGATGTTGGCGCGGACGAGAGGCAGAGCAGGACTGCATCGGCGGACTGCAGCCACGAGTCCCCACTCCAATCGTAATTCCACTGAACGACCGCGGGCGGCGGCAGGGCCGCTGCCAGCGCCGTCCACAGCTCACCAAGGCCCTGGCAGTGACGGGCAGACATACCCATCACCCAGTTCGTCTTCTCGCAGGTCGGTGCCGCGGACTGTTCGTGACGGTTCGTCTCTGCGTGGGCGGAGCAGCACGATTTCTTGGCGGGCTCCTGATCGCGCAGACGCGGGGCGTTCCAGCCATCGGCTGCTTCTTGGTTCACATGCGCAGGCGGCTCGACATGGTGATCCTTCGCCCAAGAGAGCTTCTCTTCCGGCGAATAGCAGCAACATTGTTGCCAGCATTGGTCGGCGGATCGACACCCGCACGCGTGCCCCTGGCATGGGAACGGCTGGCTGACGTCCTGAGCGGTCGGAACGGGAAGGGGGATGCCCAGCGCGGAGGTGAGGTACGCTGCCAAGGCCACGGTGATGACGAGGCCACGGCGAAGGCGGGGACCATGTTGTCGAAGCAACCGCCGCACGTTCATGAGAGACTTTCCTGTTGCGCTGCATGCTAAGCGGTTGCGGAATGGTGGTCAAGGACATTCTCACTGCGTTACTTGCGGCGCAGGTGCTCGGCATTTTCATGTTCGCGCTGCATCGCCTGAAAGAGCTCGTCGAGCACCTGCTCGCGCGGCACGCCAACGAAGCGCTTGCCATCGATGGCCGGACCGACGGAGAGTGCCACCGTCCGATGCGAGGCCGAGAGGAACAATGGCGCTGGGATCGGGAACGGCGTGCCGCGCGCCCAAGCCGCATGTGCCCCCGCGATGCCCACGGGCACAATCGGGGCTTGCACCCGCTTGATGAGCAAGTGAATGCCGGGCTTCAAGCGATGCATCACGCCGCCCAGCGTCCGCTCGCCTTCCGGAAAGACCAGCACCGCGCGGCCCCGGCGCAGCTGCTCCAGGATCATCCGGATTCCTTCCACGCCGATGCCTTCCTGATCGATGGGTACTGCATTGAGGCTGCGAATGAGTCCCGCGAAGGCGCGATGCTTGAACAGCGTCTTGCGGGCCAGAAAAATCAAGTGACGCGGCGACGACAACCCGACCAGGACCGGGTCCAGGAAGCTCTGATGGTTAGCGATGAGGAGGACGGGACCATGAAGCGGAACGTGCTGCCGGCCGCGGATTCGCAGACTGAAGCCGAACGTCATTCCAAAGAGGGTGGTCAAGAAAGTCAGTTCGTACCAGAGCCAGACGAGCCACCGCATCGGCGCACCTCGGATTCCATGCGGCGGATGACCTCGTCCAGGGAGAGGTGAGTCGTGTCCAGCAAGATCGCGTCGGCCGCGGGCACCATTGGCGCCAGGTCGCGGGCGGCGTCGCGCCGGTCTCGCGCTTCCTGCGCTAAGAGCACGTCCTCCAATGAGACCGAATCGCCGCGTGCTTCCAACTCTCGTTGCCGGCGCCGGGCTCTCTCGACCGGGTTCGCCACGAGGAAGAACTTACATGCAGCGTCGGGAAAGACAATGGTGCCCTGGTCCCGGCCCTCGCAGACGATGCTGCGTCCCGCCGCGATGCGCCGCTGCATCGCCACCAGCTGCCGGCGAACCACTGCACTGCTGGCTATCGCTCCGGACGCTGCGGTCACCTCGGTGCTACGGATCAGGCTGGTCACGTCTTCGCCGTTGAGGATGACCTGTCCGGGCGGCATGTTCAATTCAAGGCCGCCCATCAACACGGTGAGCGCATCCTGATCAGAGCAGTCGACGCCTGCACGCAGGGCGGCCAGTGTGACAGCGCGATACATTGCGCCGGTATCGAGGAACTCGAAGCCGAGGCGCTGCGCCAGACCGCGAGCGGCACTGCTCTTGCCGGCGCCGGCGGGGCCATCGATGGTGACGATCATGGGAATAGTTCGGCGAGCCGGAGTGCGTTTGGCGAGCCGGGAGCGTGAGCGACCGGAGTTCTTCAAGAGCGTCAAGCCCTTGAAGAACTCCGGTCGCTCACGCTCCCGGCTCGCCAGGAATGAACGCTTGTTAGCGAGGGTGAACGGTGACTGTGAACGTCTCGTTCGCGTTCAGTGCTCGTGGTTGGTCGGCGCCCTGGCGGCTGACCACCCGATAGGCGAACGTGCCGGCCGGGACCGTCAGTTCGCGCGTCACGAAGGGCGCCACGCTATAGACGACCCCATTGAGGACAACGTCGACGGCCTCCGGAGTTTCATTCACCAGCCGCACACGGCCCGTGGCGCCGCTGGGCGGAAAGGCGGAGACGCGCGTACCGCTGTTCATTTGCGAGCGGAGGGCATCGACGGATTGCTGAAGCCGGCTGATCTGCTGGCGGAGGTCTTCCATCTCCTTGCCGGCGCTGCCAGTGCTTGGCGTGGTCTTCTTCATCGCTTCGACGTCGCTCTTCAGTTCGGCGACTTGCTTCTTCAAGGCTTCGATGTCGCCTTGCGTCTTCTGGGTCAAGAGCTTCACGTCGGTGCGCAAGGCATTGACGTCGTCGGCAATGGCCTTGCCAAGTTCCTTGAGCGTCTTGTCGAGTTGTTCAAACTCCTTGGAAGTACCGCCCTCCACTTTGCCCTGAGCGGGGGCGAGCGTCGGAGTAGCCATGGCCGAAACCAAAAGGATGGGGAGGCCTAGTGATCTCCAGTTGCTCAACATGGTGCTGTCTCCTGTTGCGATGTAGCGTTCGAAGCAATTCCTGGCGGCAGGGGGCAGGCCCGTATCAACGGCTTGAATCACCTCCGACAACCGTACGGGCTCCGCCGGCGTCAACAGGACCGGTGCCGGTGGCTCGGCGGCCACGGCAACCATCGGGGGTGCCAGGTCCACATGGGCCAAACCGGGGGCGTTGTTGTCCTTATGGAGGTTGTCTGGTTCCGTTGGGGTCTGCGAGGCCGCGAGGCGCGCGGGCGCCTCCGCACTGGTAGTATTGAGCGTAGAAGAGTTGGCGTCCGCACGCAAGTTAAAATCGGCAGGTTCGCTCTCGTCGTGCGTCCGCCAGCAGGCCGAGGCGATACCAGCGCCGATCGCGAGAGCCGCTAGACACACTACCATCGCAGCGCGCACGACCTTCGCACGCCCCGATCCGTCGCCGGGCGGACCGTCTGGCCGTTTCCGCGCAGCCGGGGCGCAGCCAACCCGGTCCGGCATGCCCCAGGGCATGCCGGACCGGACGTCCGCCGCACTGGTCGAGTCAGTTTTCCTCGAACTGAGCGATTCGATTGACCGCATCATCGGCATCCTCGTTGGTGTCCTCGGCGATGCGATACTGCATGAGGAAGGCGTCTTCGCCGCTGTCCTCGTAGTAGGAACGCAGCACGCGCATGGCCTTGAAGCCTTGATTGCGGAAGAAGAGCTGGGCGCCGAGATTGGTCTCGCGCACTTCCAGCGTGATCTTCGTCCGCCGATGACTGGACAACTTGCTGATGAGCTTGGCCACCATCTGGTTGCCGATGTGGCAGCGGCGATGAGTCGGATGCACGGCGAAGTTCAGGATGTGCAGCTTCGCCTTGTGGAGCTCGTAGATCATGAAGCCGACGACCTTTTCACCCTGCTCTGCGACCATACCGATGCAGTTGCGCTGGCGGAGGCAGCGGAGGAAGTCTTCTTCGGTCCAGGCGAACTCGAAGCTGTCCTGCTCGGTCTGGAGCACCTCGGGCATGTCGCGCCGGATCATCCAGCGAATGTGGACGCGGACTTGTTCCTTCTCGGTCCGACCCGTGTTCATGACGAACTCCTCCCCTCACGGCGCGCGAAGCCCCCTCCATGGGTGCGCCACGCCTCCGCTTCTCGTTCCGTTTCCGTTCCGGCAGGCAGCAGACAGGTCCGGTGGGATTCTCGTAGATGGGTCCTGGGCGGTCGCCTATTCCCAGTTGGCCGCCGGATATTAGCAACGCCTCACCTCCCGCTCAAGGTCAAGAGCCTGCGTCGCGGGAGCGGTCGTTCGGCACGATAGGACCGTCCGCGCGGCACGGACGCTCGACGGCAGTTCGGTCCCAAGGTTGCCGCGGACTGGCGTTTCGTGACGTTGGATGGCTTGAGAAAAAAGGTGGGGGAATCCTTCCCCCTTTTGGCAGCCGTCGTGGCTGCGCCAACCCGGTTGATCGGTGGGTACGGAGAGGACAGGCAAAGGGGAGAAGATACCCACTCGATACACCTTTGGCAAACCATTCTTTACAGAAAGTCGATATTTAACAATTCGGCGCGAATTCAGCCTCAGTTGACAGCTGCCCACGCCATTCATCGTTCCTGATCGTCGTATACGCGAGTGCTTTCCTCTTCCAGCACGGGCGCCGGCATTTGATCGCTCGACATCTGCACGCGAAAGCGCCAGTCTCCGGGCCGCACACCGCGTACCTTGACTCGATACAGAGCGTCCGCGCGGGCCGCGAGCCGCGGCAGCGGATCAAACGTAATCTGGGATCCGCGAAGATGTGCCCCCGTTGGCCCCACCGCATCCAGACCTTCCAGTCCCGCCGGCAGCGTTGCCACGATGACCAGGTTGATCGTCGGGCAGCTCCCCTGGTTGACGACGCGGATTTCGTAGCTTGTCTCGTTCCCCACCTCGACCGGGTCGTCCAGGTCGACGACCTCGAGCATCAGGGCTGGGACGCCCTCCAGGTGTATGGTGGCCTCGGCGGGCACTTCGGGCACGCGGTCGCCCTGCACCGACGCTTTGTTCGTCCAGTCGCCGACCTTCTGTGCGATGACCTTCAAGGTCAATCCTCGCCGCTGGCCGGCAGCCAGGGCCCCGAGGTTCCACGTCACGCGCCGCGTCGCAGGGTCGTAAACACCGTTGTCGCTGGCGGCGGCAAATTCGAGCCCCTCCGGCAGCGGATCGACGACGCGGACGTTGGTCGCGGGCCCGGTGCCAGAGTTGTACACTTCCAGATCGAATTCCGCCTCGCGGCCCAGAAAGCGCTGCGCCGGCCCCGTCTTTCGGAAGCTCAGGACCGGCTGCGTCACCACCACGACCGTCTGTGCCGATGTTTCCAGGCCGCCGTCGCCCGTGACCGTCACTTCATTGACGTACCGTCCGGGCTGTGCGGCCGTCGTCTGTAACGTGACGCTCTTGGTCTGTCCCGCGGCAAGCGTGCCGAGGTCCGCTTCGATAACGTCGCCCGACGGATGCTGCAAGCCCATTGGCAGACGATCCCGGATCACCACATTGCTCACCGGGCCAGTGCCGATGTTGCTCACCTCGATCACGAAAGGCGCCGGCTCTCCGATTGCAATGGTTTCCGGTCCCTTCTTCGTCGCCTTGAGTCGGCCCTTGGTCACCTGGGTGCGAAAGTCGGCGGAACTCGAGTATGTGACCGTCGCCTGCGCCGTCAGCTCGCCTTCGCGCGTCGGCTCGACTTCGACTTTCAGTCGCCGCTCGGTTCCCGCGGGCAGTTCGCCCAGTTCCCAGGAAAGTTGATCGCCCCGCACCGTTGGCTGCGGGTCGGCGCCGCGGTAGCGTACGTTGGCGGGTAACCGGTCATCGACACGCACGTGATAGACCGCCACGGGGCCCACGTTGCGCACCACGATCGCATACGTCAGCGGCTGTCCCAAGTTCACCGACGCCGGCGCCAGGGTCTCCAGCTTGACCGACGGCGCTGCATCCTGCCTGGGCGCGGGCACGGTTGCCGTGGGCGTCCCGACGCCCGGCGCAGGCTGCGGACTGGTCTTCTGGGCGTCGGTCGCAACCGGCGCGACCAGCCCCATCAGCAGCACCGCGGCAAATCGGCTTCCCATGCGCACAGCGATCGTTTCCCTTTCCCTACGCGGAGCGGCCCCGGTATTTCTCCGCGGGATACTTGAGCGCGTTCTTGACGATCTTGGCCTTGATGGCTTCGCTCAGGTCGACGCCCAAGGTCAGGCTGAGATTCAGCAGGTAGCAGGCGACATCGGCCATCTCGTCGGCGATTTCGCCGAGCTTCTTTGGGTCGTTCACCACCTGGCGCGACGCGTCCGCATCAATCCACAGGAAGTGCTCCATCAGTTCGGCAGCCTCGCAGGCCATGCCCATGCTGAGGTTCTTCGGACTGTGGAACGGCTCCCACTCGCGTTCCGCGGCGAAGCGTCGCACCGCTTCCTTGAGTTCCTGCAGCGTCGTCGTGGTGTCGGGCATGGAGCCTCTCCGCGGCCCGCCGAATTTGGTTGGGGCCTGACTGTTCGCAATCTAAAAGCGCAAGGAAGGGCCTTATACCGCACGCGATGAAGGTGTCAATCGCAAGTAGCCGGCGTGGAAACGCCGGGGATTGCCTGAATTACGGCTTCGCAGCGAGCCTTTGCTTCAGATTGGCGTTCTCCACCATGCTGGGGATGAGGAAAAGATCGATGATCTGCCCGACGAGGAACAGCCCCCCAGTGAATAGCCACAGCAGTCCCGTCCACAGCTTGCCGGCATAGATGCGGTGGATGCCTCCGAAGCCGACGAAGATGAGAAGCCAGAGAAGGTACGCGCCCGTTGTCGATCGCATGGATGGTCCTCAGTCGTCGTCCCTGGGAATGAAGAAGACTCCCGCTGCCGCAAAGAACATCCAGACAAATCCCAGGAAGAAGGTCACAAGCGCGACACGGCCCATCGCGCTCACGACGCCGCCAACGCTCCACCGGCCGCCGAAGCCGGTGTGCATTCCTGTCAGAATGCCGGCAATCGTACCCAGGATGACGCCCATGGTCGGAAAGAGCAAGACTTCGGGCCACACCGGCATCGCCACGGCCAGCGAGCCGCCGATGGCGCCTCCAAGCAGTGCGCCGGCCAACATCTCCACGGCCCAGGTTGTTCGGACCGGCTTTACGAAATCATTGCTGCCCGGGTATTTCGGCAGGCCGAACAAGGACGAAGACGCTGGAGGGTCGACATTCACGTCGGGAACGGCTTGGGGTGGAGGAGACGTTCCCGCGCGGATGGCGTCCTGGGAAGGAGCGTTGGTCATGATGCCATGTCCACGACCTTGTCGAAAGGGTCTGCTTTCATGGTAGACTCCTCGGATTTCGCCTTCCGTGCATCCTACCGACTCGCGATTGTCCAAGCCAGGCTCGCAGCGCGTTGACGGCCACTGTCAACACCGCTCAGTCGGCATGCTTACGATGCCGGGGGATCGGGTGGACCGCTGACGACGATCTCGTCCGGTGGAATCCAGACGACCTGACCATCCTGCCACACCGCGATGGGAAAGCCGAGCTGCTTATGTTCCCAAAGCGCTTGCTGAACGGCTCGTGACATCGCGTCGTGAAGGCGCTGCGGATCGAGAAAGCGTCCTGAACCACTACCGACCTGGTACATCGATCGCTCCCTTCTGAATCTCTTTCCACTCATTCATATCGTCCGCGGCCTCTTGCCCACGGCAATCTCCCATTGCAACTAATCTCGGCGCGGACGGACGGGAGCTATCGTAGAAGCACCACTCGTCGGCGATCGGACGGTACAACGTGAAAAAGTTGCGCAGTCCACCCTGGAATCGGCGGCGAACCGTTTCGTCCGGAACATGATGCCCGCCTTTGCGGACGCGGTCTCGCACACGGGCGATCGCCAGTTCGGCACTCGGCAGGCTCAGATAGATGAGATAGAAGAAGTAGCCCGACCGGCGAAGCTCCGCAATCCAAGGGGCAAATGTCCTACCCGCGAGCGTCGTTTCAAACGCGAAGCTCTCCCGTGTGACTGCAAGTCCACGAAGGCGATCTAGCATGATTCGTCCGGCTTCAAGTGCCACGGCTTCCGGGTGGAAAGCAGACAGGCCCCGAGCGATCGTGTCCGCATTGACGAACTCGGAGACCTTCAGCGCGCCAGCAAGAAGCGATGGCGCGTTCGTCGATTTCCCCGCTCCATTCGGTCCGGAAATGATACCGACAGTGGGCTGCGTGCCCATCGGTCCCCCCGTACATGCCTGGCCGTATATGGCTAATCCACCTCATACGCCAGATTCGGCGCCAGCCACCGTTCCACTTCCTTCACCGGAATCCCCTTGCGCCGCGCGTAATCCTCCACCTGGTCCTTGCTCATCAGATCGACGGCGAAGTAGCGTGCCTCGGGATGGGCGAAGTACAACCCGCTGACCGAAGCAGCGGGGTACATGGCGTAGCTTTCCGTCAGACGGATGTCGGTCGTCGCGTCCACGTCGAGGAGCTTCCAGAGCGTTTGCTTCTCGGTGTGATCGGGACACGCGGGGTAGCCGGGGGCCGGGCGGATGCCGCGGTACTTCTCGGCAATCATGTCTTCTTTTGACAAGTGTTCGTCGGTGCCGTAGCCCCAGTCGTGGCGGGCGCGTTCGTGCAGCAGTTCGGCGAGCGCTTCGGCAAGGCGGTCGGCGAGCGCTTCGGCCATGATGGCGTTGTAATCGTCGTGCTCGGTCTTGAAGCCGTTCACCAGAGCTTCCATGCCGACGCCGGTCGTGACGGCAAACGCGCCCAGGTAGTCGGCGATGCCGGTCGAGCGCGGCGCCACGTAGTCGGCCAGGCTGCGGAAGGTCGTCTGCCCCTCGCGCTCCCACTGTTGCCGGAGCGTGTGAAACCGCAGCGACTCCTGCGCGCGGCTATCGTCCGTGTAGACGATGATGTCGTCGCCTTCGGAGTTGGCGGGGTAGAAGCCGTAGACGGCCTCGGCGGTCAGGAGCTTCTCGCGGACGATGCGCTCCAGCAGGCGGTTGGCGTCGTTGAAGAGCTTCGTCGCTTCGACGCCGACGGTCGCGTCCGTCAGGATCGCGGGATACTTGCCGCGCAGCTCCCAGGCCATGAAGAAGGGCGACCAATCGATGTACGGCACGATGTCGGCCAGCGGGTATTCGCGCAGCACCTGCCGGCCCAGGAAGACCGGCTTGGCGATCGGCGACTGCGTCCAGTCAATGGCGAAGCGGTGGGTCAGAGCGTCGGCGTAGGGAACGAGCTTGCGCTGCTTGCGCTGGGCAAAGCTGACGCGCTCGCGCTCCTGCATGGCGCGGTTGTCGCGGTTCAGCTCCTGCTTCAGCTCGGCGCGCATGAGGCGATCGACGACGCCGACGCAGCGCGACGCGTCCTTCACGTGGATGACCGTCTCGTGATAGGCGGGCGCGATCTTGACGGCCGTGTGCTTGGCGCTGGTGGTGGCGCCGCCGATCAGCAACGGCAGCTGGAAACCGCTGCGTTCCATCTCGCGGGCCACGTGGACCATCTCGTCCAGCGATGGCGTGATGAGACCGGACAGGCCGATCATGTCCGCGCCCTGAACGCGTGCCGTCTCCAGGATCTTCTCGCATGGCACCATCACGCCGAGGTCGATGATCTCGTAGTCGTTGCAGCCGAGCACGACGCCGACGATGTTCTTGCCGATGTCGTGGACGTCGCCCTTGACCGTCGCCATGACGATCTTGCCGCGCGCCTTGCGTTGCTCAGGGGCCTGACAGCCCCCGCTCGCCGCTTTCGCGGCCTCCATGAACGGCAACAGGTACGCGACCGCCTTCTTCATCACGCGGGCGCTCTTGACCACTTGCGGCAAGAACATCTTGCCGGCGCCGAACAGGTCGCCGACGACGCTCATGCCGGCCATCAGCGGGCCTTCGATCAGTTCCAGGGGCCGTTCATAGAGATGGCGGGCCTCTTCCACATCTTGATCGATGAAGTCCACGATACCGGCGACCAGGGCGTGCTTGAGCCGCTCGGCCACCGGTGTGTCGCGCCAGGCCAGTTCCTTGACCTCCGTCTTGTCCTTTTTCTTGATCGTCGCGGCAAAGGCGATGAGCCGGTCGGCGGCGTCGGGCCGGCGGTTGAGCAGCACGTCTTCCACGTGCTCGAGCAGGTCCTTGGGGATCTCCTCGTAGACCTGAAGCTGGCCGGCGTTGACGATGCCCATGTCCAGACCGGCGCGGATGGCATGGTAGAGGAATGCGGCATTCATCGCCTCGCGCACCGTGTCGTTTCCCCGGTAGCTGAATGACACGTTGCTGACGCCGCCGGAGGTCTTGCACTGCGGCAGCACCTGCTTCAGCTCGCGCACGGCTTCGATGAACTCGACGGCATAGTTGTTGTGCTCCTCCATGCCGGTGCCGACGGTGAGGATGTTCACGTCGAAGATGATGTCGCTCGGCTCGAAGCCCACCTGCTCGGTCAGGATGCGATGGGCGCGTTGGCAGATCTCGACCTTGCGATCGCAGGTGACCGCCTGACCTTCCTCGTCAAAGGCCATGACCACTACCGCAGCGCCGTAGCGCTTGCACAGCCGGGCTTGCTCGAGGAACTTCTCCTCGCCTTCCTTGAGGCTGATGGAATTGACGATGGCCTTGCCCTGGATGCACTTCAAGCCCGCTTCGATGACCTGCCAGCGCGAGCTATCGACCATGACGGGCACGCGCGAGAGGACGTCCTCGTCGGCCACCAGGCGCAGGAAGCGCGTCATCGCTTCGACGCCGTCGATCAGGTCGGCGTCCATGTTCACGTCGAGGATGTTGGCGCCGTTCTCGACCTGCTCGCGGGCGACGGCAATGGCCGCTTCGTAATTGCCTTCGCGGATCAGCCGCTTGAACTTGAGCGAGCCGGTGATGTTGCAGCGCTCGCCGATCATGACGAAGTTGGTTTCCGGTCGCACGACCAGCACTTCGTTGCCGCTGTAGTAGGACCACCCTGGCGAGCCGGAGGGCGTAAGCCCCCGGACAGGGCGGGGCACCACGTCCTCCACTTCGCGGGCAAACGCGGCGATCCATTCGGGCGTGGTGCCGCAACAGCCGCCGACGATGTTCACCCAGCCGTTGCGAGCGAACTCGCCAAGCATGCGGGCTGTGCCGTCGCGGCCGACGCCCCGGAAGCCGCCCATGCCATCGGGCAACCCGGCGTTGGGGTAGCACACCAGCGGCTTGCGCGACAGGTTCGACAGGCTTTCCATCGCTGGCCGCAGCAGATCGACGCCGACGCCGCAATTGAAACCGACCGCCAGCGAATCGAAGTGCGCGACGGAGACGTAGAACGCTTCGGGCGTCTGCGAGAACAGCGTGCGGCCGCCGGGATGGTACAGCGTGCCGGTGACGATCACCGGCAAGTGTACGCCGTGGTCGACGAAGTACTTGTCCAGGGCGAACAGGCACGCCTTGACGACGAGGATGTCGTTGCCGGTTTCGACCATGATGAGGTCGGCGCCGCCGGCGACCAGGCCGTCAATCTGGGCCGTGTAAGCCGCAACGAAGTCCTCGAAGGTCATTGTGCGCGTGCCCGGCGGAGCGCCGGGCTCGATGTAGAGCGAACGGTTGGTCGGCCCGATGCTGCCGGCGACAAAGCGCGGCTTGTCGGGATTGCGGCGCGTATAGTCCTCGGCAGCGCGGCGTGCAATCTCCGCCGCCGTCTTGTTCAGCTCGAAGACGTGCTCTTGTAGGCCGAACTCCGCCATACCGATGGGTGTGGAATTGAAGGAGTTCGTCTCGATGATGTCGGACCCGGCCTCCAGGTAGGCGCGGTGGATGTCCTCGATCATGCGCGGTTGGGTGAGCACCAGCACGTCGGTGCAGTTCTTGAGCGAGCTCGGGTGGTTCTTGAAGCGCCGGCCGCGGTAATCCTCTTCGCTCGGCTCCTTGGAGTAGATCAGGGCGCCCATCGAACCGTCGAGCAGCAAGATCCGCTCGGTCAGCAGCTCGTCAAGCACTTCGCGCGTCGTCATCTGTGCAGAGGTCAGCATCGGATCATCCTGGATCGGGAGTTGCCCTGTTTTTCCATTCTACCGCAGTTCACTCGCCGAAGCGGGCGCGGAGGAGCGTAGGAAAGAGAATAAGGAGAGAAGGAGAAGCCAGTCAATCCATGTCGCGGAATTGGTGCCTGGAAAGAACAGCGCGATGTGCACCCTTCAGCGCGGTGCGGTCGTCGTGTCCTTCCCCTTGATTGTTGGCGCCGTCGAGGCAAAAAACAGGTAGGAACCGGCGCTGATCGCCACGAGAACCAGGACCGCGGCGGCCACCGCCAGCCAGTTCGGCATCCGGGCGGCCGCGGGCAAACGTGCGGGCGCCGGCATCGGCGGCGGCTTGGGCAGCTTGATGCCGCGCATGTCCAGCGTGGTCAGCACGGTCTTGGAGAGGTCCATGGTCGGACGACGGCGGGGCAGCTTGCGGAGGATCATCGAGTCCTGCTGCATCTCTTGCAGCAGGTGGCGTGCTTCAGGAGACTTGCGCAGCAGCTTGCTCACGGCGCGGCGCTGGCGCGAACTCAACTCGCCATCGATATAGGCGGTCAGCAGCTGAGTCACGCGTTCAGGGAGCATAACTCATCTCGTTGCAGGCCAAGACATTTCCGGCATTCTAATGGACGACTCCGCACCGTTCCAACAACTTTATTCATATCCGAATCTTGCGGCACTACAAGAAGTCTCGTTGATTCAGGCCGCCTGCCTCCGCTCAAGCGGATACGCTGCTACCGGTTCCAGAAAAGTGGCTTCGGGACGGACGGAACCAATTTGCGCTGCGTTTGCCATACCGTGGCAGGTGGCCCACCAGCGGTCGCGCTCGAGGATCGGCGCGCAAAGCTGTGGACCGGCCAGCCATCCGATCAAGCGACAGGCGAGATGTTGGCCCCAGGACAAGCGTTGGCGAAAGTAGTGCGTCATCAACCTCTGATAGCGCTCGAATTGGCGGGGCGTGATTGCCGGCCGGCGCTCGCGCATCGCCAATGCCCAAATGTTCTCCGGACTGCCCAACGGACCGTGTGCACCGAGTAACCGACTCGGATAGGCGGACAGAAGTTCGTCCAGCGCCTCGGGCGTCCATCGCCAGCGATCGCCGGACTGGTGGCGAATTGGAGCGTGGAACGGACAGGTCGCAAGCAAGGCGCCGTCGGGACGAAGGATTCGGCGGACCTCAGCCAGTCCGCGCCAGAACTGTCGCGTCCGTGCGAACGTGCCCAGCGCCAGCACGGTGCCGACCCAGCCATCGACGTAAGGCAAGTCCTCCACGTCGGCCACCAGATCGACTCCGAGCCCCGGCGCACGGTCCACGTGGATCAATTCCTTCAGCGGGAAAAGGCGTTTCAGATCGACATCGGGCGTCGGACCGAGGACCAGAATGGGCCCAGGCAAGTCAAAGGTCTCCGCGATGGCTCGCGTGACCGCCTGAACTAGCAAATTCATGACCGGGCCTCCGTGCCCCCAAGGTCGCTCTCCGCCCGCAATTCGTGCGGAGATTATCTCTCTGGTATCACCGCTTGCGAAAGACTGTCAACCGCAGTTAACGACGTGCGAATTGCCCTTTCATCGATCCGGCACGGCCGCTAGGCTAGCCTTCCTCTCCAGGGTACGGCTTCGCGCCCGCCCTTGATTCGCGATCCAGGAACGATCGCGAACGCTCCGCGAGGAGGAATCCAACGAGGCAGGGCATGAAGCCCCACCCTCGTCTCTTCGCAGGGAAGACGGTTCCTTCGAGTCCATCGCCAGCACAGCGAAGGGCAGTGGAACCTCAGGACCGTCCGAGCCGGGAAGAGGAAGCCTGGCTCCCGCCCAAGAACCAAGGATGGAAGCCATGTACATGTGCGGCAAATGCAGCCGAGTGCTGCGAACCAGCGGTGTCCACCGCGTCATTCGGACCAAGACGGGATTTCGGCGCACGGCGGGACTGTGTCAGCCTTGCGTCAGCCAACACGATGAACTGGCACGCCAACGAACCGTTAAACAGGCCATGTTCGGCATCGTCGGCTTGCTTGGCGTGTTTGCTGTCGTATCTTATGCGCTTTTGAACTACCTGTAAGCAGGCAGGGCCGCAAACCTCTACGGTAGACCGAGGTTTGCGGCCCGAAACCATTTCCACCACTGCTACTTGGCCTGTTCCCTTCGCCCCACCCAGGGGAACGGCGTCACCACTTCCACCGGCTTGGTCGAAACCTTCTCGCCGAGGATGTTTTCGAAGATGGTGCCGTAAACCGTCTCGATCTTGCCCATCGAATGAGCGGCCATGAGCATATGGACGCGTCCCTGGTTGCCCAGCACCCAGCCGCGGCCTTTGCGATCCATGACGTTGGCAGCGCCGGGGGCCTTCGCTTCGGCGTCCTGCTTGGCCCGGAAGGTCACGTCCGGCCCTTCAATGGGGGGCGGGGGCAACACCGGGGCCAGCGGACGGCCCGTCGGGTCGTTGTACGTCAGGGCACTGTTCGGGTCCTGCTTGGCCACGTCCACGGTCACTGCTTCAACGACCAAGCCATGTTCTTCACGCAGGCGATCGGCGTGCCACTTGCGAAACATCGCCTTGAACTTGGCGCCGTCGCCCTTGGCCTCGGCGACGGCCTTCTTGGTCGCTTCCACGACCCACTTGGCTTCGGCAAGCAGCGTCGGGGCATTGACGGGGCCGGCCACCAAGTGCAGCACGCGGCCATCCGGGGCGCAGAAGTACGCCGCGACGTTGCCGCCTTGTTTCTGGTTGCCGACGATCTTGAAGGTGGCGACTTTCTGGAAGGACGAGCAGAAATACTCGTTGAGGAACTTACCGACTTCTTCGTTGGCCAGGGCGTTCACACGGAGCGCCTCAGCGTTGTTTCAGGTGAAGCGTGGGTCTTCGAAGTTGCCGGAAACGTGCAACACGAAGACGAGCTTCTGATCCTTGACGGCTTGCTTGGCCGCCGCGGAGGGCGTGTCAAAGAAGTCGATGGCGGTGCCGCAGCTCCCGCCGGACTTCTCGGCGGCGGACAGGCGCCCGAAGCCCAGCAAAGGGGCCGCGGCCAGGCCCGCTACCGCGAACCAGTCACGACGACGCATGGATGACCTCCCAGGGAGATAAAAGACGCTCGCGAGCCGACAGGTTCGGCTCCTTACCATCCAAGACGAGTGCGCGGGACCGAAAGTTTGCCTGCCAGCCGACAGGAAGCGCGGATTTCCGGTTTGCGATTCTTCGAGCGCCGATGCACAATTCCTGCTGTTTACAAGGGATGCGCTCACCATCTCGATGCCAAGGTACTGCACCATGGGAACGCGATCGGATTCGGCCGGCACGGGACGCACCATTTTTGGACACCCGATCGGCCTGTACGTGCTGTTCTTCACACAGATGTGGGAGCGGTTCAGTTATTTCGGCATGCAAGGCCTGCTGATGTACTACATGCTCAATTACTTCAAGTGGCCGCAGGACCGCGCGTCCTCCGTGTACAAGTGGTACACGAGCATTATCTTCTTCACGCCATTGATCGGAGGTTACCTGGCGGATCGCTACCTGGGGAACCGGAAGGCCATCCTCATTGGCGCCGTCTTGATGGCCGTCGGACACTTCTTGATGGCCTTCGAGGCAGTGGCGATTTTCTATGCGGCTCTCATCGTGCTGGTGATCGGCTGCGGCCTGCTGACGGCCCCAATCAACACCCAGGTCGGCCTGCTCTACCCGCCCAATGATCCGCGCCGCGACGGCGCCTACACCATCTACTACATGGGCATCAACCTGGGCGCCTTCGCGTCGCCGCTCCTGTGTGGTTGGCTCGCGGACCATACGCGTGGCGGCTATCACTCGGGCTTCACCGTGGCCGGTATCGGCATGGTCATTGCCCTTCTCACATACGTTGCCGGCATGCGCTGGGTACGCGAGCTGGACCAGACAACGCCGACGGCTGCGGAAGCCATGATCGCAAATCCGCATTCGGAAGAGACTCTGGCTCACTCTCCCTCTGTGGCGCCACTGCTCACCCGCTTGGCGCCGTCGGGACTGGCGATCCTTGGAGGCGTAATTGGCTTAGGAGCGCTGTTGCTTTTCGCGCTGAGCGCCATCGGCCTCGATGGATTAATCGTCTGGTCGCTCAGCGCGGTGTGTTTGCTGTTTTTTGCCTGGATCACCGCGCAGGTGCAGGGCGGAGTCCGCGATCGGGTTCTGGCGATCATCTTGATGGGACTTTTCGTGGTGTTCTACTGGGCGGGCGCCGGCCAGGGTGGCAACGCCATGGCCGTATGGGCGGAGAAGAACACGGACCGCCACCTATCGAGCGCTGCCACGCAGCCCGACCTGTTTCCCAAGCCCACCGAGGAGGACGTGCCTGCCGAGACGATGGAGTCGTCCGTCTTTGACCGGTGGATCAACCTGTTCAAGCCACTGCCCGCCAAGCCGGAGATAGACCAGCCGGAGCTCGAAAGTTCGTGGTGGCATAGCCTCTGGAATCCAGTACCGCCTGCTTGGTTTCAATCCATCAATCCACTCTTAATCCTTGTGCTGGCCCCGTTTTTCGCGGCTCTGTGGACATGTCTGGAACGACGCGGCCTCAATCCATCGATCCCTCTCAAAATGGTACTCGGCATCCTTTTCATGGCCGGTGCATTCGCCCTGATGCTCGGTGCTGCCGATCGAGAAGGCAGGGTCAGCAGCGTGCAATTTCAGGGGCCGATGCCCGATGGCGTCATGCTCAACGCCCAAGGTCAGCTGTGCGATGAAGACGAGAAGACCAAGGCGCTCAAGCCGTTCGACGCGGGGCGGCTGCGTTACGACTCGACTGCACGGTCACTTGCAGTTACTGGGGTGCTCATGGACCTGGAACGCGGCCGCATTGTGAGCGGCACGGCACCAGAGGCATTCGTCAAGAAGATCAAGGAATTGAATGAGAAGGCCATTGCGGCGAAAGAGGCGACGCCGGACAGGTTCGAGGCCAAGATTGTACTCGATGTGACGCCGCCGGGGTTTGATCTTCGCTACGCGGGGATGAGCAAGCAGACAATTGACTACGACCCCATGACTCGCACGCTGACGATCACAAAAGTCCTGGAAGAGCAACACGAGCTTGGTCTCAAGGTTGCCGCGGGTGATCCAACGCTGCGCTCGGCCCTGAACGAGCTGATGGTGAAGTCCAGCACCTATCGTGTTAGCTCGTGGTGGCTATTCGGCTTCTTTTTGCTGGCCACGCTGGGCGAGTTCTGCCTGTCGCCAATCGGCCTGTCGATGGTATCCAAGCTGGCGCCGGCGAAGTTTGCCAGCATGTTGATGGGTCTCTGGCTGCTCACGTTCTCTTTTGGCAACCTCGCCGCCGGCTGGTTCGGGGAGAACTGGGGTCAGATGCCGCCGGCAATGTACTTCCTGTACCTGATGGGGGCTCTGACCGGTGCAGCATTCGTGCTGTTTGTCCTGCGACGCAAGATTGGTGCGATGATGCACGGCGTTAGTTGAACCACTCGCCGCATCACGTCGCTGCTTGCTGAGCCTTCACGCCGTTCGGCAGCACGTGTACGCCTTCGGGGAATAAGTCCGGTAACTGCTTGTCTTCCTGATCGCGTTGCCACAGCTCGACCCAGTCCTGCCAGGTGATGGCGACGTTGCCAAACCGAAGCGATGCGGACGGAATCGTCGGCAAGTGGGTATCCTTGTGATTGCCGGACTGGGGTGCGATGACCGGCTCTTCATCGAGGTCGTAGAGTGCCGCGTCATTCTCCGGGGGCGAGACCATCAGGCCGCGTTCGACAATCTCCCAATGACTCGACAGTTCGCCAAGCTCGGCGCCGACTTGCTCGCGCACCAGTTCCACGGCTGCCAGCTTGTAAATGCCCGCCAGGGCTGCTCCCAGCGCGCGTCGCTGCGGTTCGCTCAGTGCCGGCAGCCAGCCCGGTACCGCAATCCCCGCGACCATCCAGTTCGATTGCTCCGTGAAAACCAGCCGCATCGGTTCCAGTCCCAGGCTCGGACAGTCAAGCTGGACGCGAATGCTGTTGGTCGCCAGGGTAATTGCACCGACGCGCAGGTCGTCCGTTCCCCAACATTGGCTTTCCTTGAGGAGCCCCACTAGCTCGCGGTCGACAAAGTGGCGCACGCTCGCCTCAACGTGATGCAATGCCTCGTAGTTCTTTCGAAAGGAACGCCAGCTTCCGCTGTGCCGTGCGCGCCGTTCGGCCTTGCGCAGCCGCGCGTAGAGCTTCGGGATCGTGCCGGAGTGAATACCGGGCCGCAGGAGGCGGCGGAGCGTCTCGCCGTGGTGGCCGACGAGGACGGGCCGTAGCGTCAACGCCCGGTTCGCCCGATAGAGTCGCCAGTTTTCCTTCAACTCCCAGACCAAAAAGCCGGCCAGTCCCGGGATGAAGAAGATGACGGCCGTGGCGAGAAAAATACCGACCGCGGTGCCGACGAACGGCGCCAGTGCCGCCGTGATCCCCTTGAGAAGCGTCGGAATGGTCGGAAATATGAGCTTGGCTGCGACCGTGACCACCGGAAAATGTTTGATCGGGTTGAACGTCGGTTCGACGAAAAGATTGATGAAGACACGAACGAGATACGTCACGAGCAGCCACACGACGCTCAAGACTGCCTTGATGACCAGCGACAACCGACTGTCACCGCTGCGGAAGCGTAGCCATTCATCCACGGTATATATTACGCGTTCGACACTTTCGGTCACGCGTTTGAAAAACCCGACAATCAGCCGAAACAGGCCGGGGACGAATTCGACGTGGAATTGCTCCCACGCACGCACGATCCCATCGACGGCGACCTCCTCGAGATCACGCCCTAGCCGGGTGTTCAGCACCAAGGTCATGACGACGAACAACGAGGCCGCTCCCATCATCCAGTGGTTTGCCGTTGCGCCGGCGAGTGGGAACACCAGGGACAGGAGCCCTGCGACAATCAGCGGCTTCACAATGTATCGCCACGTTGCAAGGACGATCGCGCTGTGCAGGAATTGCTGCATGATGCGCGAGCGCGCAATCCAAGCCGGCACTTCTTGGAGCATCCAGCGCAGTCCGCGATAGCCGCTGAGCAGCAGGTGACCGGTCGCACGTCGAAAGGCCGGCACATTGACAAGCAGCAGCAAGAATACGCCCAGCAAGCCGAATACATAGGGATTGGGAAGATCGAGCCCCGCGTGAGCGCTCTCTGACTTGACCGTCATCGCCGAAAGTGTCGCGGTGCCGTCCTCTTCATTCCCGAGGGGCTCGACCGCAGGTCCTGTGGAGAGAACTTCACCGCGAAACAGCGATCTCGTCAGTTTGACAATCTCCTCACCACCCATAAGGATAACGAAGGCGCTGGCGAATGGAAGAATGGCGAACAGCGTCAGAAATCGGCCGGTGTTTGTCCCGAACGCAAGCGAACTGAGTCGCTGGAGCCAGCGCATGTAGACTTCGCCGCGACGATAGACGCCATCCAGCTTGACCGCAAGGCTGCGGTTGGCGCGCAACAAGCGATCGCCGAGCAACAACTCGCCGGGGTCCGCGAGGTCCGGCAACTTCAGCTGATTGCGCGAGATGGCATCGCGCAGATCGCCCATCGTCAGGAAACCGCGTTCGGTGATGTGGTCGAGCAACTCTTCGATCAGTTTGCGCAGGGCTACGCGTTCGGGCAGGTTCTCGGGTTGAAGACCAACATCGACAATGACACGCTGGATTTCCGGGCGAAAGCGTTCGCGCAGCCGTTCCTCCTCCATGTGAATGCCATGTTCGATCAATAGCGCCAGCTCGCGGCGCTCGGCGTCTGGCATTCGCACCGCACCCAGGCGACGGCCGGCACTGCGCAGATGCTTGACTGCCAGCACATGATTCTGGCCTGGCAACAAGCGCTGGATGGACCGGTGTCCAAGGCTCGTCACCCAACCGATGAGATCGAGCTTGTAGACCTGCCGTTCGTGGTCGAGGCAAACCTTCTGGACGTCGTAGAGGAGCCGGGCTTCGACGGGCCAGGTGCCGCGGGCGGCAGGATCGAGCAGGGTTGGCAAGACCTTGCGCCAGGACTTCGTTTCGCGGCTGCTCAGATGAAGCGCACGCTGAAGACGCCGTGTCAGTCGATTGATCTCTGCACCGGCTTCGGTCCGTGCCTGCGCGGCATGCGCGGGGACTGCCAGGGCCGCTCGCGTCTTCAGAATCGCGGCCCGTGCCACGTTCCCTCGCTGCGACAAGGCCTCTGCCCGGCGCATGATCCTGCCAAACTGTCCCGGCCCGAGTTGCTGGACAACCCGCGTCTCGACCGTGTCCGCGAGACCATCGGGTGCGTCGGGCGCGTCATCCGTGAATTCGGGTGTGGGTCGGGAAGCCGGCGGCGCATCGGCCGCGCCCGCTGGCCGCGTGGACGTGAACAAGGCTGTCACATCCAAGCCCGTACTGACGATCGCATCGATGCGTGTCAGCTCGTCGATTCCCGGAAAATAAAGGCGTGGCCTTCCGGTCGCGAACCGCCGTAGTTCCAGGTAGACTGCGACAAATTCCAGGTACGTGGCGCAGTCGTCCTCCGGGGCAAGAAGCATCCCCTGCTGCCGCAGGACAGTGCGGATCTCTTCGAACTCCACCGGGCCAATGGCTTGGATCCGCGCACGGATCTCGCGCTCGTCCAGCGTGCCTTCCGCCCTTTGCTGGTCAAGCTCCCGATGGAGATGGGCGTGGAACAGCAGGCGCCAGTGCTTGAGCAGGATTTCCGCACGCGGGAGCTGCACGAGTGCTTCGGGCTCGGGATCGCGCAGGAGCAAGATCGTTTCGGGAAGGTCGTCGCCGGACGCCAAGCGTAGTTCGCCCGGTGTGACGAACTCGAGAAGGCGGGCCCGGTCGATCCAGTAGCTGCGCTGGTGCGGCACCTGAATCCCCAGCCCGGCCAGCTGGCGATCCTGCTTGATGGCACGACGCAGCATGCGGGCGGGGGCAAAGTAGACGCGCGAATCGACGGCCCGCAGGAGACGGGTCAATTCTTCAACGGTCAGGCCGCGTGAATCCTGGCCGGGCATGGCGACGCGCCTCCGCGTTGGGTCGATTTAGCTCGAGCCCGACGCGCAAGCAAGGGGCAATTTTGAACCCTTGCTTACGCTTCGGGCTCGGAGAAAAGGCTTCACCTGGCCGCTTCCTGTCCGCGGACTTGCGCCTTGAGCATGTGCTTGAGGCGATCTTCGATCTTCTTGTGCGCCTTGTCCACTTCCTTGTCGGTCAGCGTACGGTCCGACGCCAGGTAGGTCAGCGCGTAGGCCAGGCTCTTGGTGCCTTCGGGGATGCTCGAGCCGCGATAGACGTCGAACAGTCGTACCCCTTGCAGCAGGTCGCCGCCACCTGCACGGATCGCTTCGGAGACCTGATCGGCGGTGATGGTTTCCGGCACAATCACCGCGATGTCGCGCAGGGCGGCCGGAAAAACCGACAGCGCCGTGTACGTGTATCGGTCCGGCACCGCAGCCAGGATCGCTTCCAGGTCTAGCTCGCCGACCAGCAGGGTACGGCCCGTCAGCGGCTTGAAGACATCGCCGGCGTCCGCGTAGGCGGCCGCCACCTTCGGATGCAGCTGTCCGAACGCTCCCACCGGCTGGCCCTTGATGAGCAACTCGGCCGAGCGCCCCGGGTGCAGATAAGGGGCCGTGGCTGGGCGATAGGAAACCTCGGGAAGATGCAAGTCACCTGCCAGAGTCTCGATCACGCCCTTGAGATCGTAGAAATCGAGCGATGCTGCTTGCGACGCCCGCGCGTCGGCGGTTGCGGAGGTTTCGTCCCAGAACTCGCGCCAGCGGCGACCCGTCAGCACCAGGGCGATACGCCGCGGCTCTTCAGGCAGCTTCTCGCCGGCCTTTGGCAGGAAAACCTTGCCGACTTCGAAGATGCGCACGTCACCGGTGTGCTTCAGGTTCCCTGCGGCGACTTCCAAAACGCTGGCCAGGACGCTGTGTCGCATCACCACGCGCTCGGCACTGATCGGGTTGCGCAGCGTGACGTAGTCCAGGGCCGGAGCACCCAGGGGTGCCTCGCGTTCGGCCATCGTCAGCGAGTAGGTGATAACTTCCTGCAATCCCGCGGTCACCAGGATGTCGCGGACGCGTTCCTCCAGCACCAGCGGCTTGTTGGTGTGCTGCTCCGGCAGCTGATCGGACATCAGCGTGGCCGGCAGCTTGTCGTAGCCGTGGATGCGCACCAGCTCTTCGATCAAGTCCGCGCTGCCCGCCTGAATGTCGGTGCGATGCGGCGGCGTCTTGACGGTGAAGGCCTCGGGCGCGTCTTCCGTGATCTCGAACTCCAGGGCCCGCAAGATCTGGATCGCCTCCTTGCGCGAGAAGTTCATGCCTAGGACGTTTCGAACTTCTTCCAGCTCCAGCGCGATCGTCTGCAGTTCCTTCTTGCCGGGATAGCTCTCGACTAGGCCGCGCGCCACCCGGCCGCCCGCGAACTGGCGCATCAGCTCCGCGGCCCGTTCGGCGGCGGGACGCACGATCTCGGGATGAATCCCCTTGCTGAAGCGGACGCTGGCCTCGCTTGGCAGGTTGAAGTGCTTCATCGTCCGGCGAATGCTGACGAAATCGAAGTTGGCCGATTCGAGCAGGATGTTCGTGGTCTTGTCGTGGACTTCGGTGTCCTTCCCGCCCATGACGCCGGCCAGCGCGATCGGCCCCACGGTGTCGGCGATCACCAGGGCTGCCACGTCCTGGCCGTCGTCGTCCTTCCAGGTCAACGTGCGCTCCGCGCCATCGAGCGTGGTCATCTTCTCGCCGGGCTTGGCGGGGCGGACGATGATCGTCGGCGCCTGTCCACCGGCTCGCGCCTTGAGCAGGTCATAGTCGAAGGCATGCAGCGGCTGGCCCCATTCGAGCATCACGTAATTGGTGATGTCCACGATGTTGCTGATCGGCCGCATGCCGGCATAGCCGAGACGGCGCTGCATCCAGGCGGGCGCCGGGGCGATTCGCACGCCCTTGATGAGCATGGCCGCGTAGCGAGCGCACAGTTTGGGCGTTTCGATCTCGACCTTGACCTGGCCTTCGATCGGCTCGGCGAACATCTCGACCGTGTGCGGGGGCTTGCGCAGGGTGCCCCCCGTCAGTGCCGCCACTTCGCGGGCGACGCCGATCATCGACAGGCAGCGCGCCATGTTGGGCAGCACGTCGATCTCGAGGATGATCTCGCCCATGAAATCCACGAGCGGTTTGCCGACCGGTGCATCGGATTCGAGGAGGATGATGCCTTCGTGCTCTTCGGAGATGCCGAGTTCGTAAGCGGAGCAGACCATGGCATCGTTCATGATGCCGCGCAACTCCTTCGGCTTCAGCTCCGCGAGCTTCTTGCCGTCCTTGGAATGGCCGTCGAACAGGATCGACCCGGACAGCGCGACGATCACCTTCTGGCCCACGTCGCCGACCTTGAGGTTTGGTGCACCGGTGACCAGTCGCTTCGGTTCGCGGGCGCCGTAATCGACGGTGACCAGCGTCAGGCGGTCGGCGTTGGGGTGCTTTTCGACCTGCAGCACCTTGCCGATGACCAGCTTGTCTCGCTCCCAGACGGGCCCGGCATCTTCCGCCTTGACGTGCAGGCCCTCGGGGACCGGCTTGCCCAGGACGCGCACGCTCGCCACTTCCAGCCCAGCCAGCGTGAGCCGCTCGACCAGTTGCGGCGCCGGCACGTTGCTGCCGACGTATTCGTAAAGCCAGCTTAGTGGAACCTTCATCGTGGAGTCCGATCGTACAGGTTCTGTTGACCGGGAATGACGAATGCCGAAGCCCGAATAACGAATCAATGACCAATCCCCAATGACCAATCAAAGGCCAGGCTTCGTCCGAGCTTGGTCATTGGGTCATTGATTCGTCATTCGGGCTTCGGCATTCGTCATTCCGGGTCTCGGGTGTCTTTCAAAACTGCTGAAGAAATCGAAGGTCGTTGCCCCAGAACTGCCGGATGTCGTCGATTGCGTATTTGAGCATGGTGATCCGCTGCGGGCCCATGCCGAACGCGAAGCCGCCGAATGTGTCGGGGTCGTAGCCGCCGTGCTTGAGCACCGCGGGATGCACCATGCCGGCGCCCATGATCTCCAGCCAGCCCGTCCGCTTGCACAAGCTACAGCCCTTGCCGCTGCAGACGATGCAGTCCATGTCGACTTCGATGGACGGTTCGGTGAACGGGAAGTAGCTGGAGCGGATCCGCACCTGGCGTTGCTCGCCGAACATGCGCCGAGCGAACGCGACGATCGTTCCCTTCAGATCCGACATGCGGATGTGCTTGCCGACCGCCAGGCCTTCAACTTGGTGAAACATGATCTCGCTGCGCGTGGTGATCGCTTCGTAGCGATAGCACATGCCCGGCAAGATCACGCGGATCGGCTTGGGCTTGAACTGCCGCATCACGTGGATCTGGCCGGGCGACGTGTGTGTGCGCAGCAGCACGCCGCGTGTCGTCGTGTGAAACGTGTCCCACATGTCGCGCGCCGGATGGTGCGGCGGCATGTTGAGGTATTCGAAGTTGTGCAGGTCATCCTCGACCTCACGGCTGGTGTAGATCTGGAAGCCGAGGTCCGCAAAGACGGCGTAGATCTCTCGAAGGACCTGCGTCGCGACGTGCAGCCGGCCGCGCGAGACCGCGCGTCCGGGCAGCGTGACGTCGAGCCGGTCCGTGGCGAGACTTCGCTCCAGCGCCTTTTCCTTCTCCCGTGCCACAGCGGAGTCGTGAGCCGCAGTCAACGCTTCCTTCACGCGGTTGACTTCCTGCCCGTATGTCCTGCGTTGATCGGCCGGGACATTCTTGATGTTATTGATCGCCTGCTTCAGTTCGCCCTTGTCGCCTAGATAGCGGGTATTCCAGGCGCGCAGCGCGTCTTCGTCCGCGACAGCGGTCAACTCGGCCAGGGCGCGCTGCTCGAGGGTGTTCAAGTCAGACATGGGAAAACGCAATCAGCCGTCAGCTATCAGCCGTCAGCGATGACAATGACCGCCAGTGGCTGATAGCTGATGGCTGACGGCGGAGTGCTCTTACAGATGCTTCTTGGCGAGTTCGACGATCTTGGTAAACGTATCGGGATCGTCCACGGCAATCGCCGCGAGGGATTTGCGGTTCAGCTCGACCTGGGCGCGCTGCAGGCCGGCGATCAGCTGGCTGTAGCGCATGCCGCGCATGCGACAGGCAGCGCTGATGCGGATGATCCACAACTGGCGGAATTCGCGCTTGCGGACGCGACGATCCCGGAAGGCATAAACGCCGGCGCGCATCAACGTCACCACCGACTGGCGGTAGAGATGATGGCGGCCCATCACGAAGCCCTTGGTGAGCTTGCGAAGGCGCTTGCGGCCGCGCAGGACCGTCTTGCCGCTGCGTGCTCGTGTCATGGTTGATTTCTCCTAGCAAGGTCCGCGCTCGTTCGAGCGCTGGCGGCCAAACGGTTCCTTACGCCTCGAGCATCGCGACGGCGTACTTGCGGCCGAGGCGGTTCGTCTGAATGACCGTACCGCGCAGGCTGCGCTTGCGCTTGCCGGTCTTGTGGCTAAGCAAGTGCTTCTTGCTCGCCTGCCGGCGCTTGAGCTTGCCGCTGGCGGTCACCTTGAAGCGTTTCTTCGATCCTTTGTGCGACTTCATCTTTGGCATGGTCGTCACCCGCACGACGGCGGGCCGCATGCGGCGCCGGCGTCAAAAAGAAAAGGGCCCCTGGACTGACCCAGGGGGCCCGGAGAATCGATAAAGCCACTCGCTCCCCGAAGGAAGGAGTATTATACAGAAAAATCGCGGACCGGGAAGGACAATGACGTCACGTTTTTGCGGCCTTGGGCGCCAGCATCGCGGTCATACGCTTCCCTTCCATCGACGGCTGCTTCTCGATCTTGGCGAACTCCACCAATTTCACGAGCATGGCCTCGATGATGCGCTTGCCTTCCTCGATGTGCTGCAGCTCGCGGCCGCGGAACAGCACATTCAGGAGCACCTTGTCGTTGTGCTCCAGGAACTTGCGAGCCTGATTGATTTTTGTGTCGATGTCGTGCTCGCCCGTCTTGGGGCGGACGCGGATTTCCTTTAGCTTCTGCTGGTGCGTCTTGCCTTTTTCCTTCTTGCGCGACTGCTGATAGCGGAACTTGCCGAAATCCATGATCTTGCAGACCGGCGGTCGTTCCGTCGGCGCGACTTCGACCAGGTCGAGATTGGCCTCGCGGGCCATGTCCATCGCCTGGGCCGTCGGCACCACGCCCAGCTGCTCACCCTGGGCGCCGATCAATCGGATCGGACTGATGCGGATCTGCTCGTTGACGCGCTGCTTGCTCTGGTCGCGCTGCGGCATGCTTCGGTCGTTGATGGGTGGGATAGAACCCTCCTTTGCGAGTGTCGGAACGTACCTCCGTCTGCCAGCGGCCCGCGACGGAAACTAGGATCGGTAAGGCAAATACGGCGTGAACGGTCAGTTGCGCGCCGCGGCCTTAGGTCGATACGTCCTCGGGAAATCAAGCGATCACGCCGTTCGTTCCTCTTCAGAGATTTTACGCGGCAAGGGTGCAAACCTTCACCGCTTGCCTTATTCATACAATCTACCATCATTATCGGGTCCGCGAAAGTCCGTCAACAGTCTGTCGGGGAAAAGCAAAAAGCCCACGGGAAGCGATCCCCGTGGGCCTTTCTTTGCTCTTGGGAATTTCAACGGCTGACGAGGACCACCTGGCGGTTCTCTTCGCCGCGCACGTCGATCTTGCTGTGGAAGAGCGACTTGCCGTCGTTGCCGGTCATGTAGACCAGCCAGCCGCCTGAGGACAGCTTGACGTTGAAGCGGCCCGTGTTGTCCGCCGTGACGGTTTCCTGTGGCGCCTGCTTCTCGGCGCTGACAAAGACCAGCTTCGCACCCGGACGCGGCGCGTTGTTGCTTTGAACCACCTGTCCCTGGACCTGACCGCCTGCGGCCGGCAGCGACACGATGCGATCGAGCTTCACCACCGGCGGCGGCGAACTCGGCTGCGCCGGAGCCGGGGCTGCCGGACGATAGCCCGTACCATTGGCCGGCGGCATGGGTGGCGGGTTCGACGGCTGCGGATAGTAACGCTTCTCGACGTCACTTCCGCCATTGCCGTTACCCGCCGGTGGATTGCGCTGCTCGCTCACGCCCGGAGGAGCCGGAGCGGGTGCGACGCCTTCGCTGACCGCGGGTGGCGCTTGGACAGCGGGTGCCGCCACGGCTGGCGCGGAGCAGGGCGACGCACAGCAACCGGGCGTCGTCGTGCAGGTCGTCACCGGTTCGTAGTAGCACGACAGCCGGTAGCTCGTCACCGGAACCTGGCAGGTGCGCTGCAAGTAGCTCGTGCTGGCGCAGGTCTGCGAGCGAAGCCGATAGCACGTGGTCGGGCAGGCGACCTGCTGATAGCTGCACGTGCAGGGATCGTAATAGCAGCTATAGCGATAGCTGGTGACCGGCTCGTAGTAGTAGCTGGTCTGGTAGCTGGTGACCGGCTCGTAGTAGGTCTTGGTCTGATAACAAGTCACCGGCTGATAGTAGGACCGCTGCACGTACTGCGTGGAGCAGCACGTCTGCGGGCAGGCTGGCTGCGGGCAGCACGCCGCGGGCGCATATCCCGCCGAGTAGTTGCTGACCGCGGGCTTGCTGCCGCAACTATGGCAACAGACCTGAAAGACGTTGTCCCAGCCGGCCTGGACGGGGGCTGCCCCCAATCCGGCCAGCATCAGCGCGCAGACCCAGCGGGAAACCCGAAAGGGTCTCATGGCACTTCTCCTTCGCTAGTTTCCGGGTGTGTGAATGCCTCTCGTCTGCTCCAGCAACGAACTGGAGCGTACCACTAACCCTTGCTTCCCGGACGCACCCAGGCGGCCGGTACACTGCTTCTCTTCACTCTAATTAGATGGTACGGGCTTGCAACAGCTGCAATGGCACTTTGGCAGGGTTTCTTGGGAGACAGGCGGTAAAGTTGACAGGTCAGGCAAAAAGTGACATGCCGGCCGCCAACGGCACCGGGACGGGAATCAGTCGAAGAAGCCTGCGCAGCTTCGCAGGCCCCAAGCAGGGTCATTTCCAGCTGGAATGGCTTAATGAACATCTCGGCGAGCGTCGAGGCGTAAGCCCGACGTGTTCGTATTGAAGTCCACGTCGGGTTGAAGTCCACGTCGGGCTTACGCCTCGACGCTCGCCAAGTCTAATCACCCTGCGGCCGTCTTCAGGGCCGCCAGGGCCGCATCATAATTCGGGTGCGACGCGACTTCCGGAACGTATTCCACGTAGGTAATCTTGCCGCCCTTGTCCACCACGAAGATGGCGCGCGACAGCAGCGACAGCGGCAGCCCTTCGATCAGGGTGCCGTAGCTCTTGCCGAACGACTGATTGTGCACGTCGGACAGCGTCGTCATGTTGGTGACGCTGTGCTCGCCGCAGAATCGCTTCTGGGCGAACGGCAGGTCGAGGCTGACGGTGTAGCTGGCTACCTTGTCCTTGAGCCCGGCGAGTTCCTTGTCGAACTTGCGGGTCTGCTCGCTGCACACCGGCGTGTCGAGCGACGGCACGACGCTGAACAGACGAGCCTTGGCCGGCGTCTGGGCCAACGTCAGCGTCTCCAGGCCGGACAGGCAGGTGAATTCCGGTGCCTTGTCGCCGACCTTGAGCTGCGGACCGACCAGCGTGAGCGGAGCGCCCTTGAACGTGACGGCATTCGCGCGCTTTTCCATAGCGAGTACCTCCTGGTTGCGTAGACCGATCGAAAGAACGTCGCGGTCAGATTATGCGCCGGCGGGCAAAAGTCAAACCGTCCCCGGTTCCGGTTGACACCAAATTGAAGATCGGGCTATAACACCCTCTGCCCTGCAATCTACCTGGAAACGCATCCTTCGCTGACACCCCTTTGTCATTCAAGGGACGACGGCCATCGACCCCCGGTCCTACCATGCGCTGGTCAGCGGTCAGGCCCGCGGCCTCTGGCCCGGATTGCAGCGCTGCGCCCTTTGGGGAGCCAGCGTCCCGTACCGCGGTGCCGTCCAGCTTCGCAACCTGCTCTACAACCGGGGCTGGAATCGCACGGAAAGAGCAACGGTCCCCGTCGTTTCCGTCGGCAACCTGACCGCCGGCGGCACGGGCAAGACGCCGTGCGTCGAATACGTGGCCCGACACTTCAGACAGCAGGATGTGCGCGTCGCGATCCTGAGCCGGGGCTATGGCAGCAGTGATGGGCCCAACGACGAGGCCCTGGTCCTCGAAGAAAACCTGCCCGACGTGCCACACTTGCAAGGCCCCGATCGCGTCGCCCTGGCGCACACGGCGATCGAGGAGCTGGAAAGCGAAATCCTGGTCCTGGACGACGGCTTTCAGCACCGGCGTCTGGCACGCGACCTGGACCTGGTGTTGATCGACGCGACGAACCCGTGGGGCCACGGCCACTTGCTGCCCCGCGGTCTGCTACGGGAGCCGCCTGCGGGATTGCAACGTGCGGACCTGGTATTGTTGTCGCGCTGCGACCACGTGACCGAGGAGGCCCGGGGCCGGTTGCAAGATGAGGTGGCACGCCTGGCGCCCAACGTGCCGATCGTTGAAACGATTCATGCCCCCATCGAATGGACGAGCAACGAGCAGCACACCCTGCCGCCGGACAGCGTCGTCGGGCGGCCGATGGCGGCGTTTTGCGGCATCGGCAACCCTGAGGCGTTCCGCCGGACGCTGACGGGCCTCGGCGCCGAGCCGATCGCGTTTCGCGTCTTTGCCGATCATCATGCCTACACCCGAAGCGATGTCGAAGACCTGCGTGGCTGGGCGCGGCGACAGGCGAAGGACTGTGTGATCGTCACGACTCAGAAGGACCTGGTCAAGCTGCGCCTGGTACGGCTGGGCGAGCGCGAGCTGTGGGCGCTGCGGATCGGCCTCCACGTTTGCGCCGGGCAAGACACGCTTGATCGAAAACTCACCGCGGCGCTGGGCCATCGGCTGCCGGCCTGAGGCTGGGCGTCGTCAGCTCAAGGAGGAGCGGCGAGAGCGGTCGAGGGACCGTGCTTGCCGATAGCAACATGAAGCCGTTCGACCTGCACGGACTCAAGACCTACGATCTCGCTTCCCGCCCCAGCAAAGTCTTCGTCGACGACGTCGGCCAGGTCGTGCCGGCGGACACCTCGATTGGCTCCTGGCTCGATGCCTTGCCGCGCTGCCTGGCCGCCAACGATCTGCGCAAGGTGCGCGATCACCTGTGCCGGGCCAAGCGCGATGGCCGCACCGTCGTCGCAGCCCTGGGCGGACACGTCATCAAGACCGGCTGCGGGCCTTATCTCATCGACTGGGTGAAACGCGGCCTGGTGAATGCCGTGGTCCTCAACGGCGCTGCTGCGATCCACGATTTCGAGCTCGCCTTCGCTGGCAAGACGAGCGAGGACGTGTCCTCCACGCTGGCATCCGGCAAGTTCGGCATGGCCCGCGAGACCGCCGACGCGTTCGCGCTCGCTTCGCGGACCGGTGCGGAGCACGAAACCGGCCTCGGTGCGGCCCTCGGCAAGCATCTCGATGCCATCGGCTGTCCGCATCCCGATCAAAGCCTGGTCCTGGCAGCCCACCGCGCCGGCATTCCCTGCACCATTCACGTGGCGCTGGGCACCGACATCGTTCACATGCATCCGCACGTCTCCGGCGCCGCCCTGGGCGAAGCGTCGATGATCGACTTCCGCCGGCTGTGCAGTGTCGTTTCGACCATGCAGCACGGCGTCTGGCTCAACCTCGGCAGTGCTGTCGTGCTGCCCGAAGTCTTCCTGAAGGCTGTCAGCGTGGTCCACAACTTCGGGCACATGCTTGACGGCCTGGTTAGCGTGACACTCGACAAGCAGTCGCAATATCGCAATCGCGTCAACGTGCTGGATCGCCCCAGCGCGGAAGGCATCGAGTTGATCGGCCACCACGAGATCCTGCTGCCTCTGCTGCACGCGGCCGTGGCGCAGGGCCTGCCGTCCGTCGTCGGCAACCCTGTCGCGGAACAAACCAAAGCTGCCTGAAAGCCACTGCGTCGGCGAGCAGAGGGGATTAGCCTGCATATCTCACAAAACAAAAGCAACCACCGATTGCACGGATAACACGGATGAAATGCAATCGGCACGAGAATAACTGGTTCGATCGGGATCGCCAACTTTAGGAACGCAACTTCTTTGTTGATTGATCGATCCGTGTTATCCGTGCAATCCGTGGTGAGAATTGCGGGTTAGCCATCTGAGGAATATTCCACGCCAAGGAGACGAACCGCCAATGTCGGCTGACCTGATCGATCTGGTACAGCGCCTGGGCCAGCCGCGCGTGCTGGTGGTGGGCGATTTGATCCTCGACCGCTACGTCTGGGGCGACGCGGAGCGCATCAGCCAGGAAGCCCCTGTCATCCTGCTGCATGCCGACAAGCGCGAAGAGCGCCTCGGCGGCGCCAGCAGTGTGGCGACGATGCTGCGTGCCCTGGGCGCCCGTGTGGCACTGGCCGGCGTCATCGGCCAGGATGCCGACGGCATTCGCGTCCGGCAAATGCTGAACGAGTTGGGCATCGACCACGAGGGCGTCGTTCCCTGCGCGGACCGGCCGACCACGGTGAAGGAACGCTACATCGGCCGAGCCCAGCATCGCCATCCGCAACAGATGATCCGTGTCGATTACGAGGTGCGCGAGCCGGTGACGGCAGAGGTCGAGGCCGAGCTGGCCAAGGTCATCGCGAACCAGCTTCGGCGTGTCGATCTGGTGCTCATCAGCGATTATGACAAGGGCGTCTGCACGCCCAGGCTCCTGGCAGCCACGATTGCCGGCGCTCGCGCCTGTGGCCGGCGGACGCTGGCCGATCCGATCCGCGGCAATGACTACCGCAAGTATCACGGCTGCTCCGCCATAACGCCCAACCGCCTGGAAGCCGGCCTGGCGCTGGGCCGCGTGCTGCGCAATACCGAAGAGGCCCAGGTCGCGGCCGAGGAACTGCGCGAACGGCTCGACCTGGAAGCGTCGGTCGTGACGCTTGATAAGGACGGCATGGCCCTGGCCCACCGCGACGGCCGGCGCCAGCTCTTCCCCACGCGGCCCCGGCAGGTCTACGACATCACCGGCGCCGGCGACATGGTGCTGAGCATGCTCGGCCTCGCCCTGGCAACCGGCGCCGACTACGACGCCGCCATTCGCCTGGCGAACGTCGCCGGCGGCCTGGAAGTCGAGAAGATCGGTGTCGCCACCGTGACGCGCGACGAGATCCTGCGCGACCTGCTTCGCATCGGTCCCAATTGCAATCAGAAGGTGCTGTCGCGCGAGATGCTTCGCAACGAGCTCGACAGCCGGCGTGCCCTCGGTCAGCGCGTCGCCTTCACCAACGGCTGCTTCGACGTGCTGCATGCGGGGCATGTCCAATATCTCAACGAAGCCCGCGCCCAGGCGGACTTGCTCGTCGTCGGCCTGAACAGCGACAGCAGCGTGCGCACGCTCAAGGGCGCCGACCGGCCGATCAACGCGGAGTCGGCCCGTGCCGAGGTGCTGGCGGGCATGCATGCGGTCGACTACATCAGCGTCTTCGACGAGATGACGCCGCTGGAGCTGATTCGCGAGCTGCGGCCCGACGTGCTGGTCAAGGGCGCGGACTACCAACGGCACGAGGTGGTCGGCGCCGATTTTGTGGAGTCGTACGGCGGACGGGTCCATCTCGCGCCGTTCCGCGACGGTTACTCGACGACAAGCGTTCTCCAGAAGCTGAACGCAGCCTGATTCTGCCGCTTGCGGCGTAGCACATGAAAATCGCAGTCTTCCTCCCGAACTGGATCGGCGACGTGGTCATGGCCACGCCGGCCGTGCGCGCGCTGCGCGAGCACTTCGTCGGCGCGCACATTGTCGGCGTCATGAAGCCTTACGTCGCCGGCGTCGTTGAAGGCCTGCCCTGGTTCGACAGCCTGGTGTTCCTCGATTCGAGCGGCGCCCGCGAGAACCGCTGGCCCGGCGCCGCGGCAAAACTGCGTCGCGAGGGCATCGACGTCGCGGTCCTGTTCCCCAACTCCTTCCGCTCCGCGCTGGTTGCCTGCCTGGGCCGTTGCAAGCGGCGCATCGGCTATGCCCGCTATGCGCGCAGCCTGCTTCTCACCGATGCCCTGCCGCCGATCCGCGGCCGCTGGGGCCGTTTGATTCCGAGCCCCGTGATCGATGCCTACAACGAGCTGGTCGAACCGCTCGACTGCCCGCCGCCCGGCCATCGCATGGCGCTGGCGACGACGAACCGCGATGAAGCAGCAGCCGATCGCGTCTGGGAAGACGCCGGCCTCGACCGACATTCCGAGGTGGTCTGTCTGAACCCTGGTGCGGCGTTCGGCGCGGCCAAGCACTGGCCCGTCGAGCATTTCGTCCGGCTGGCTCAGGACCTGATCGACCGGCGCGGTAGTGGCGTCCTGGTGCTGTGCGGTCCTAGCGAGCGCGAACTGGCCCGGCAGATCGCAACCCAGGCGCGCCGGCCTGGAGTACACTCGCTGGCAAATACACCGCTGTCCCTGGGCCTGACCAAAGCCTGTGTGCGTCGCGCCGACTTGCTCATTACGACCGACAGCGGCCCGCGCCACTTCGCGGCCGCGTTCGATCGCCCCGTGGTCACGCTTTTCGGGCCCACGCACATTGCCTGGACCGAGACGTACTATCGCCGGGCGGTCCACATGCAGAAGCCGGTGCCGTGCGGTCCGTGCCAGCGGCGCGTTTGCCCGCTCGATCACCGCTGCATGAAGACGCTCACGGCCGGAGAAGTCTACGCGGCCGCAGTCGACTTGCTGACACCAGCGATCCGTCGCTCGGCCTGAGTGGGTCCGAAAACGAAGAGAGAAGGACCACGGATGGCGTTCCTGCAGATCAACCCCCGCTACCGCGAGCTTCTCGATCAGCAGTCGCTGGCGACGGCGGCTCGATTCCTCGCTTTGCCGGGTGTGATCGTCTGCGGCCATCCCGATCGCCACGTCGCCCGCGTGCAGCTCGGCCATGGCGACGAGACACTGACTGCTTATCTCAAACGCGAGCATCGCATTCGTTGGCGTGCGCGGTTGACGAACGCGCTGGCCGGCTTCGGCCTGGTGTCGCACTCGCGCCGGGAAGGAAGACTGCTCCAATCGCTCCGGACGGCCGGCGTGAACTGTCCCGACTGGATTGCGGCGGGCGAAGACGGCCAGGGCCGCGCGTTCGTCCTCGTCCGTGCGGTGCCTGATGCGCGCGAACTGCGCGACCATCTCCGTTCCCATGCGGGACGTTCGCCGCAAGGCCGCCGCCAGCTGGCACGCGTCGTCGGCGAAGCCCTGGCTCAGATGCATGAAATGGGATTCGATCATCCCGACCTCTATTCCAAGCACTTGCTGGTCGGTGCGGAGAACAACGACGTTCACATGCTCGACTGGCAGCGGTCCCGGCAGCGCTGCCATCTCGACTGGCCGGCGCGCTGGCGCGACTTGGCCGCCCTGCACGCGACGCTGGCCGACGACCTGGTCACACCGCGCGATCGACTTGCGTGCCTGCACGCCTACTTGAAGGCCACCCTTCCCATGCGAGCGCCGCATGCCTTCTGGACCGAAGCCGTGCGTCACATCCGCAAGCATGCGCAACGGCTTGATCGGCACCGGCACATCCGTGAACTGCGCGAAACGCGCTCGCATGACACGCAACAACTCATCTGGCTCGACGGCGAAGCGCTCTGCATCACCCCACGGATGCATGCCGTCTGGGGAGATACGGTGCCCGCCTGGCTGGCCGCTCCGGCGGGACATCCTGGCTCCATCAGCAAGGTGACGCGAACGACCGTCTCGGTGCCCGGCGTCTCGCGGGCCACGCTGGTCCGCCGCCGCACCGACTGGCCGTTGGCCTGGGTTTGTACGTGGCTCTGCGGCCGACGGCTGGCGACCCGCGCTGTCGAACAAGCCGGCCTGCTGTTCCGCCTGGAACGCTACGGCGTCGGCGCGCCCCGGTTGCTGGCATTCGGTCAGCGACACTTTCCGCCCTCTCGAAGTGAATCGTTCCTGCTCACCGAAAGTCCGGACGGCTCCACCACGTTGGCGGAGGCCATCGCGATGCCGGTAGGCCGTTCGCTCTGGAGCGCGGAGCTGAAACGACGACGCAACCTGCTGCGCGAAACGGCAGCCGTGGTCCGCCGCATGCACGCCGCGGGTGTTCAGTTCACCCCTGACGCCCATTGCCCGCTCGTCGTTCAATCCGGGCGAGGCGCTCCCGCGTCCATAGTCGTCGGCAGTGCCGAGGATATCGAGAAGTACCGCTATCGTTCGGGGATTCAGGGCAACCTGCCCATGCTCCTCAGTTCCATGCCGGACCTGAGCCGGACCGATGCATTGCGCTTCGTCCTCGCCTATATCGGCCAGCCGCGCCTGACCGCACCGGCCCGGCGATTTGGCTACCTGGTGTTGCGCAAGCCGACGCTGATACAACGCCTGCGCGCCTGGCTCTTCCCTCCGACCAGCGTTGAAAGCGCTACACCGATCGCCCTGCGGAGGGCCGTCGGATGATCGCGTCCCTGTGGGCCAGGCTTCGACACGGCATGCGCCGGGTGCGCTGTCGCTCCGACTGGGAGTCGTTCGTCGGCGCGGACTGGGCCGCGCGCATCATGGAGGTGCCGGTCACCGATCGCTTCCACGCCAAGCAGGGACGCAGCACGGGGCGCTGGATCCTCCAGGCGGGCGGCCGCCGGCTGGGCGTCTATCTCAAACGGCACTACCGCTTGCCGTGGTGGCACGGCTGGCTCGCCTTGTTGCTGCCGGGACGGAGTTGGTCGCCGGCATTTCAGGAATGGGACCATCTCCACTGGGCCGCCCGCGAGGGCTTGCCGGTGCCCGAAGCTGTCGCCGCATCCGAGACCGTCGGCCCGTCGGGCAGTTTGCAGAGCATGCTGGCCGTCGAGGAACTGGCCGGCATGGTGCCGGTGAATGAAGCGATTCCCGTGGCCGAGGCATCGCTCGATGCCGACACGTTTCGGCGCTGGAAGGCGACGCTCGCGGTGGAAATGGCGCGCATCTCCCGCCAACTGCACGACCGCCGTCGCTTCCACAAAGACCACTACCTGTGCCACTTCTACATCCTGCAAACCGATATCGCCTCCGTCCCCAAGTGGAGAGGCAAAGTCCACCTGATCGACCTGCATCGGCTCGGGCACCATCCCTGGACGTGGCCGCTCTGGCAGACTAAGGACCTGGGACAGCTCCTCTACTCATCCCAGATCGCCGGCGTGACCGCCCGCGACCGGCTTCGCTTCTGGCGCGCCTACCGAGGCGAACGCTCACTGTCCTGGCTGCGTCGCGCCGTGTTACTCAAAGCGGGGCGGTATCGGAGCCACAACGATAAGCGCCGCGCGTCGGCAACCCCGCTCGTCCGCGACCCGAGAGCCGCTTGAGTGCCATGATGCGGAGGGGAGGAAGAGAAAGAGCAAGATGAAGAGTAAGATAAGGAAGATGATTAAGAGCGAGAGAAAGAGTAAGAGTAGGACAAACTCCGCCCCGCTCGGCGGCTCGACTTTGGAGCCGCGTAACAATAAGTTGAACGACTGCACGTAGGACGGATTTCCAATCCGTCTAGAGAAAACCGGACGGATTGGAAATCCGTCCTACAGGAATTGCACAAGTGATTCTTGCGCGGATCCTTTGTGGTCCTGCTCTTAATCCTGCTCTTTCTCTTACTCCTCTTCCTACTCTTCCTCTTAATCCTTCTCTTTTCCCTGCTCGCTCATTTCTCTCATCTCCACATTCGAGCTTGAATAACCCTCATACTGCATGTCAAGGCCGCCTGATGTGCGTCTTCCGCGCCGCTGCGGCTTCTGCTATAAGCCGGATCGGTGGCGTGCGCCGGGCACGGAGCGGGTCCGCAAGGAAGTGGCCTGAACCATGAAAATCGCACTGTGTTACGAAAGCGTCTTGCCCGCTCGCGGCGGTTGCGAGACCTACATCGCCGACCTGGCACGCCGCCTGGTCCAGGATCGGCACGAAGTGCATCTCTTCGCCAGCGCCTGGGACGAGACGGCCCTACCGGAAAGCCTGCAATACCATCGTCTGCCGCGGCCGCGCGGGCCGCGCTGCTGGCGTCCGTGGAGCTTCGCCGCCAGCTGCAAGGCTGCCCTTCTCGAGTTTCCCACCCTCGTCTCGCTGGGATTTAACAAAACGTGGGGCCAAGACGTGCTCTATCCCCAGGGCGGCCTGCACGTCGCCTCGGCGGAACATAACCTGCGCAAGTTCCGCAACCCGCTGGTCCGCGGCGCCGCGGGGCTCCTCAAGAAGCTCGACGTCGCCCACTGGTCGTACTCGCTGCTGGAGCGCCGACAGTACCTGGGGGCGCGACAGCCGTTGATCGTCGTCAACAGCGAGATGGTGCGCGGCCATTTCCGGAAGCACTACCACGTCGATCCCGACGACGTCCACGTCCTGCACAGCGCGATCGACCCCGAGCGCTTCATCGAACCCGACCGCTTGCGCCGCCGCCTCGAATGGCGCGAGCACTGGAACATCGCCCCGGACGAAGCGGTGGCACTCTTCGTCGCGATGAACTATCAGCTCAAGGGCCTGGAACCGCTCCTGTACGCCGCCCACCACCTGGCCCGCCGTGAGCGCTTCCGCCTCTTGATCGCGGGCCACCCAAAGACCAGCGGCTACGAACGTTTGGCCCGCCAGCTGGGCGTCGCGGACCGCGTCTGCTTCATCGGCCCAAACCGCGACATGCAAAACTGCTACTTCGCCAGCGATTTCCTGGTACACCCCACCTTCTACGATCCATGCTCCCTGGTCGTGCTCGAAGCGCTGGCCTGCGGCTTGCCGGTCATCACCAGCGCCTTCAACGGCGCCAGCGAGCTGCTCGACCCGCCGCACGAAGGTTATGTGATCGACAATCCACACGACCACACCCAACTGGCCTGGTGCATGGCCCAGCTACTCAATCCCGCCCGTCGCGCCGCTTGCGCCCAGGCCGCCCGCAAGACCGCGGCCCGCTGGACCTTCGACGACCACTATCGGCAACTTCTTCCCATCTTCGCCGAAGCGGCGCTACGCAAGCACGCTGCGTGACGCCTGGCGAGCCGATGGGGGTTGGCCCCCCGGTTTTTAGGTGAAAACCGGGGC
>JAIEMG010000215.1 GCA_019752375.1 Gemmataceae bacterium | reverse complement strand
TCACGCATATTGATCCTGCGATGCGTCCCACCGGACTTCTCCGGGGGAATCAGCGGCTCCAGAATGGCCCACTGCTCGTCGGTGAGATCGCTCCGATAGGCCTTCCGTTGGACAGTATCCATGTACGCTCCTTGTACGAGGGACGTACATCATGCGCCAAACTGGGAATCCAGGGCAAGCTGGGTTTCCGGATAGCCTCTTACAGATGGGCGTACGCCTCGTCTGGGTGATCGACCCTCAGCGGCTGCGCGTCACCGTGTTTCAGCCCGATCAGGAACCCACGGTGCTGGCTCCGGCGAACGATCTTGACGGCGGTGACATTCTGCCCGGCTTTTGCTGCCGGGTGCTGGATCTATTTGCGTGAACTTATCAGGCACAACCGGTGACGATACGACGCTGAGGGGCCTCACCACTCGAGAAGTGGCCGAGCGCATCGGATGCGGCCAGGTCAACCGCACGCCGCGCTCCAGCTGGCGCGACTTTCGCGACATCTTCGCCCGCAATCTCTTCACGCTCTTCAACGCACTGGTGGCGCCGGCGGCCGTTGCCCTTTTTCTGCTGGCCGAGTACCGCGGCGCCTGGGCCGTCAGCGCCATGGCGGTCATCAACAGCGCCATTGGCCTGGCCCAGGAGCTGCGAGCCAAACGGCACCTCGATAAGCTTGCCCTCCTCGCCGAAGGCCGCGCCCGCGTGGTCCGCGACGGTGCGGAGCTGGCGATCCCCTCCGGCGATGTGGTGCTCGACGACTGCCTGCTCCTCGGCCCCGGCGAAGGAGTCGTCGCTGACGGTCCCGTGCTGCTGTCGCGATTCCTGGAAGTGGACGAAGCCCTGTTGACGGGCGAATCGGACCCAGTGCCGAGGAAAGTCGGCGACCGCTTGCTCTCGGGCAGCTTCTGCGTGGCCGGGGACGGCGCCTATCGGGCCGAGCGCGTCGGTCCCGCGGCACTGGTGCAGCAGACGTCGGCCCAGGCGCGCGAGTATCGGCATGTCGCCAGTCCGATGCAGCGGACCATCGATCGCCTGATCCGCATCCTCACCGCCATAGCGGTCACCCTCTGCTTCCTCTATGTCGGCCTTTACTTCCTGCACGAATTCCCCACGACCGACCTGGTCCAGATGATTGCCGCCACCGTGACGTCGCTGGTGCCGCAAGGGCTGGTCTTGATGACGACCGTCGCCTTCACGCTCGGCGCCGTGCGCATGAGCACGCGCGGCGCGGTCGTGCAACGGCTCAGTGCGGTGGAGTCGATGGCGTCCGTCAGCGTGATGTGCCTGGACAAGACCGGCACGCTGACGACCAACCGACTGTGCCTCGATCGGATCCAGGGACTGCATGCGGGCATCAATGAAAGCGAGATCCGCTCCCGGCTGCGGCAGTTCGTCTCCTACACCACGGACAGTCAGAGTCGGAGTATTCAGGCGCTTCGAGAAACGCTGGGCGATCTCTTGGAACAAGAGCGCTGCGAGCGAATCGACCAGGTGCCGTTCAAGTCGCAGAACCGCTACAGTGCGGTGCGGTTGCGCATGGGATCGGCCGAGCGCGTGCTGGTGCTGGGCGCCTGGGAAGCATTGCGTCCCCGGTGTGGCGACGCCCTCTCGGCAGAGCACGAAGCGGCCTGGCGTGCCCTGTTGCCATCGGGCTTGCGGCTGCTGCTCTTCGCCGAGCCAGCGGAGCAAATCGTCCCGCCTTTTGATGGCGTGTTGCCGGCGGTGTCATTGCGTCCGCTGGCGTTGGTCGCTCTGCGCGACGAGCTGCGGCCCAATGCCGCCGACGTGCTGCGCGACCTGGCCGGGCAGGGCATCCGCATCATGTTCCTGTCGGGCGACAATCCCGAGACCGTTCGCGCCACCATCGTCCAGCTCGGGCTGCCGTTGCGGACGGACGACGTCGTCACTGGCGATCGCCTTTCATCGGACGCGGACCGAACCGCCCTGATCGAAGGAAACGACATCTTCGGGCGCGTGGCTCCCCAACAGAAGCTCGAGATCGTGACGGCGCTGCAAGCGAAGGGCTGGCACGTGGCGATGATTGGCGACGGCGTCAACGACATCCTCTCCATCAAGCGCGCTGACCTGGGCATCGCCATGGGTGAAGGCAGTGCCGCGACTCGGACCGTTGCCGATCTGGTGCTCGAGAACAACCAGTTCGACCTGCTGCCCGCGACGCTGGAAGAAGGCCGCGTCTTGCTGCGCAACCTGCGTCGGACTTCCAAGCTCTTCCTGCTGAAGAACGTCTATGCACTGCTGCTGATCGTCGGTGCACTGGGCGTGTTCCGCCTCGATTTCCCGTTCGAGCCGGTGCAGGTGACGCTCCTGAACGCCCTGACAATCGGCACTCCTGCTTTCCTCATCACATTGAGCCGGGAGCGCTCGCGCGCGCCGAGCCGGGTCGGCTTTCTGCGTGAAGTCGGCGGCTTCGCGCTGTGTACCGGTCTGATCATCGGTGCGGCTGGGCTGACGACATTCCTGCTGTCGGCCCGATGGCGCGGCGATGATCTGATCATGCAGCGTACGCTCGTCCTTTCCACCCTGATCTTGCTTGGCGTTGGCAGCCTGTGGCGCGTGCTGAGCCACGGCGAGTCGGGTGCTTGGACCGGCAATCGCTTGCCGCGGATGCTGGCGCTGCTGGCGGTTCCGGCGTACGGGCTGGCCATGTACTGGGGGCCGACCGCGTACTACTTCAATCTGGAACCATTGTTCGCGGCGGAGTGGATGCTGGTTCTGGCGGTTGCCGTGCCAGGCTTCTTGCTTTGCAAGCTCACGGATTGGCTGGGACTTGGGTGATGCAATCAGACACATACCCCCTCGAGCAGCGGCCTGTCCCTTGCTCGCGCGTCGGGCTCCAGGGCAGCGCGAGCGGGTACATGATTTCCTGCCGCTCGGCTGAGGCGGCAAGCGAACGAGTCAATCGTTCCTCGTTTTCGCCAAAGGTTCGGTCCGGGCGTCGGTCGACCGTTCGGAGAGGATGGCGGCCCGCGCGGCCTTGACCATGGGCCAGGGGTAGACGCCCAGGCCGAGCGTCACGGCAGCGCAGATCAGCATCGCTGTAACGCCAGGCCACGACGGGTGTTGTTCGATCGGCTTGATGGGTGTGCGCAGGTACATGGCGCTGACGATGCGTAAATAGTACCACGCGCCGATGGCCGCATTGACGGCGCCAATCAGCGCCAATCGCCAGAACCAGAGCGCGTGCTCGGACAGTTGCACCTGGTCGGCCGGGATCGCCAGGGCGCCGAAGAAGATCAGGAACTTGCCTGCGAAACCAGCGGTCAACGGAATGCCGATCAGGCTGAACAGGAACAGCGCCATCAGAATGGCCACGCCCGGATGGCTGCTGCTGAGGCCGGCCAGGTCGTCCACCGTCTCAACGGGTCGTTCCGGCGTGCTCAGCAGGGTGATGACGGCAAACGCGCCCAACGTCATCGCACTATAGGCAACCAGGTAGAACAATACCGCCTCGGCGCCGCCGGTGATCGGCTTGCCGGTGCTGTAGCTCAGGTCGGGCGCCACGGCCAGGCCGATCAGCATGTAGCCGGCGTGCGCGACGCTCGAATAGGCCAGCATCCGTTTTACGTTGTCTTGGAGGATGGCCAGCACGTTGCCCACGCACATGGTGAGCGCCGCCAGGATCAGGAACAAGATCGGCACTTGCGGCCCCAGCGCCAGGCCGCGCACCGGACCGCCGATCCAGGTGTAGCCAAGCACCAGCAACAGAGCCACGAAGCCCGCCGCCTTCGGCATGAACGCCAGGAACGCAGCACCCGCCGGCGCCGAGCCTTGATACACGTCCGGCGCGTAGAAATGGAACGGCACTGCGGTGATTTTGAAGCCCATGCCCGCCACCACCATGACCAGGGCCACGAGGGCCAGCGCCGGCAACCGGTTCGGATCGCGTGCCAACGCATCGAGCAGGGCGGCGATATTGGTCGTGCCCGTCATCCCGTACATGTAGCTGAAACCAAAGAGCAGCAGCCCGGAGGAGAAGATGCTCAGCAAGAAATACTTGGCAGAGGCTTCCTGCGCGGCCCGATCGTGACGCAGCAGGTAAAGCAGGACATACGTCGGAATGCTGATGAGCTCGAGTGCCAGAAAGAGCGTGATGAGGTCATTGGCGGCCCCGGTCACCATCAGGCCGGCCACGCTCAGCAGCAGGCAGGCGTGATATTCGCCTGCATGTTGATCGGGGACCTCGTTCCAGCTGAACAGCACCAGCACCAAGCCGCCAACCAGGGCGATCGCGCTCACCAGCAGTGAAAGCCGGGTCTGCAGGATCGAGCTGGTGAAGAGCATGGTGCTGATGTTCTCGCCGTTTTCGGCGCGGGCTTCGATCGTCGGCACCTTCGCCGCCGTGAGCCAAAGCGCATAAGCCGCGAGGAACAGGCCAAAGACGGCGACGCCGCCCCACAGGTTGCGGTTGGCGCGGATCGTGCTGCCGACGAACAGCACGCAGGCCACGACCAGCAGCAGGATCTCGGGGACAATCAGGGAGAAGACGCCGCCCAGGGAGACGGCCACGTCCGATCCATTCACGGTGCTGCTCCCTCTCCTCGGTCATTCTCGACAACGGCCGGGCCGCGCTGCGCGGCAAGGACCACGCGTTTGCGGGCGTTGCCGGCAATGTCTTCGATCACTTTCACGTCGGGCCTCATCGTGTCCAGCATCGGCTGGGGATAGAGGCCGACGACCACGCACAGGATGGCCAGCGGCACCAGGGCGGTCAGCTCGCGCCCGGTCAGGTCGGTGATTGGATCGTGCTGCTCGTGCTCGGGCACCGGCGGCTCCTTGAGCGGGCCGAAAAAGACGCGCCGCAGCATCGTCATCAGGTACCACGCGCCTAAAAACATGCCGAACGCGCCGATGACGGCGTAGATCGGGAACTGGTCGCGCTGCCATTGCTGCTCGAAGACGCCCATCAGCGACAGGAGCTCGCCGATAAAGCCGTTGAGCCCCGGCAAACCAATGCTCGACATGCAGATGAAGGTCATGAACACGCCGAACAACGGCAACCGTGCCGCCATGCCGCCGTAATCGCTGATCTTGCGCGTGTGATAGCGTTCGTAGAGCATGCCGACGATCAGGAACAGGCCCGAAGTGGAAAGCCCGTGGTTGATCATCTGCATGATGCTGCCGGAGATGCCCGCGGAATTCAGGGCAAACATGCCGAGCATGCACAGGCCCAGGTGGCTGACGCTGCTATACGCGACCAGGCGCTTGATGTCGTCCTGGGCATAAGCGCACAGCGCCCCGTAAATGATGCCGACGACTGCAAGCGTGCTGACCAGGGGCAATCCCAGGTTCAGGCTGACGTCGGGCGCCAGCGGCACGCACAGGCGCAGAAAGCCATAAGCGCCGACCTTGAGCAGCACGCCGGCCAGGTCGATGCTGCCGGCCGTGGGCGCCTCGACGTGCGCCAGCGGCAGCCAGGTGTGGAACGGCACCAGCGGCACCTTGACCGCGAAGCCGGCCGTCAGCGCCAGGAAGACCCAGAGCTGCACGTTCGCCCAGAACTGACGCTCTTCTTCATTGGGGATGCGCAGCCGGGCGTGGACGATTTCCACCAGCCGCGGAATCGAGAACGTCAGCTCGTTGTTGTTCTTGGTGTAACAGGCGAACACGACGCCCAGCACTCCGAGCAGGGTAATCAAGCTTCCGGTGAGCGTGTAGATGAAGAACTTACCGGCGGCGTATCGGCGCTCCGGGCCGCCCCAGATGCCGATCAGGAAGAACAACGGCACCAGCGACAGCTCGAAGAACACGTAGAAGAGAATGATGTCGAAGCTCAGGAAGATGCCGAGCATGGCCGTCTGCAGGATCAGCAGCCACGCGTAGAACTCGTTGACGCGAACGCTGATGTGGTTCCATGAGACAAGCACCACCGGCACGCCGAGCACGGCGGTCAGCACGACCAGCCAGAGGTTGATCCCATCGATGCCGATGAAAAACTGGATGTTGCCGGGGCCAAGAGGCAGTAAATTCCACGAGGTGCCGTGCGGGTTCTCCTCCCGGATGTTGCCTTCGTGCAGTGTGACGCCCGGCGCGCCGGGGACGAAGAGCGGACGAAACGTGGGTGTATCGACTCGCTTCTCGGCCTGAGCAGCGCGTGGCGTGTTGAAACGCATGAACTGGGCGGCAACGTGCAGGGTTAGCAAGAGGGTGGCGGCCGTCGTGGCTGCGGCGATCCAGCGAATCGCGCGGCCGCGCTGCGGGCCCATCAGTCCCACCACGATGCCCGCGACCAGCGGCAGCGCCAGGATTATCAGGAGTTCGAGTCGCGGAAGGTCCATTCAGCTTCCTTTGAGTTTTCCTAACCTGGCGAACCGGGAGCGTGAGCGACCGGAGGAAGGTCTTGTAAAACTCCGGTCGCTGACGCTCCCGGTTCGCCAGGCCGAGAAAGTCAGCGTGCCATGCGTATCACCAGCGCTCCGAGAAACACCGTCAGTCCCAGCATCATGGCCAGTGCGTAGAACTGCACCAGGCCGTTCTGAATCGGCCGCAGCAGCATGCCGATCATGCGCGGCACCGATCCTACGAGGTCCACCACGCTATCGACGACATACTGATCGAAGACCTTGAACACGCTCGCCATCATCGACAAGGGCTTTGCAAACAGGGCGTAGTAAATCTCATCGACGTGGAACTTGTTCAAGGACATCTGATACAGTCCCTGCATGCCGCGCACCACGCGTTCGGGAAGTCCCGGCTGGCACACGTACATGAACCAGGCGACAAACACGCCGCCCACGCCGAACATCGAGCTGATAAACATCAGCACCCAGTTGTGCCCGTGCTCCACGACGTGCGGCAGCGGCTGCCCGGGAAACGACACGTTCGCCCAATGATGCTCCAGCAAGCCGCTGAACCAGCCGGTCAGCGGTTGAATGACAAAACCGAGCGCCACCGCCCCAACCGCCAGCACGCGCAACGGTACGAGCATCACCTCCGGCGATTCGTGGGCGTGGTCGCCGGCCTCGGGTGGGATCCGCAGTTCGCCCCAGAAAGTCTTGAAGTAGGCGCGGAACGTGTAAAAGGCCGTCAAGCCCGCCGTCAGCAGACCCATGAGGAAGAGCACGACGTAGACGCCGGGATAATGCTCGGCTGCGCCAGCCTTCAACGTCACGCCGAGGATCTCGTCCTTGCTCCAGAAGCCCGACAGCGGCGGCAGCGCAGCCAGGGCGCCGGCACCGCACAGAAAGGTCCAGTGCGTCGTCGGCATGGCATAGCGCAGGCCGCTGAAGCGGCGCATGTCGATGACGTTGCCCATCGCGTGCATCACGCTGCCGGCCGAGAGGAACAGAAGCGCCTTGAAGAAGGCATGGGTGACCAGGTGGAAGATCCCGGCCACGACCGCTGCGGCGACCAGCGTACCGCTCGATGCGCTGCCCAGCGCCAGGAACATGTAGCCGATCTGACTGATGGTCGAGTACGCCAAGACGCGCTTCAGGTCAGGCTGCGTCAGGGCGATCAATGCAGCCAGCATGGCGGTGAAGGCGCCGATGCTGGCCACGATCATCAAGACGTAGGGCGGCGCGGCGTGGAACAATGGCATTGACCGGGCGATGAGGTAGACGCCGGCCGTCACCATGGTCGCGGCGTGGATCAGGGCGCTGACGGGCGTCGGACCTTCCATCGCATCGGGCAACCAGACGTAGAGCGGGAACTGGGCCGACTTGCCGACAGCGCCGCAGAGGAACAGCAGACAGACCAATGCCAGGATGGCCGGATCCTGCGCGGGCGCGAGGCGGAAGGCCACGTCGAAGTTCAGCACGGAGGGATCGGGACCGCCCAGCGGCGCCGGCCGGTCGAAGCCCATCCACAGAACCAGGATGCCGAGGATGAAGCCCACGTCTCCCAGGCGCGTGACCAGCAGTGCCTTTCTCGCTGCCGCCGCGGCTGCCGGCTTGGCGAACCAGAAGCCGACCAGCAGGTAGCTGCACAGGCCCACGCCTTCCCAGAAGGCGTAGACGAGGATGAAGTTGTCCGCCAGCACCAGACCGAGCATCGAGCAGATGAACAACGACATCTCGGCAAAGAAGCGTGCGTACCCCGCATTGTGCTCGCGCTCGTGGCTCATGTAGCCGATCGAGAAGACCGCGATCCAGGTGGCGACGAAAGTGACCGTCAACAGCATGATGGCCGTCAAGCCGTCGGCACGCAGGGTGTAGCCAATGTCCACGCTGCCGGCCTTCATCCAGGTGAAGTCGTAGCGGACCGAAGGCGGCGGTTCTTCATAACCGGCCAGGATCGGCTGCTCGCTGCGGACCACGCCGGCGAGAACGAAGCACGACAGCACGCAGGCGGTGGCGGTAGCCAGGATGCACGGCCAGTGGCTGTGTCGGCGCAGCAGGCGCGGCCCGAAAAATGCGGTGAAGACGCTGGCCAGGAAGGGCAGCGCCACGATGACCGGAAGCAGCGCGCTCGTTTTAGACATGGCTGGTTTCCTGGCGCTGGGTGGGTTCGTGGCCGGCGGGGGTCAACTGCGGCAGCGGTTTCTGTGGCTCGGGCGTTGGCAGCGGCTCCTCGTCCACGTTCGGCTCCTGGTCGGGCTCGCGCAGGTCCTGCCAGAGGCTGATGTCCAGCGAGTGCCGGTTGCGGAACAGCGTCAGGAACAGCGCCAAAGCGATGCCGGCCTCGCAGGCCGCCACGGTAATGATGAACAGGGTGAACGACTGACCTTGCAGGTTGCCGCGATGCCGGGCGAACGCCACCAGGTTGACCGCGACGCCCTGGAGCATCATCTCCGCGCAGAGGAACATGATGATCAGGTTGCGCCGCGTCAAAAAGCCAATCGTCCCCAGCGTGAAGAGGATGGCGCCGACGACCAGGAAGTTGTGAAGGGGCGGCGGGTTCATGCGTTACGCTCCCCTCGGTAGGCGATGGCGACCGCACCAATGGTGGCAACCAGCAGCAGCGTGCCGGCCAGCTCGACCGCGAGCAGATAGTCGGTGAAAAGCGATCGGCCCAGGGCGGCGACGTTCTCGGCCGGCAATGCGGCATTACCCGCGGCGTCGCGGCGTACCGGCGTGTTGGCCGCCGGGCCGCTGAAGTCCGAGAGCGGCACACCCGTCTTCGTGACCGGATTGTACGGGGCCGGCGCCAGGTCGCCATGCGTCTGGGCCGCACGCTGGCCCTGCTCTTCGACGCGGGCCAGCAATCGCTTCAGCCGTCGGGCGCCTTCGTTCGCGTCGGCGCTGTAGCGGTCCTCGACCCATCGGTTCGGCAGGTCGTTGCGAAGTTCGTCGCGGAACCGGGCCGTCTCCTCGATGCCGCGCACCCGGCTCAGCTCTTTGCTGAAAGCGATGAGGAAGCGCTCGCCGTTGCTGCGGTCCTCCTCCGGTCCCTCGTCCGCGGAATCGTCCCAGAGCCTTTCACCATTTGCCAGGGCGCGATCGATCTCTTCCGGTGCGTCCTTCTGGGAAGCCAGCCGGGCGCGGACGAGGAACTTGTCGATCCGGCTGGTGTCATAGGTCATGTTCAGGACAAGAAGCAATATCCCCAGCAGCACGAAACCGGACACCGTGGCGAGCAGCGGCTCGCGGGAGCGGTCGTTGGCGTCGTCGGGCCCTTCGGTCTGCGCCAGCATGAGGACGAACAAGAACGTGACGAGGATGGCTCCCGCGTAGATGATGATGGTCGCTGCCATCAGGAATGGCGCCGCTTGCAGCAGGAACAGGCCGCAGCTGGAGAGCACGACCAGCGCGAATGACAGTGCGGCATACGCCGGATTGCGCTGCGTGATCAGCAGTCCGCCCGCCAGCACCGCGATGCCGGAGAACGCGTAGAAGAGCACCGTATCGACCGTCACCGAGCCGGTGCGGACCAGCAACAGGCCCGCGAGAATCAGGGCCGCGGCTCCCGCGACGCTGCCCAGGAGCGCGGAATAGCGACGCGGCCGGGGCAGCAGCAAGTAGATCGCCGCCATGCCGGCAAGCAGCGGCAGGACGATGCGCCAGTTTTGACGCAGGAAGGCGGCCAGGGCTTCGATCAGGTTGAACATCATCGCTCCGCGGAACCAGGCAACGCCCGGAACCAAGAGGTTATGGCTGCGCTCCCGGTTGACCAGGCACCGGCGCTTGTTTCGGCTGTTCCGATGCCGGCCCCAGGCGGCCGGCGCTGGTGCGGATCGGGTCGGTGCCGTCCTTCACCGTCTGGTCGAAGACGCTCAGCAGCTTTTCCTTGTCGAACATCATCTCTTCACGGCTCAGGCCGGTCAGCACGTGCAGCGTCGTCAGCTCGATGGCATCCACCGGGCACGCTTCCTCGCACATGCCGCAATAGATGCAGCGCAGCTCGTCGAGGACGAACGTCTCCGGGTACTTCTCCCGATCGGGCCACGGCGACGGCGCTGCCACGATGTCGATGCAATGGGCGGGACAAGCCGTCGAGCACATGTAGCAGGCGACGCACTTCACCCGGCCCTCTTCGTCGCGATTGAGGCGATGTACGCCGCGATAATTGGGCGGCATCTTGGCCTGCACTTCGGGGTACTGCACGGTGATGTTCGGCGTGAGCATGTGGCCGAACACGGTCGTCTTCAACCCCTCGAGAATGGCCGGCAGATAGAGATGGTCGAGCACGCCGAGCTTCGGCGTCTCGATCCACTTCACGTCCTCGGTCTTGATCGGCATGGTCGTCCTTCTCAGCGGGCCACGGGTTCGAGCGAAGCGGGCATGCGGCGTTGCGGCGCGGCTGGCCAACGGAACGACACCACGCCGGCGCCGACAATCAACGCGATCGAGAGCGGCGGCAGCAGCCAGTGGCTCAACTCGAATTCACGCACGACCATCACGCACACCAGGTTCGCGATGGCCAAAGGAATCAGCACCTTCCACGCCATGCTCATTAGCTGGTCGAAGCGAAAGCGCGGGATCGTCCAGCGAATCAACATGTAAAAAACGATGAAGGCGACGACCTTGGCGATGAAGACGATGAACTTGACCGCCACGTGCGACGTCGGCGTGCTGATTCCGGGGAAATACCAGCCGCCCCAGAAGACAACGGTCAGCATCAGGCTGGTCGTGATCATGTGCATGTATTCGCCCAGGAAGAACAGGGCGAACTTCATCGCGCTATACTCGGTATGGTAACCGCCGACCAGCTCCTGCTCGGCCTCGGGCAAGTCAAACGGCAGACGATTGCACTCGGCAAAGACCGCCGTCAGGAACAGCAGGAACGCCAGCGGCTGAAAGACCACATTCCAACCGCCTTCGACTTGCTGCTGCACGATGCGTTCGAGGTTCAGCGAGCCGGCATAAAGCACGACGCCGACGACCGACAGGCCCATCGGGATCTCGTAGCTGATGAGCTGAGCGCTGGAGCGCAAGGCGCCCAGGAAGCTGTACTTGTTGTTGGACGCCCAGCCGCCCAGGATGATGCCATACACCGCGAGGCTGCCGACGGCGAACGTGAACAGGATGCCGATGTCGGTGCCCGGCGCGATGACGAACTGATACTCCGTCGAAGGCGGCACCGACGTCGGCCCGAACGGCACCACGGCCGCGGCGAGCAACGCCGTGATCATCGCAATCGACGGTGCCAGCACGAAGAGCAGCCGATCGACGTTGGTCGGAAACACTTCTTCCTTGAAGAGGAACTTCAAGCCGTCGGCGATCGGCTGCAGCAGCCCTAGCGGCCCCACGCGGTTGGGCCCGATGCGGTCCTGCACCCATGCGGCGATCTTGCGCTCCAGCAGGATCAGGTACGCGATGATACCCTGGGAGACGGCCATGAAGCCGACGATGGTCAGAATCGTTATGAGCAGCGAGCGGTCCATAGGAGCCCAGAATTATTCACCACCGAGGGCACGGAGAACACAAAGTAAACGCAGAGACGATCAACCCAGAGTCTGTTTACTTTGCGATTTCTTTGTGTCCTTTGTGTTCTCCGTGGTGACTTCTTATTTCAACATCACCCCAAGAGCATCGATCGTTCCCGACGCCAGCGGCGCGAAGAACGGCACGTCGCGCGCCAGCTCGGCCCGGATGGTCGGCGCATGCACCAGGCCGCGGCGTTCCATCAGATCGAGGAAGACCTGGCCATCCGTATGGCACTCCGCTGGCGGCTTCACGGCCCGTCGCAGGCCCTGCGCCAGGCCCGCGTGATTGACGAACGTCCCTTCTTTCTCCGCAAAGCTCACTGCGGGGACCACATACTTCGCCAGGGCGCTTGCCGGCGACGGCAGGATGTCCTGGACAACGAGCAACGGCGTCTTCGCCAGTGCGGCGGCCTGTTCCGCGCTCACCCAGCCGCCCGGGCGCGGCGGATAGCCGGCTGCGGCATAGACGGCCTTCAATCGGCCTTCACCCGACAAGCGCACCACGTCGTCGAAGCCGATCACTTCGCCCTGGAAGTGACGCAAGACCTCCTCGACGCCGCGCCGGTTCGGACACTTCTCCGCACGGATGGTGAACTTCACCGGTTCCACGGGCTTGCCGTGGCGGTCCTTGGGATACGTGTCGTCCTCGCCGACGGTCGGCACCGGCCCCAGGGCCAGCCGCACTTCGCCCGACAGGCTCTTGAAGTAACGAGCCAGCAGGTAGCCTTCCTCGCACGTCAAGAACGGCGACAGCACGGCAACAACGGCGGAGCCGTCTTGCTTCACTGCCTGGGCAATGTCGCGCCGCAGCGCGGGCAGCACGTCTTCCCACGTTGCCGGAATCAGCTTGCCGTCGCGGCGCAGCTGGGGCCGCAGGATGCGTTCCTTTGAATTGACGTAGTGAAAGCCAAAGCGGCCCTCGTCGCACATGAAGTGGCCCTGCGCCAGCGGGTTCTCACGCGGCCGCAGGCGGTAGAGGATGTCCTTGTTCTCGTCGACGTGGACGCTGCAGCCCGTGCTGCAATCGGCGCAGACACTGTCGTGCGATTTCAGATACCAGACGCGTTGCTTGTACAGGAAGTCCTTGCTGCACAGCGCGCCAACCGGACAGAGATCGACGACGTTGCCGGCCAGCTTGTTGTCGCAGGGCTGGCCGGGGAAAATGTCGATCTCGGCATGCTCGCCGCGATGGTTGACGAGCAGTTCCGCGGTGCCGCTGATCTCGCGCGTGAAGCGGACGCAGCGCGTGCACATGATGCAGCGATCGGTGAACAGCTCGATCTGCGCGCCGATGTTCGGCTTGTTGGGCGGTGCGAACTTCTCGTCGATCATCCGGCTCTCGGCCCGGCCAAACTTGTGGGTGTAGTCTTGCAACTGGCACTCGCCGGCCTTGTCGCAGACGGGGCAGTCGAGGGGGTGGTTGATCAGCAGCGATTCGAGCGTCTGGGCCTGCGCATACTTGGCGCGTTCGCTGTTGGTGACGACGACGGTGCCATCCTTGGCCGGCGTCTGGCAGGCCGGCACGACGCGCGGCTGCATCTTGACGCTGCCATCGGGCTGCGTGTCGCCGACTTCAACGAGGCACATGCGGCAACTAGCAACGACGGTCAGCGCCGGGTGCCAGCAGTAATGCGGAATGAAGACGCCGCCCCGGTCCGCCGCCTCGATGAGGTTCAGCTTCTCGGTGCCGATGTCAACTGCCTGCCCGTTGACGTGAACGGTAGCCATGTCACTTCTTCCCTGACGCGTTCGCCCGTGCTGTTCCGCTTCACTTCACCCGCAATGCCGCCTCAAAAGCGGCCGCATTCATATGGCGTGCCTTGAAATCGCCCATGCACACCCAGCCGCCCTTTTCCGGCGCGTCCTTCTCGTAGGCAAGGACGACGCCGACCAAGTCCTTCGGATCGCTCCGCGGCGGCACGCCCCAGACGACCACCAACCGGCCGTCACGAACGCGCTCTGGAACGCCGGAGTTGTTCTTCAGGTGCGCTTGCAGCTCTTCCAGCTTCGTCGGGGCAACCTTGTGCTGGGCGATGCACGAGAAATAGGCCAGCCCGATCTCGTTCATGTCGCTCTGGACGTCCATGCTGCGGGCCATGCGTCGCATCGTCACCAGGGCGCCAAGCCCGCCGGCGACGAACAGGATGACAACGGCGATGACGATGGTCCGCTTCATCGCCGGGTCCTCACGCTACTTCCCGGTCTTCGCCTTCGGGGTCTTGTCGAACTCCTGAGCGTCCACGAGCTTGCTCGCCCCGTCCATCATGGCCACTGGGCGGGTACCCTTCGCGTCGGCATTCGTCGAGTACACCAGGATGACATTGGAAAGCCCATCGGCCTGATTGCGCGCAGTCGAGGCGTCCCAGACCACGACGTACTTGCCGTCCTGAATGGCCTGATACGCCTGCGGATTGTCCGTCTTGAGCGTCGCCAAGTCTTCCAGTTTACTCGGCGGCTTGCCGGTGTTGGTCTCGTAGGTCAGGTACGTCAGCGCGATCTGCTTGAGGTCGTTCTGCGTCTTGATACGTTCGCCGACGTTCGCACTCGTGCCGCAACCCATGACAAGACACACGCTGGCCAGAGCCAGGAGCCAGACGGTGATCGAACGAGCGGTCATGGACGTCATCTCCGGACCACGGGCGACAACCTGTGCACTTGCGATCAATGGGCGCTGACCAGTTGCAGGGACGTACTCTTCGTGCCGGCACGGATCAGCGACTCGAACTCGGGCCGGAACTTCTTGATGGCATTCTTGACCGGCCAACCGGCGCCGTCGGCCAGTCCACAGATCGTGGTGCCGGGCATGATACCGATCGCGTTGCCGATCTCTTCCAGGATCTTCAAGTCCTCCAGACGGCCGTCGCCGCGACGGATGCGATCCGCCATCTTCATCATCCAGCCGGTGCCTTCACGGCAGGGCGTACACTGGCCACACGATTCGTGCGAGAAGAAACGCGTGATGTTGTACAGCACGTCCGCAATGCTGGTCTGCTCGTCAAACACGGTGACAGCACCGGTACCCAGGCCCAGGCAGCCGACCTTGCCGGGACCGTTGAAGTCGAGCGGCGTGTCGAATTCCGCCTCGGTCATGATCCCCATGCTGATGCCGCCGGGGATGGCGCCCTTGGCCTTGCGCCCCTTCCAGACGCCGCCACCGTACTTGTCGATCAGCTCGCGCACCGTCACGCCCAGGGGCAGCTCGACGGTGCCGGGCTTGTTGACGTGCCCGCTGATGTTGTAGAGCTTCGGGCCGTAACTGCCGGGATCGCGCGGGTTCTTCGGGTCCGGCGGCACGCCCATCGACTTGAACCAATCGACGCCGCGGTCGATGATGTGCGTCACACAGGCCAATGTTTCGATGTTGTTGACGACGGTCGGCTTGCGGAACGCGCCTTCGACGGCGGGAAACGGCGGCTTGACGCGAGGCCAGGCCCGCTTGCCTTCCAGGCTCTCCAGCAGACCCGTTTCCTCGCCGCAGATGTAGGCGCCAGCGCCGCGCGCCAGGTGGACGTCGAGATGAAAGCCCTTGCCGAGGATGTCGCGGCCCAGCAAGCCCTGCGCGTAGGCTTCGGCGACGGCCTTCTCCAACGTGCGATAACAGCGGCCGTACTCGTAGCGCAGGTAGATGTAGGCCACCCAGGCGCGCGTGGCGTACGCAGCGAGAATAACGCCTTCGAGGAACTGGTGCGGGTCTTCTTCGAGGAGCACGCGGTTGTTGAACGTGCACGGCTCGCTCTCGTCGCCGTTGACCGCCAGGTAGATCGGGCCGGGATGGTTCTTGGGCAGGAACGTCCACTTGAGGCCGGTGGGAAACCCGGCGCCGCCGCGGCCGCGCAGGCCCGACGCTTTCACCTGGTCGACGACCTGCTCCGGCGTCAGCTGCGCGACCGCCTTCTCCAGCGCGCGATAGCCGCCGTCGGCACGATACGTGTCGATCGACTGGCTATTCGGCCTGCCGACGCGGCGCAGGAGGACGGGTTCGTATTCGGGCATTACAGTTGCCAACCTCGATCGACCCAGGGGATGAACTCGATGCGATCTTGCCAGTCTGCTGGCTCCGAGGCTGACCAGACTTCAATCAGGTGGTCCGCCAGTTCGCCGAATGTGAATCCATGCCGCAAAATGAACACGCCCCACGTATGGTGTCCTGCCGCAAGGTGGTCCGCCACATGCTTCGGCATCGTTCGCTTGTCCCGAGTAAGGAGTGTCCAGCCCAGCGTCTGTGCAAATCGTAGCAATTCGGGGTCGGGTGTACCCTTGGGCGGCATTCGAGACTCTCCAACCCCATGCACCGCGAGGCCAGGCTCCAACTTCAGGAGGCAGGCCATCAGGCCTTCAGGAACATCCTCATCACAGAAGTAGACGATGGATTTGGGTGCAACTGCGTTTTCTACAAGGGAAACAGCAATCCTACACGGGAAAAACAAGGTTTTCGGCCATTCGGAGACCGGAAAATCGACCATTAATGCCCAAATTTGGGCAGCGATTGCAGCACGAAACTGACACGAGCTTTGAGAAGACCCTGAAAAACAGGGCATCTGCTACTCAAGCTCATCCTGTAGAATTAGCAGCTGCACCCGATGGATTTCATGAACCCGCCGCTGTACCAGGAGACTCGGCGCGAAGCGCCCGGAGACGCTTGACGACCTCCGGTGGCTCTTTCCGAAGATGTTCCTGATAGTAGGCCTCCCCGATAGCATCTCCGTGCTCGATGTAGGAATCAACGGCCGCCTTGTTGTGTAAATAGTAAGTCAGTGTGGCAAAAACCTGTTCCAGCGAGAGCGAGCGGCGATAGTTAGCGACGATCTGTTCTGGCAAGGATCCCCCCAGGTAATCCTGGATGATGATTTCAATTGCGATTCGCGTCCCCTTGACGCGAATGCGCTCCACTTCGCCGTACTCGGTCTCGAACTTCTCGAACTCAAAATAATCTTCCAGTTGCATGGCATGGCCCTCCTCTGCGTCATTGTCGCAGCTCGGCCAACAGGGCTTCCACTTTTTCCGTCGTCAGGTTCATGCGGTGCTCGTCGTTGATGAGCGCACACGGCGCCCCTTCGCAGCCGCCGATGCACTCGGCGAACTCGACCGTGATCTTGCCGTCGGCGCTGGTGCCGCCCGGCTTGACATTGAGCTTCTTGCACGCATGATCGAGCAGTTCTTCCGCACCAAGCAGTGAACACGCCAGGCTGCGACACATCCACAGGCGCGTCTTGCCCAGCGGATGCTGCTCGTCGCGGAAGAAGCCGTAGAAGCTCATTGTGTCGTGAACTTCGGCCGGGCTCAGGTCGAGCATCGCGGCGATCTCGCGCATCGCTTCCAGCGGCACGCAGCGCAGCTCGTCCTGAACCAGGTGCAACGCCGGCAGCGTCACCGCCTGCTTGTTCGGAAAGCGCGGCAAGCACGCCAGGATCTTCTGCTTCAGGTCTTCGCTCAGGAAACCCATGTTCTTCGCTCTCAGCGATCCAGTTCCGCCGCGATGATGTTCAAGCTGCCCAGCACGGCCACGACGTCGCTGACCTGGTGCCCGACGATCAGGTACGGGAACACCGCGAAGTGAATGAACGACGGCGGCCGGGTCCGCGCCCGATAGGCATGGCCACCGCCGTCGGCGACGACATAGAAGCCGAGCTCGCCGTTGGGCGATTCGGTCGCGGCGTAGACCTCGTCCTTCGGCGTCTCCCACTTGCGGTTGGTCATGATCATCTCGAAGTGCTGGATCAGCCCTTCGATGCTGCGATACGTCGCCAGCTTGTCCGGCAAGACGGCCTTGCCTTCGATGTCGATGTTCACGGGACCAGCCGGCAGGTTTTCGATCGCTTGCTGCACGATGCGGATGCTCTGGACCATCTCTTCCATGCGCACCAGGTAGCGCGCAAAGCAATCGCCCTCGGTGCCGCAGACGACCTGGAAGTCGAAGTCCTTGTACGCCAGGTACGGATCGTCCTTGCGCACGTCGCGCACGACGCCGCTGGCCCGCGCCACGGGCCCGGTGCAGCTCAGGCTGATCGCGTCTTCCTTGGACAGGACGCCGACGCCCCGCGTGCGATCGATGAAGATGCGATTGCGGTTCAGCAAGCGCACCACGTCGGAATACACCTTGGGAAACGACTTCACGAAGTCGCGGACCATGTCGATCCACTGGGGATCGACGTCGCGCATCAGCCCGCCGACGCGCGTGAAGCTGGGATGAAAGCGCTGGCCCGCCGCGTGCTCGGAAATGTCGTAGATCTTCTCGCGCAGGTTGAAGGCGTAGAGGAACGCCGTCATCGCGCCCAAATCGAGAGCGGCCGCACCGACGCAGAGCAAGTGGTCGTGGATCCGCATCAGCTCGCCCAGGACGACGCGGATGTACTTGCAGCGCGGCGTCAGATCGATGTTCAGCAGCTTTTCAACGCTGTTGTGCCAGGCGATCTCGTTGGCCATCGGCGAGATGTAGTTCATCCGATCCACGATGGTGACGTACTGGTTGTAATCGAGCTCCTCGCCGAGCTTCTCGAAGCCGCTGTGCAGGTAACCAATGTCCGGAACCGCCTTGACGATGGTTTCGCCGTCCAGCGTCAGGATCAAGCGCAGCGTCGTGTGCGTGGCCGGATGCTGCGGGCCAAAGTTCAGCGTCCAGAGATAATCCTGCTCGGTGCCTTCGCGCGGCTCGAGCGTGGCGGCTTCTAACGGCACAGTGCCCTCCTGAGGAATGACGAATGACGAAGCCCGAATGACGAATCAATGACCAATGACGAAACCCCAATGGTGAGTGCGGCGTGTCTTGCCCTTGGGTCATTGGGAATTGGGCATTGATTCGTCATTCGGGCTTCGTCATTCGTCATTTTCAGCTCTCGGCGCGGGTAATCACCGGAAAGTTATGCCGTTCCCCGCGCCCATGCGCCGGGTAGTCCTTGCGCAATGGGAACGACGTGAACTCCTCCGGCAACAGGATGCGACGCAGGTCCGGATGGCCTTCGAAGACGATGCCGTACATGTCGTAGACTTCGCGCTCCATCCAGTCGGCGCCCTTCCACAGGTGAAACGCCGTCGGCAGCGTCAGTTCCGGCTCGTTCAGGTACGTCTTGACGATCGTGCGCTCGCCGCTTGTCGTGTTCAGCAGGCAGTAGATCACGCCGAAGCGGTCGCGGGCGTCGGGATAGTGCAGGTAATCGACGGCCGTCACGTCGATCAGCATGTCGAAGCCGCAGCCGTGCTTCAGGACTTCTAGCACCGCGTGCAACTGGCCCGATTTCACGATGAGCCGATGGTTGTCGCGGAACTGCTGCGTCGCGAAAACATCGGGGCCGAGACGCTGCTTCAGAGTGTCTTCGTAAGACGGCATCGGCTCACTTCTCCCAGAGGCGCACGGCGCTGGTGTAGTTGCCCGGAGCGACGATTGTCTCGGAGGGCATCAGCGTCGGCTCGAGCACGGCCGGGCCTTCGTGGGCGGTGCGCGTCAAGAATTCACTGCCGGTCAGCGTGCCGGTCTTCTTGATCTTGTCCTGCAAATCGATGACCGATTGCAGCAGTTGCTCCGGCCGAGGCGGGCAGCCGGGGATGTACACGTCCACCGGAATGAACCGGTCGATGCCTTGCACCACCGCATAGGTGTCGAACACGCCGCCGGAACTGGCACACGCGCCCATCGAGATGCACCACTTTGGCTCGGGCATTTGCAGCCAGATGCGCTGCAGCACCGGCAGCATCTTCATCACTACCCGGCCCGCGACAATCATCAGGTCGCACTGTCGGGGGCTGAAACGCATCGCCTCGGCGCCGAAGCGGGCAATGTCGTAACGCGATGCACCCGTCGCCATCAGTTCGATGCCGCAGCAGGCGGTGGCGAACGGCATCGGCCACAAGCTGTTGGCCCGCACCCAGTTCGCCAGCTTGTCCAGCGGGGCGATCATGACGTCGGGCAGCGCTAGCGCCATCGGAATACCCCCTTGCGCCAGGCGTAGATGTAGGCGACAAACAGCGAAATCACGAAGGCGAGGATTTCCCAGAAGACAATGCGACGCAACTCCGCCGGCAACAGCGGCTCTTGCCGGTACGCGACCACCGCCCAGGGGTAGAGGAACAGAAGTTCGACGTCGAAGACCAGGAACAGGATCGCGGTGAGGTAGAACTTGACGTCGAAGCGATGCCGAGCGTCGCCGATCGGGTCCATGCCGGACTCGTAAGGCATCAACTTGACCGCTGTCCGCCGATGCGGACCGATGATGTGCGCTGCCACCATCGCCCCCCCGGCAAACGCCAGGATGAACAGCAAGTAGATAAAGATCGGATAGTAGGTGGCCAGGTCGAAGTCCATCAACGCCCCTCGCCGTCCGACTTTGTGCCTTTTTTCACAAAGTCCGACAAAAAGAATCCTCGACCGTTTTGGTCGAGGGATGGAACAGGGTCAGTATAGATGCGTGCCAGGTGGGGTCAAGGAGAAACGCATACCTCGCACCGAACCTTCACCGCCCCTTCCTCCTTGGCGAGCCAGGAGCGTGAGCGACTGGAGTTCTTCAACGGTCAGCGACTGGAGTTCTTCAAGGGCTTGAAATCTCTTGTGGCGAGCCGGGAGCGTGAGCGACTGGAGTTCGGGAAGCGTTTCGAGGCGTGAGGTACTCCGGTCGCTCACTCACGCTCCCGGTTCGCCAGGTACTTGGGGTCAGCGCTGGCACCCGTTATAATCGGATGGTCCCTTGCTTCTCTCTTCTGCGAACGGAATTCACCATGAGTACAGTCCTCCGCTGGCTGTTCGTTCCCCTCTTGCTCGCGGGCATCGCGCTGAGCGAGCCGTCCAGCACGCGCTCGCAGAGTCCGACGCCGACGACGGCGGCCCAGACAACCGACATCGGCTGGCCGCGCAAGATCACCAACGACGGCGTCACGGTCACCGTGTACCAGCCGCAGGTCGAGAAGTGGGAAGCGAACAAGATCGAGCTGCGCGCTGCTGTGTCGGTGCTGGACAAGGCGGCGGCCGATCCCACCTTCGGCGTCATCTGGGCCAGTGCACGCACTGACGTGGACAAGGAGCATCGCCTGGTGACTCTGGATGATTTCAAGGTCACCAAGGCCAACTTCCCGGCCGCGGCCGACAAGAACAACGTGTACCTGGATCTCTTCCGCAAGCAGGGGCCCCAGGGCACTCGCGTGGTCAGCCTGGATCGGCTGGAGGCGAACCTCGCCGTCACGCGCGCCGAGAACAAGACGCCCACGCAGCCGGTCAAGAACGAGCCGCCGCAGATCATCGTCAGCACCAAGCCGGCGATCCTTGTCCTCATCGACGGCAAGCCGGCGTTACGGCAGGTCGAGGGCAGCACCCTGTTGCGGATTATCAACACACGGTCGTTGATTCTGCTCGACCAGGCCAACGGGAAGTATTACCTGCACATGATGGACCGCTGGATGACCGCGACGGCCATTGACGGCACCTGGACCGTGGCGGTGAACCCGCCCGCAACGCTGGCGCCGGTGCTCAAGACCTTCACCGACAATCCGCAAGTCGATCTGATGGACCACCTCGCCGACGACGTGGCCGACGAGTTCGCCAGCGGCACGATCCCCGTCATCCACGTCAGTACCGTGCCGGCCGAACTGATTGAAGTGCGCGGCACGCCAAACCTGTCGCCGATCGACGGTACCAAGCTGCTCTGGGTGAGCAATTCGTCCGATCAGCTGCTGCTCGATACCCTCAGCGGCAACTACTACGTCCTGGTGTCGGGCCGCTGGTTTCGTGCGAAGTCGCTGAAGGGCCCGTGGGAGTTTGCGCCGGCCGACAAGCTGCCGGCCGATTTCGCCAAGATCCCCGAGCAGCATCCCCGCGGCGACGTGTTGACCTCTGTCTCCGGCACGCCGCAGGCCCAGGAATCGCTGATCGCCAATTCCGTGCCACAAACCGCCGCTATCAGCCGCAAGGAAGCCCAGTTCACGCCACTCTATGACGGCAAGCCGCAGTTCCAGCCCGTGGACGGCACCAAGTTGCGCTATGCGGTCAATGCGCCGACGCCGATCATCGAAGTAACGCCGCAGCAGTTCTTCGCGGTCGAAAACGGTGTTTGGTTCACCGCCACGTCACCGACGGGACCGTGGACGGTGGCGACATCGGTCCCCGCCGCGATCTACACGATTCCGCCCAGCTCGCCAATCTATTATGCGACCCAGGTGGTCGTGTACGACTCGACGCCGGAAGTCGTGTACGTCGGCTACACGCCGGGCTATTTCGGCACCTGTGTGTCGCCGCAAAACGTGGTGGTCTACGGCACCGGCTACAACTTTGCGCCGTGGGTTGGCGCCTACTGGTTTGGGCGGCCGTGGACCTACGGCTTTGGCGCACGGTTCAGCTGGACGGCGGCTGGCTGGGGTTGCGGCTTTGGCAGCGCGGTCGGCCGGCCGTGGTGGGGCCCCGTCGGTTGGCACGCGGGGTGGGGCGGTAACGCGTGGCACGATGGCTGGCGCGGCGGTTACGGCGGACGTTACTCGAATACCCACATCAACAACGTCAACTTCGGCAACTTCAACGCCTACAACCGCTGGGGCAACAACGTGCACGTGAACCAGAACAACACGTTCGCGCCGAGCAAGACGACGAACATCACCAATCAGCAGCGCGGCTTCAACAACGTGATGGCCACGCACGACGGCAACGTCGTCCGACGCACCAACAACGGCTGGGAACAGAACACGGCCAAGGGCTGGCAGCATTACGATCCCAAGAATGCGCCGGAGAACATGCGTCCGGAAATGCAGAAGAACCTGCAGCAGTACGACAAGGACTGGGCCGCACGCCGAGACGGTGAGGCGAACCACCAGAACTTTCGTGCGTCGACGGGCCATGCTCCCGAGCCGCCACGTGCCGAGCGACCGGAGCAGCGCGTCGGCGGACCGGGCGGATTTAATGGGAACCCGGGTGGGTTTCGGGGAGCGCCAGCGGGAGGCGGTCGGCGTGGGGGGCGGAGATAGGAAACGCCGCAAGCGGCTTCGCGGGACCGCGAAGCCGCTTGCGGCGGGGGATTACGCGATCAGTTCGTTGATCGGGTCCGCCTTCGGATCGGCGATCCGGATCGGGCGGTCCACGTTCGACATGTTCTGCTTCTTGGGGTCGATGCCCAATGCCTTGACGACGGTGGCGATGAAGTCGGGCGCTGTAACGGGCCGTTCTTCGATCTTCATGCCGTCCTTGCCGGTGTTGCCGATGACCTGGCCGCCCTTGATGCCGCCGCCGGCCAGCACCGTGCTCCAACCGCTGGCCCAGTGCTCGCGGCCATTGCTGTTGGGGGTGATCTTCGGCGTGCGGCCGAACTCACTGGCCCAAACGATCAAGGTCGAGTCAAGTAGGCCGCGTTCCTTCAGGTCTTCCATCAGGCTCGACCAGGCCAGGTCCAGCTCGCCGCTGAGGCGCTTGACGGCTTCAAAGTTGTTCTGGTGCGTGTCCCAACCGAGCTGGTTGCCGCCGAACTGGCCCAGCGTCACTTCGATGAACGGCACGTGCTGCTCCACCAGGCGGCGAGCCAGCAAGCAGCCCTGGCCGAACAGCGTGCGGCCATAGCGGTCGCGGTTCTTGGCGTCTTCCTCTTCCAGGTTGAACGCCTTGGCGGCGGCGGTCTGCATCAGCTTGACGGCACGCTCGTAGGCGGTCGCATGGCTCTTGGCCGCGACGCCCGGACGCGACGTGACGAAGTCCTTCTCCAGGTCCTGGAGCAGGCCGATGCGAGCGTCGAAACGCTCCTTGACCAGGTCGGTGAAGGGAGCTAAGTCCTGCACCTTCAGCATCTTGTCGTAGTCGTTGGCGTTCTGCTGCTGGTAGTAGTTGGTCTCGGCGACCATCAGCGGAGCGTACTTGGGTCCGAGGAAGCCAGCGCCGGCAGCGTCCGCATTGAACTGGCGGAACGGAGCGATGTTCACGTAGTTCGGCAGAGCGGACTCGTCGGTACCGATTTCCTTGGCGACCAGTGAGCCGAGCGACGGATACTGGATGGCGCCGCGCGGCTGGTAGCCGGTGTGGACCTGGAAGGTTTCCTGGCCGTGATCGGCGTTCTGGCCGGGGCCGGTGTTCATGGAGCGGATGATCGCCATCTTGTCCATGAACTTGGCGAGCTTCGGGAAGTGCTCGGCGATCTGGATGCCTTCGACGTTGGTATCGATCACCTTGACGGGGCCGCCGTTGGGGGTGCCCGGCTTGGGATCGAAGGTGTCGAGCTGGCTGGCGCCGCCGTTCATCCACAGGAGGATGCATGACTTACGGCGCTGGGAGTTCTGAGCGGTCTCGTTGGCCAGGGCGGGAAGCCAGCCGGAGACCGAAGCGCTGCACACGCCCAGGGCGGAGAGCTTCAGCCAGTCGCGACGGCTCAGACCTTCCGAACGACGAGAGAATCCGAACATAAGTGCTCACTCCTGGTAAGGCTGTTGGCCAGTGGCCCACAGGTGCGTTAGTGTTTCTTGTAGCCGCAGGCTTCAGCCTGCGGAGACTCCGCAGGCTGAAGCCTGCGGCTACAAACACGCCGGTTAATGATTCAGCATGAACTCGCCGGAGTTCAGCAGCGCCCAGAAGACGTCGGCCAGGGCCTTCTTCGGGTCTTTGGCGGGGCCGCCCGCGTCGACATACTTGACAAGCCGTTCCAGCTCGGCCGGACGCGGCTTGCGGGACAGCGTGACGATGAACAGCTCCTCGATGCGGCGCGAGGTCGAGATGCTCGCGGCGGCGTTGGCGACGGTTTCCAGCGTCTTGCTCTTCTCGAGGCTGGTCCAGTCGCCCATCTGCTTGCCGTTCATGAGGAAGAGGGCCTGCAGGATGGAGGTCTTGGTTTCGGTCCGCTTGTCGTGCGGGTTGGAGAACTTGGCGATGAATTCGCCGCGCGGCGTATTCGGTTGGCCGAACATGTTGAAGCGGTTCGGAATCGGGTTGTTGTCGCGGAAGCCCGTCGCCTCCGAGATGCTGTCGAACAGCTGCTCGGGGGTCATGCCCTGGACGTTGAAGCGAGCGAACTGGCGCGGGTCGTCCTGGCTTTCGTGGCTGCGGGCGCTGGTCAGCTGATAAGCCTGCGTGCCGGTGATGGCCCGGACCAGGTACTTGAGGTCGAAGTTGTGAGCGGCGAACTGACGAGCCAGTTCGTCGAGCAGTTCCGGATGGCTGGGCACGTTCTCTTCGCTGGCGGCGTCGACGGGATCCACGAGGCCGACGCCCATGAAGTAGTGCCACATCCGATTGACCACGGCCTTGGCGAAGAACGGATTGGTACCGCTGGTCATCCAGTCGGCCAGCACCGTCTGGGAGTTGGCCCCGCCGCGCCACTGGGGGCTGGTGCCGTCCAGGAAACGAGCCTGTGCGACCGTCTTCTTGTCCGGGATCGGGATGGTCGGGGGAGTGCCGCCATTACGGTTGAAAAAGGCGGCGTATTCCCAGAACTGCATGCGGGTCCAGTTGCCACCCGACTTGTCGTCGTGGCACTGGGCGCACTCGAGCTTGACGCCGAGGAACAGGCGGGCCGTGTTGCCGGCAATGGTCTCGGCCTTGTTTTCGTTGGCCTGGGCGAACTGCTGGTACTGCTGGCCGGTAAGCAGCTCGCGCACGACCTTGTCGTAGCCGGTGTTGTTCTTGACGTGGTTGCGGAACCACGGGTCCAGCTGCATGCCGGCGTACTGGGCCTGCATCTGGTTGTTGGTCTGCGAGAAGAACAGCTGCCGCCAGAAGGTGGACAGGTGGTTGACGTACAGGTCGGCATTGTCGCGACCGTGCATCAACTCTTCAGTCCAGATCCGTTTCTTGTCGGCGCGGGTATCGTCGAGGAAGTCCTTCAGCTGCGTGATGGTCGGGATCCGGCCGTTGATGTGCAGCGACAGGCGGCGGAAGAACTCCGCGTCGTCCGCGGCCTCGGCCGGCGTGACGCCCTTAGCCTTCCACTGCGACTGGATCAGTTGATCGATGCGGGACGACATCGCGGGCGCGTCGATCAGGGTCTCCGCGGGCGCAAAACCTTCAGGCCGCTCGATCACCGGGCCCACGAGCTCCGGCTTCTCCGGCGCGGGCAGGGCCGGTTCCGCTTTGGCAGCCGCCTTCTCCTCCTGCTTCGGCTCGGGTTCGGCTGCTCTGGCCAATGAGAGCGCGCCGCCCGCGAACAGCAAACCCAGAACCAGGAATTTGAGCTTATGGCTGCCCATTGCACGAAGCTCCTTTAGAGGGCTCGGTTGAGCGTGGGACCGTCTATTACAAGACGAGAGAGAGCACCAAAACGAACGGAAATCTTTGTCGGGAGAAACGGTGCAGCGATTGGGAACTTGCGCGGGAGAATCTGCGGGGCCAGAAATGGCCACGATCGGGTGCTGTGGAAGATCAGGTTACTCAAATCCGCGCTGCGTGCAAAGCAAAAAATTCCCCTTCCCCACTATTCGTGTACCGGAGAAGGATATTTCCTTCTCTCACAAGAAATAGAAACAGCGAGACAGGAATTCGTTGGCAGCGATCCCTCATTTCGTCTCGCCGAGGCCCCGATGGCAGCGAAGGCCTCCCATACATAGTGCCCGCGGACGCAAAATGTTAATGCACAATTTTCCGAAATCGCGGGAATTCGTCTGATCGGGCGTTCACACACGCGAGCGCATGGCGCCTTGCTGCAGCAACTGTGCAGCGCCGTCGGCCAACTCGCGCACGATCTCCGCCGCCGGCTGCACGCACCGCACCTGGCTGACCGATTCGCCGGCGTACATCGCCATCGCCTCGATCTTGCCTGTGGCAGCGGTCGTCGGCGCCGGTGTCGCGAAGCGCGGAATCTTCCACGCAACACCCGCCAGTACCGACTCGCCCGCTTCCTCGCCGGTAAGCGCTTCTGCTTCCTGAACGCAGGAGCGTAACACGCGATGGGGAGCGTGGGGCCAGAAGACGGAATACGCCTTGGTGAGCACCGTATCGGCCGCCTCAGCGCCGATGAGCGCTTGTTTGTACATGGCATGGGCCGCGGACTCCGCACTGGCGACGAAACGAGTGCCGATCCGTACACCATCGGCGCCCGCTGCCAACGCGGCCGCCATCGCACGAGCGCTGCCGATGCCTCCCGCCGCCACGACGGGCACCTTCACGGCGTCGAGCACCTGGTCCAGCAGCGCCAGCAGGCCAATCCGTCCGCGGACATGTCCTCCGGCCTCGGTGCCCTGCGCGATGACAAAATCGCAGCCCGCGTCAACCGCCTGCCGCGCTTCCGTCACGGAACCGACTTGCCAGCACGCCAAGGCGCCGGCCTGGTGGACGATCTGCACCAACTTCGCATCGGGATCGCCATAGAAGAACTCGACGACGCGTGCCTTGCTGGCGGCGATGTCGAGGGAGTCGCGATTCAGGAACGGCATCAGGAAGTTGACGCCGAATGGACCGCGAGTTCGCGAGCCCACGTCGTCAAGCATCGAAGCCAGAAACGCCGGTGGAACGCGCACGGTCGCGATCATGCCAAGCCCGCCCGCGTTGGAGACTGCCGCGGCCAACTCGACTGTCGTCACGCCGCCCATGCCGGCTTGCTGCAACGGCACCGAACAACCCACCAGCCGCGTGAAACGCGTGTCCCACATCGCCATGCTCCCTCTGGAAACACAGAAAGCGAAAAACGTCCGCCCGATGGTATCAGGGACGGACGTCTTTCGCTCGTGTGCGTCAGCAATCAGGATGCCTTACTTCGCGTCCTTCAGTTCCTTCAGGAACATGTCGAGGTCGGGCTGGTGCAGGCCGACGACCTGGCCGGGGCCGATGAGCTTCACCAGGATCTTGGCGTCCTTGCCGTCGAGGAACACCGCATACATGCGATAGCGTTCCTGCGGCTTGGCGCCCTTCGTGTAAGTACCGGAAAGGAACAGCGTCTCGCCCATCATCGGGCCAGCCTTGAGCTTGTCCGTCCGGTTGATGGCCTTTTCGTCGAATTCCTTCTTGAGGGTCGAGAAGATCTCGTCCTTCGTCCCCTTCACTTCCGTGATGGTCAAGATGGCGTCGTCGAACTTCTCCAGCTCCTTGGGCTTGCCCAGCGACCACTTCTGCTCGGGCTTTTCGGCCTTCTCGGCCTTCCAGTGCTTGAACCCCGCAGCCTTGGCCGTGCCGACCGAGATGTTCTCACTGCGTTCCTTCTTGCTCTGCGCTTCGACCAGCTGCGGGGTCAGCGCCAGCAACAGGCCAACGAGGAGACACAGGCGCCAGACATAGCGAAACATGGAAACTTCCTCCGGAAACATGTGGGGAAAGGGTAGTTGACTCGCTGAATCTTAGGGTTGAACGCGTCCGTAATGCAAGACATATAAGCAATGCTCGCGATCATTCGCACGAATGTTTGAGCGTCAGAATTGCCGCTTCGTCCGACGCGTTACCGACTGGGGTAAGCATCCTGCGCTCCTCAATTGATTGCCTGGTCGTTCAGGCTCCAGTCATAAGGCAGAAAATCCACGATGAGGTCCGGTGCGTCGAGCCAGCCGAGCTTCTCGGGCTGCGGAAAGTAAGTCCGCAAAGCACGCACGACCTCGGGCGACGTCTTCGCGAAATCGCCGCCGAACCAGGGCGAGGGCGACAGGAGTTCGGTGATGGCGACGGAGCGATCGGCCTCGTCGGCGCGGAAGTTCGTCGGCCGCGCGAAGAAGCGGCGGGCGTTGTCGCGCAGTTGCTCTTCCATCCGCCCTGCCGTGTAGGCCTCGGGCCGCAGCGGCGGACAGCCCTTCGACGCACAGACCAGCGTAAAGTGGATGCGCGGCTCGTCCATCTTGCGCAGCACCTGGTGCTCGATGTCGTCCAGCGAGTAGTTTCGGCCGTCGATCTCCTGGAGCAGGTCTTTCCAGATGTTGTAGCCACCGACCAGGGGCGTGTGGTCGCGGATGCTCTTTGTCGGGTAGACCTGCAAGATGCCCTTGAGCGTCAGCGCGTTGTAGGCATTGATCCAGAAGGCCAGCCGCGCTTCCCTGGGCGCAGGCAAGTCCAGGTCGACGGCGCCAAGCCGGGCCAGGTAATCGTCCAGGGCCTTCACATCGTCCGCGTTGGCCTTCCAGGCACGGTAGGCGACCATGCCCTCGGCGTCGACGTACTTCTTCAACAGCGCATCAAATGTTCCGTGATCGAGCACCGGCTTGGACGGATCGGAAAGCGCCAGCTCCTTGCGCCCCGCGGCGGCATTCTTGACGCGTGGCCGCGTTGCATGCAGCACCGCCAGGCCCACCGCCAAGGTGATGGCAACCGCACCGGCCACTCTCAGGACCCGCTTCCAAGGCATCGGTTGCCCCCGCAGCCACCACGATTCCACCGCCATCGCCACGAAGAACGGCACGTATTCCAGCCAGACCAGGTTCCGCTCGAGTTCCTGCCACGAATCGGTCAGCCAGAAGCCCAGGTAGTACAGCCATGCCAGGCCCGGCAGCAAGAACCAGCTGCGCTGCCGGGCGAAAACCATCAGCGGCAGCGACCAGAGGAGGTACCACGGGTTCTGCGCACTGCTCAGCAGCCAGCCCACCGCCATTGACAGGAACGCGCTGCGCACCAGCGATTCCGGCTCCGGCTCGCGAATCGTCCGCCACGCCAGGACGGTGCAGAACCCCAGAAGGACCAAGCCCATCAGCCCCTGGGTCAGGACGAAGGCCGCATCGGTCTTCGCGTTCAGCGCCGTCACGTCCGGCAGCGCGTCGTTCCATCCCTCACGCCAGCGCTTCGGAACCACCACCCACCAGGCACCAGGCCGGTCCTGCCGTGGCGACCGCAGGTTCTGATACGTCAGACGGAAGAGGAAGTCATTGCTCTCCCACTCCGTCAGGAAGGTGCTCAACCCCGTGCCGGGATGGTGAACCTTCACTTCCTCAGCTTGTTCCTCGGCGCCGCCCAGGAACGGTGCGTATCCAGCCAGCACTACCACTGGCACGATGGCCAACGCCGCCACGCCGCGCCAGCGCCAGCGTCCCGCCAGGTAGGCTGCCACCACCGGCAGCAGGACGACCGGATAACTCTTCGCCAGCACCGCCAGGCCCAGCGTCGCGAGCCCCGCAACAGTCCAGCGCATCGGCGATGCGCTTTGTCCTGCTTTCACCAGCCAGAACACGGCGAGCGTCGTCAGGAACACCGCGATCGAATCGAGGTGCCCCGAGTTGGCGATCTCCTTCATCACCAGCGGACACCAGCCGTAAGCCAGGCACCACGTCGCCGGCAGCTGAAACCGTCGCAGCAAGGCCACCAGGACACCCAGCGTTGCCAGGTCGAAGCCGACCAGCAGCGCCTTGAGCACCAGGATGTGCCACCACACGGGCGCTGATGCGGGCGTTGCCAGGGCCGCGGCCGCGAACACCAGCTGCGAGGCGGGCGGATACACCGTCGGCACGCCGGCATGGTGGACGCGTTTCAGGATCGTCCAGACCGAATCCGACTGCTGGCTCAGCTTGTACAGGACGACCAGGTCGGTGGAAGGCGGCTCCTCGTTGGCGACGTCCTTCACCTGGAACGGGCTGTAGCGATACGGGCTGAAACCCTGCGCCGCCACGCGCCCATCCCAGAGGTAACGATAGAAGTCGATCTCCAGGATCGGTTGCGACGGCAGCAGCACCAGCCGATACGCTGCCGAAAAGCCAAGAACGATCCACAGCGTCCCTCGGTCCTCGCGCCGGTCCTTCCACACGCACGCCTGGGCCGCCAACCAGCCGAGTGTCGCCAGGCCGAAAAGCGCCACGACTGCGGGGATCGGGCCGCCCTGCGTGTCGGCATCGAAGCGGAAGCTCAACGCCAGCACGACGCCGTAAAGCAAGAGCGACGCACCGCCGATGCCGAGCAGCAGCGCGGTCGAACGCGACGGACCGACGCTCATCGTGCTCACGAGTTCTGGTTCTGGGCTGGCGCCAGGGCAGGGCTCCCCGTCGGCCGCGCCGGCGCCAGGCCATAGCGAGCGATCAAGTAGAGGATCTTCGAGCCGGCCTTGATGGTGCCGCGAACGGTGCCGCTGATCTTGCTGGCCCCGATGCGTCGGCGATACGACACCGGCACCTCGCCGACGCGCAGCCCCTGCCGTGCCGCCTTGATCTGCATCTCGACCGTCCAGCCGAAGTTGCGATCGACCATGCCAAGGCGTTCCAGGCAGTCCCAGCGGATGGCGCGGAACGGCCCCAGGTCGGTGTAGTGAGCGCCGAAGAAAATCCGCATGAGGAAGCAGGCCAGGCGATTGCCCCACACACTTTGCGGCGGCATCGCACCGCGTTCGCGCTGCCCGAGCAAGCGCGAGCCAAGCACCATGTCCCGCCGGCCTTCGAGGATCGGCTGGACGATGCTCGGCATTTCGTCGGCATGATCGCTATAGTCGGCGTCGAGGAAGACGACGACGTCCGGCGGCCCTTCGGGACGACGCGTCAACTCCGCCAGGCCGCGCAGGCAGGCGGCGCCGTAGCCGCGCTGCGGTTCGGCGACGACATGCGCCCCGCCCAGACGCGCCACCTCGGCGGTCCGGTCGTGCGAGCCGTTGTCCACGACAACGACCGACTGAACCAGGCCGCGCGGGATGTCGGCCAGGACCAACGGCAGCGACGCCTCCTCGTTCAGCGCGGGGATGACGACGGCAAGCACCGGCGGCTCACGAAAGCTGCGATCGGAAACGGTCAATGGCATCTCTCCTTGTCCTCGTTCGACGGATTCGCCGCGACGATGGTTCCCAATCTTGGTAGGATGTGGGGCCGGCGTTCAGCCGGCCTTCGGGTCTGGCCGGCTGAAAGCCGGCCCCACAAGGTCTTGTGATGATTGAAGTTAGCCAACTCTATCATCAGGTCTACAAGCATCTCGTCAACGAAATCCTGGCGGGGCGCCTGCCGCCGGGTCGCATCCTGCGCGAGACCATCCTGGCGGCGCAGCTAAAAGTCAGCCGCACGCCGATCCGCGAGGCGTTGCGCAAGTTGGCCGCCGATGGCCTGGTCGAAATCTCTCCCAACCGCAGTGCGGTGGTGCGCCGGCTGGGTGCGGAGCAACTCGGTCACATCTACCAGGTGCGCGAAGCGCTGGAAGGGATGGCCACCGAGCTTGCCTGCGGCCACCTGACCGCCGCCGACTTCACCAGCCTTGACCGCCTCGCGACGGCCGCCGAGGATGCCGCTCAACCGAACTACCGCACCGCGTGCCACAGGTTCGACGTGGAGTTGCACCGACTCGTGGCGTCCCGCGCCGGCAATCCCATCCTGGCGAAGGAGATCGAGAAGTTCCACGACCTGGTGCAGCTGGTGCGCGAGCGGACCGCCAGCTACAACGAGATGCTGGCGCTGGCCTATCGGCAACACCTGGAAATCATCGCGGCACTGAAAGCCGGCGACGGTGCGGCAGCGCGCAAGGCGATGATCGAACACATCCGTTCCAGCTGCGAGGTCGCTCTGCGCCACGGCGTCGATCCGCCACCAGCGCTGGATGCGGTGATCGGCGAATCGCCCCGCAAGAACCGTGTCGAGCCAGAGTGAAGGGAAGCAAGTCATGAAAGCGTCGTCGATAGGGATGGGTGTCCTACTCACCGTGGGGCTCTTGCTCCTGATACATGACGTGCCGGCTGTGGCCGCGGAACCAACGCCGGTGCGGATTGCCGGCGACGTGAGCGGACACATTCACCCGGCAGTCTGCGTCGCCAAGAGCGGCGCGATCGTGGTCGTCTACAGCAAGTCCGACTTCAAGGACCTGCGATTGAGCCGCTCCGCCGACGGCGGAAAGACGTGGAGCGAGCCGGTCGCCGTCCCGCCCACCGAGAAGCTCTCCCTCTACCCCGGATCGCTGACGACACTGCGTGACGGCCGCATCGTCCATGCCTGGAACACCTGGTACAAGAACGACAAGGATGCGAAGTCCCGCTTTGTCCAGTTCGCCGTCAGCAGCGATGAAGGCAAGACCTGGAGCGAGGCGAAGAGTCTGCCCAAGAATCCCGACGCGGAGAGCATCATTCGGCACCCATTCGTGGAGCGCCGCCCGAGCGAATGGCTCTTTTCCCTCAGCGACAAGACGGTGGTTTATGACCCGAAGACCGAGAAAGCGACTCCCTTCGGAGACGGCCGCACCCACGGTCTGGTGCCCGTGGTCCGCACTCCAAAGGGCACGTACGTCAGTGGCAGCGGGGTGCGCTCCACCGACGAGGGCAAGAGCTGGGACAAGGTCGCACCGTTCCCCAAGATCGGCGACAACGGTTGGCGTTTCGATCTGGCAACGCTGAGCAACGGCTGGCTGGTTGCCAGCGAGGTGTTGGGGACGGGCGTGGGCGGCGACCGCTGGCGCCTGGTGGTTTCCCACGACGACGGCAAGAGCTGGGATTTCGACCGGGCCGTGGAGTACTACAACCCGGGGCGACCAATCGGCGGCCGGGCCTGTCCCCGGGCCGTCTCGCTCGACCGGGACACCTTGGGCATCGTTTTCTACGACGTCGACCCCAAGCAAACCGGCGGCCCCGGCGTGTTCTTCCTCCGCGTCCCCATGACAAAGCTCCAGCCGAAAGGCCAATGACAGACCGGAGGGCCTGCGGTGCTTGACGACATGATCGGCCAGGTGGTCGTCGTGGACCTGCGCAGTCCCTTCGTTTGCCTGGGCAAGCTGCAGCGCGTGGACGATCAATTCTTCGAGCTGCGCCATGCGGATTTCCACGACCTGCGCGACTCGGACACGACGCGCGATCTCTATGTTGCTACCTCGCGCCAAGCGGGGATTGCCCGCAATCGCAAGCGCGTGCTACTGGTGCGTTCCGAGATTGTCGCCGTTGCCCTGCTCCAGGACGTGACCGACGGTTGACGGATCCTCGACAGGCGGCGCGGGGCAGACCCAGATCGGTGCAAAGGGTTCCGGCTGCTCCACCACGATCTTGCGTCCCTTGATGAGCTCCAGGATCGCCAGGAACAGCCCCAGGAGTCGACCGCGCGTATGCGGGGGTGTGAAGATGTCCGCGAACGGCAGCCGAGCTTCGTGTTCCATGCGTCGCACGATCTGGTCCATGTAGACCTGAATCGGCGTCTCGTCCATGATGATTTGCTTCGGTTGCAGCGCCAGCGTCTCGCGCATCAGGCGGCCAAACGCGCTGACCAGGTCCCACAGCTCCACCGCCTGCAATGGCTGCTGCTTTGGATCGGGGCCGACGGCGGCCGCGGCCGGCTGGCGCGGCAAGCGGCACAGTTGCAGTTCGGCCTGGGATTCCAGCACCGCTGCGGCGTCCTTGAACTTCTTGTACTCGATGAGCTGGCGCACCAGATCGAGCCGCGGATCGGCCTCTTCCTCGCCTTCCATCTCGCCGCGCGGCAGCAGCATGCGGCTCTTGATTTCCATGAGCGTCGCCGCCATGACGAGGAACTCGCCGGCCCATTCCACATCGATGCTTTCGATCATGCGAAGATAGGTAAGGAACTGCTCCGTCACCTGCGCCACGGGGATGTCGCAGACGTCCACCTCTTCGCGCTTGACGAGATAGAGCAAGAGGTCAAGCGGGCCACGGAACGTAGTAAGATCGACCTGGTAATCCATAGTTGCTATCGCGAGGCTCTTGCGATTCTTGGGCGCTCAATGTTCGGTCTTCTTCCCAGCTCGGCGAGACAAGGGATTCCCCGTTCAATCTCGCATTCCCCTCTTGCTTCAGGCCCCGGGATCGCGGAGAAGGCGGCGGATTCAGGTGCCGACCTTCACGCAACCCGGCCTCAGATGCGTGAAATAGCCCGTTTCAATGAGCGCGGACACAGAAGATTTCATGTTGGCAACCGAGATCTCCGGAATGATGATCAGACCAGGTTCCGCTAAAAAACGAGCAAATCCCCATTTGACATTAGAAGCGAGTTCTTCGCGAACCGCATCCGGCTCGTAGAAGTAGACAGGGAAGATCTCACCGGTGGCAAACTCGACGACAACATCACCTCGGTAACCGTGGGGCGCGATATCTCGTTCATGGACATCGTGTACAAACACAAGCCGTGGGTATTCCGCGTAATTTTGGAGTGGGATGATCACGGTTCAAACTCCACCTGATCGAGCAATTCTTGAAAATGTTCGGGCGTCATGGCTTCTTTGGGACTAATAGCGTAGTGTCCGGGGTCTTTTCCTTGCTGAACGATGTGAAGCTCGTCGGGAATGCTCTTGATGCGGGGAGCCGTGCCAAAGCCATCAATCAGTTTCTGGCGATCGACGTGCACGGACAAGCCCGATCTGTCGGGTTTCACCAAACCCGTCTGCCTGTCAATCTTGATGTCAACATTCGGCCGGGCCACTTTGGTCCCGGCTCCTCTAAAAACCGGTACCTGACTGCAATCAATGACGTTGCCTTGCGCCAAGATACCAACCTCCGAGACGCGCGACGGAGAACTCGGAGACCGCAATCACCATTCGTACTAGCAACCGTCACCGGGGCTCTTGCCAATCGGTGATATCGGTGCGTGCGTGCGGCGGGAAGGCTTCGCTGCTTGACATTTGGCGATAGGCTTCCTGGCCGGCGCCGCCGAGTACCTTTAGTTCGGCCAGCGCCAGGTGTGGCAGTTCGCGATAGAAGACGATGTCGTCGGCACTGTCGGTGATGGTCAGCTCTGTCTCGGGCAGGGCTTTTTGCACGAGGGTGCGGAATTGCTCGGCCAGCGGGCCGGGCGGCAAAGCCAGGATGCGGACTTCCGCTTCGCGTGCGGCCGCGGCGCCGGCCAGTTCGGGGATTGTGTCGGCGAAGCCGTTTTCGATGTCGTGCAGGGCGTTGCTCTCGTCGGGATGCTGGTTCAGGAACATCTCGACCACGTTGGTACCGACGAGCCGGGCGCCGGCATACGCCTCGGCGGTTTGCTGCATGACGCCTTCCAGTGCCTCGATCAAGTTCCCCGACGCCAGGCAAATGTGGACCAGCGAGGTGAATTGCTGCTCGACCATGCCCTGGATCTTCTCGTCCAGGTCGCGGATGTCCGCCGGCGTCAAACCGTCGAGGAGACGCTGGATGGCCTCGTTGACCGTGCGACAGCCGGACGGCAGCAGGCACATGCCGGGCGCCGGGTCGGAGGACCGGCCGCCGCCCTCCGGCGATTCGAACGCGCGAACCAGCTCGCCCAGGCGCTGTCGGCAGAAGTTGACCTCGCGCACCTGGTCGGACAGCTGACCCCGCAGGCTGACGTAGATGGTCGTCACGTGTCGGAGCACCAGGCTCTGATAGCGCCACTTCGGGAACAGTTTCAACACTTCCACAAGGTCGGTGATGACCGGCGCATTGCGACGCCCACCGCCGGGATTGGCCCGCAGCGTGTCGAGCAAGGCGTGGATGCGAGCGTGGGCCTCGTTGGCGCGATCGGCCAGCTCCCGGCACAGGCTTTCGTGATGCTCCAGTACCTTGTCGATCGTTGTGGACAGCTGGCGCAGCGCTTCCTCGGAGCCCGCTAGACGATAATCGGGCTGCTCGATCAGGCAGACGATCAGCTGCGTTAACTTGCCGCCCCAGGTTTGCGCCAGGCCGCGGGCCGCCTGTTCCATGCACTCGTTGAGAAGGATGTCCTTGCGCGGCACGCCGTCCTTCTCGGGGCCGCCGACCAGCTCCTCCATACGGCCCAGGGCCTCGAGGACCGCCCGGATGTCCGGGTCGGGCGGCCGCCGCACCTTGGGAACGAACGGCTCCACCAGGGATGCGAAGACGGTCTCGGGTGTTCGACGCAGCGTTTCCTCGCACGCCTTCTGGAGATGACTGATCAAGTGGTCCGGATCGAGCTCCTGCTTGGTCAGTTCCTCGGCCAGCCAGGTACGCACGGCATCGCGGATCGGAGCGGCGTCCTTGGCGGTCCAGCGCTGGGCCAGCCCGAAGCAGAGCTGCCGGCCAGCACGCTGGAGCAGAGTCCGGCGGGGCCACGAGTAGCGATAGAGGCCCATCGTCTGGAAGCCGACCTCGGTCGCATCGTTGGGCGGCGGCAGCTTGGCGCGATCGGCGTCGGCACTGCGGCCCAGCTTGGTGGTCAGCTCTCGATACAAATAGTCGCCGACCAGCCGTGTGCCCTCGCCTTCGCGCTCCTGATCGTCCACCGGCTCCAGCGGCATGATAATGGTCCGGCGATAGGGCGGATCGCGGTCCTTCAGTTTCTGCTCCCGCTCGTCGAAGCGGAACGAGAAGGTCTGATCGGGCACGCTGAAGTGATTCAACTCGGTCAGCGACGCATAGGCGTTGCCCAGCGGCACGGTACGGTTCGGCTTGCGATCGACGGCGGGCACGAAGAACAAGCCAATGACGTCGGGCTCGGTATAGCCGAGCTGGCGGAGCATCGATCGGGCGACATAGCCCATGTCGATGAACATGCCGCCGCCGGTGCCGCCCGCGAGATTGGCGATGACATAAACGCGAGGTCGATTGGTGCGCAGTCCCAGGCGCGTGTGCTTGTTGGCCACGCCGAGCACGTCGGGCTTGGTCAGCGCTTCCAGCTCACTGCGAATCCGACTGGAGATGGTCCGGTAGTTATCGACAAAGGCCAGCCGGCCCAGGGCGCGCATGCCGGTGGTCACGGGATTGCGCGGGATGCGGTAGAGCAGCTTCGGGTTGAACCAACCGTCGATCGGCAGCCGGCCGCCGGTCGGCTTCAGGTAGTGGCTGGCCCGGTTCAACCGTGCCAGCAGCGTGTCGGCTGTCGGCAGAGTCGAGCCCGTGGTACCACGCGTGGCTTTGAGGACTGCGTCCGGATCGGTATCGATGTAGAGCAGGTGCAGGTTCGGCAGCGCCTGCAGGTTGCCAAAGCGTTCGTGCAACGATTCGCGCAAGGTCTGCAAGACCTCGAGCCCCTGCTGTCCCACGCCGATCACCAGGGCCGGGAAGAGAACGCCCTCACCGGTAATTTCGGGCGGCGCGGGGACGGACGGCGCCAGCTCCTGCACCGGCGGTCCGGTCTCCTCGACGGCGAGATGACGGGACCCGGAGCCCTCGGAGCGCGAGCCTTCCGAGCGCGAGCCGGAGCTCGGTTGCATCACCGGCGTTTCGGCCCGGCTCGGCTCGAAGCTGGTGGAATAATGGCTTTCCGGTCGTTCCGTGCTTGCAGGCGCCTGGGGCGGCCGCGGGGCGCTGGTCACTTTGGGCATCAGCACCTCAGTGCTGCTGCCGGCGGCACGCAAGGCGCGGACCAGGTCCATGCACGTCGGATAGCGAGCCTCCGGCTTCTTGGCCAGGCTCCGGGCAATGGGACCGCGATCGGCCTTGGGCAACGGCGCCAGGTTCGGCTGGGCATTGAGGTGCTGCATGATCAGCTGCTGCAAGCTGGTGCCGCTGAAAGGTCGCTGCCCAGTGAGTAACTCCTGATAGACGATGGCCAGGCTGTATTGATCGCAGAAGCGGCTGACGATGCCGTCGAACGTCTCCGGCGCCGCATAGACGGGCGTGATGCCGCCGGTGACGGTGGCCATCATGCCTTCCAGGTCTTTCACCAGGCCAAAGTCGGCGACCTTGGCGTGGTTGTGGACCATGAAGATGTTCTGCGGCTTGATGTCGAGATGCTGGAGCTGATGCTGCATGTTCATCAGGTCGAGCACTTCGGCCGATTCTTCCATGTAGCGCATCAGCTCGTCGCGCGGGATGCCGACGATGTTCTGCATGCGGCATTCGCGGAAGCGGTCCCAGAGGTTGCGGTCGGCCAGCTCCATGACGATGAGCAGCCGGCCTTCGATGATGTCGTAGCGTTCGAGCGACAGCAGGTAGGGATGGCGGACCGACTGGACGCGTTTGAGGGCCTTGAGTTCCTGCTCGGCGCGGCGAGTGCCGTCGGGATCGGCGGTATGCAGATCTCCGTAGACGACCTTGATCGCCTTGAGGAGGCCGCCGGGCGCCTCGACCTTCCAGACTTCGCCAAAGCCGCCGCCGCCGAGGCGGTCGATGAACTTGTAGCCAGGTATCGGCTCGGCACCAGCTTCGACCCGGACCGGCATGGAGTGCTTCCTGAAGATTGCAGCAAAACTCGTCCCGACGAGACTACGTCCGCCCGTTGGATGGCACTAGGGATCCGCGCAAGAACAACTTGTGCAACTTCTGTAGGACGGATTTCCAATCCGTCCGGTTTTCTAGGGACGGATTGGAAATCCGTCCTACTTGCAATTGTTCAACTTATTGTTACGCGGCTCCTAGGGTGTACTCTATAGTAGCTCTACTCAGGAAGCGTCGCAACCCGCCAGCGCGAGTTTGTAGGGCGTGACCAGCCGCAAGCGGACTGGCGGCCCGGCACGACCGGATTGACGTAAATGCCGGGAGCGACAGCCGATGACGCGGAAGTCAACCCGTTGCGGTGAGCGACGGTCACTCCCTTGGTGGCTGGCAACGCGCCGCAAAGGCGCAAACTTCCCGCTACGACAGGCCGAACCGCCTGGCGCGATCTCTTCCTGGCGGCTTCCAATAGCATCGCAAAGCTTTTCGCTTTTCGACTCCGGATGACTCACTCCTTCATCATCCTCTCGAATTCGCGCATCAATTCCCGTTCGTCGCGCGCTTTCCGTTCCTTCCGGCTCAACCGACGACGACCGCCGATTCGTCCGTTTGTTGACGGCGCGGTGCGGCCGTTTGGCCCGTTCGTTGACGGCCGCTCGGCACCGTTTTCGCCGTCGGTTGACGGTGCGGTTCCGTTCTCTGCCCGCGACTCCGGGTTGACCTTTTCCTCGGGGCCGTTGTCTTGGCCCTGCTTGGCATCCATCGCCTTGAACCCGTCCCCAATCATCTTGGCCATGCCTTGGTGAATGCCCGGCAGCGCGGCGACGACAAAGTCGCTGGCCAACTGCACCGGCACGCGCTGCACCGCGGTGGTCATCTGCCGCCCCGGCACCGATTTCTCCTTGACCAGGTTCCATTCGTCCACGTCCAACCGGTCGGGGTCCGGCATTTCCGCCGGCTTGCCGATGCAATAGGCGAAAAGCAGCTTAGCCGCCGCCACGTTGCCGTCTTTGGCGGCGCGGAGCAACGACATGGCGATGTCACGAATGTCCTGCTCGGCGACGGCATCGACGAGGGCCGCGCGCAGCGACGCCACCCGGCGGGCAAACGGGTTCCCCGTCCCGCCTGGGTTGCCGCGGGTGAAGCGGCCGCGCGCGTCGTGGCCGGTGTCCTTGACGGAAGGCGCCTCGGCGGACGATTCGGGAAAGGTGCCGACGGGTTCGGCGCAGGGTGCGACGGACATGGAGTGCCTCCACGGGAGGAAGGAAAGCCGGCGGCGCGCGATCAATGGCGCGCATCTCACTTCATCCACGGTGCGAAATCGCTTCAGCGTCACGCAAGACCAGTTCAGTGAACCGCGAGTGCTTTTGCCTTTGTTCGTAGTTCCGCCTTCAGATGCTATGAGAGGAAAAGGCCGCTGCTGGTAAGCTCCGTCAAGGAAGTCCGACT
>JAIEMG010000135.1 GCA_019752375.1 Gemmataceae bacterium | reverse complement strand
GTGCGTGACCGGGCAGAGCCCGGTCACGAGGGCGAGGGCTTCGACCAAGCAGGTCGCGCAGAAACGGGTTTGCACCCTTCCTGGCACGGCACCTTGCATTCAGCGTTGCCGCCCGCTAAACTGCACTTCCCAAATCGAAGTTTGCGAAAAAGATGATGTGTCGCATTGTTTCCGTCCTTCTGGTTCTCGTGCAGCTAGCCCATGGCATGGCGGTGCCGCACTCCCATTCGGGGACCGGGATGGCTGAACCGGCGGAACATTCTCAGCGTCCCCATGTTCATTTCGGTGGGGTCGCCTCACATTGTCACGACCACGAATGTGGTCACCGACATCACCACCATCACCAGCACGACGATGGTGAGTTTCCTGGACAGGAACTGGGATCGCAAGAACAGTCTCTTCCAGCTGACCACGACAGCGATGCGCTGTACGGCTCCGATGAGGCCGTTTCTGACCGCTCTTCGCTCCAGTTTCGTTTCGAGCCTTGGCGCCCGCTTCTTCTTCCGGGTTGCACGATCAACCCGCGGATCTTGTTGGCTCCGAGGGTGATGCCGCCCCAGTCGTTAGCGCCGCCGTACGCTGTGTACCCACGCTGTCCCCTCTTCTTGCAAACGCTTGCACTCCTCATCTAGCTAGACTGCGCGCTCGCTCCCTCGGATTGTCGCGCACTTTTCCCATACGCGACGCGCGCCTTTCGGCCTGCGCGGCTGCTGTCACTGCGTTTCAAATGGAAGTCAGGCAAGGCGGGGACACTCTCCGCCGCCAGGCGATGGCTGGTCCCTGAAATCTCGACTCCACCTGGAGTAACCCATGCGTTTTTCTCGATCTTCGTGGGCGGCGATCACGGTATCCGTCATCTCCGCCCTGGCCGCACTCGCGTTCTCGACGCGCGGGCACTGGCTCGATTGGCTGACGGCGAGAAGTAACTCGGCAAAGGCGGAAGAAGAGTATTCGCCGGCTGCCGGGCAGCCAAAAATATTGGAACTCAGCCCGCAGGCACGCAAGAACCTTTCGCTCATGTCCAAGCCGGCCAGCCCGCGAACCTACTGGCGGACCATCCAGGTTCCCGGCGTCATCGTGGATCGCCCCGGTGTGTCGGACCGCGGAATCACCGCCCCCGCCGTCTGCGTGGTTGCCAAGATCCATGCTTTCCCGGGTGACACAATCAAGCCCGGCGACCGCCTCATGACCTTGCGCCTCATCAGCGAGTACCTCCAGAACACCCAGTCCGAGCTGTTCAAAGCCACTAAAGAGGTGCAGCTGGTCCAAGAGCAGCGCGACCGCCTGGAACCCTCGGTGAAGAGTGGTGCCATCCCTGGAGCAAGGTTGGTCGAGATCGACAACCAGTTGCGGCGTCTCACGGCTGCAGTCCAAGCATATCGTCAAGACTTGCTTACCCGGGGGCTGAGCGCGGCGCAGACCGATGCCGTCGCCGGGGGCAAGTTCATTTCCGAAATCGAAGTGGTCGCTCCGCCGCCGTTGACTGACGGCAAGCAACTCCTCAGTACCCCACTTTCCAGCTATCCGACCCCGGCCGATCGCACGCTCGCATACGAAGTCCAGGAGCTCAAGGCCGAATTGGGACAGCAAGTCCAGGCCGGCCAGTTGCTGACAGTCCTGGCGAACCATCAGTCCTTGTACATCGAGGGGCACAGCTTCAAACGGGAAGCTCCGTTTCTGGAGAAGGCGGCTCAGAACCGGTGGCCCGTCCGCGTCGAGTTTGCCGAGGACGAGAACAAGGGTTGGGCACCCGTGGAGCAGACCGCCTTCATCCGTCACCTGGCCAATTCCGTCGATCCGACCAGCCGTACGTTCGCCTTTTACTTACCGTTGACTAACCAATTGCGCCGTTACGAACGAGATGGCCGCACTTTCCTTGTGTGGAGATATCGTCCGGGATCGCAAGTCCGCCTGCACGTCCCCGTCGCAGAGCTCAAGGAGGTGATCGTGCTACCGGCGGCTGCCGTGGTGCGCGATGGGGCCGAGGCCTACGTCTTCGTCCAGAACGGCGACCTCTTCGAGCGCCGGTCGGTGCAGGTCCTATACGAGGATCGGCTGGACATCGTGCTCGCCAAAGACGGCAGCATCACGCATGGCCTGTACTTGGCCCAGAGCGGCGCTGCATCGCTCAATCGCATTCTCAAGGCACAGAACGCCAGTGGCGGCTTACCGCCCGGCGCTCACTTCCACGCCGACGGCTCTCTCCACATTCCCGGGCAGTAAGGAGTGTCAGCCATGCTGAATGCCATCATTCGCTTCTCGCTGCGTTATCGGATGCTGGTCGTGATGGTCAGTCTCGCCATGCTCGGTTACGGCACTTACCTGGCAACCGCCCTTCCCATCGACGTGTTTCCCGACCTTGACCGGCCGCGCGTGGTAATCATCACGGAGTGCCGGGGCCTCGCGTCGGAAGACGTCGAAACGCTGGTCACACTGCCCATCGAGATTGCGTTGCTGGGAGCCAACGGCGTGCAGGACGTGCGCAGCCAGTCCGCGCCGGAGCTGAGCGTCATCTACGTCGAGTTCGACTGGACCACGGAGATCCGGGCCGCGCGGCAGACGGTGCAGGAACGCCTTTCGACCTTGAAAGGCACGCTGCCGGACGTGGCCCGGCCGCAGATGGCGCCGACTGCCTCGATCATGGGGCAAATCGTCGTCGCCGGCATGTATCGCCAGGAGGGCCCCACGGGCGGCGAGTTGGCCCCGGTCAACAAGACCAGCTACATGGCGGAGCTGGTGAAGGCAGCCGGTGCCAACGCTTCAGAAGTCTTCGTCTGGGAGCCGAAGGATCGGCACCGCCCGGAGACGTGGAAGTCCGTGCCCGTGGATCGCATCGACTGGCAGACCGCACACTCTGACGAGAACGGAACCGAGGAGCGTCGCGCTGCCGCGACCATTGCCGGTCATCGGCACGAAGTCGTCTTCCCGAGTCGAGCGCAGCAGCTGATGGAGTTGCGCACGACGGCCGACTGGGTAGTGCGGCCGAGGCTGCTCAAGATCCCTGGCGTGGCCGAGATTTTCGCGCTGGGCGGCGATCGCAAGCAGTATCAGGTGCTGCTCAACCCCGCGGCCCTGTTTGAACACAAGGTCACCTTGCAACAAGTCGAGCAAGCGCTCAAGGACAATAACCTCAATACCAGCGGCGGCTTTGCCATCCAAGGCGAGACCGAACGAGCAATCCGCGTGTACGGCCGGCTCGGGCCGGAACCCGTGAAGGTACTCGATGACCTGCGAAAAGTTCCAGTCCGCACGACGCCCCAGCGCAGCACTCTGCTTGGCGACGTAGGCCGGGTCGTGGAAGGACCTGAGGTCAAGCGCGGCGACGGCAGCGTCAATGGCAGGCCGGGCGTCGTCTTGACCATCGTCAAGCAGCCCCATGTCGACACGCGCGAGCTGACCAATCGCATCACCGGCGCGTTGCAGCAAGCAGAGGCGGCACTTCCCGCCGACCTCGTCATCAATCCGGAGTTGTTTCAACTCAAAAACTTCATCGACCGGGGCATCTTCAACGTCGGCGAGGCGCTGGTGATCGGTGCCGTCCTCGTCCTCATTGTCCTATTCCTGTTCCTGCTCAACGTACGCACCACGTTTATTACGTTGACGGCGATTCCCCTGTCGCTGGTCATTACTGCCCTGGTGTTCCGCATCATCAGTAGGCTGACGGGCACCGAGTTGTCGATCAACGTCATGACGCTTGGGGGGGTCGCCGTCGCCATGGGCGAGCTGGTCGATGACGCCATCGTGGACGTAGAGAACATTTTTCGCCGACTCAAGGAGAACAATGCCGCGGCGAACCCGAAGCCCGCCCTGCAAGTCGTCTACCATGCGAGCCGCGAAATCCGCAGCGCCATTGTCTTCGGCACGGCAGTGGTCATTCTGGTCTTTCTGCCCCTCTTTTCCCTCTCCGGAGTGGAAGGCCGCCTGTTCGTGCCGTTGGGCATCGCCTACATCGTCTCGATCCTGGCGTCGCTTGCCGTGTCGCTGACGGTGACTCCAGTCCTTTCCTACTACCTGCTGCCGCAGTCAAAAGCGACACATCGCGAGGGCGACGGCTTCCTGCTCCGCTGGCTCAAGAGCGGCGCGAGCTACCTCATCCGCTTCAGCATGGCCTACCCCGGCAAGTTGCTGCTCTTGACTTGGCTGCTGTTCGGCTTCAGTGCCTGGCAGTTGACGCGGCTGGGCGCGGACTTCCTGCCGAAATTCGACGAGGGGAGCGTTCAGGTCAACGTGGCCTTGCCGCCTGGCTCCTCCTTGGCAGCGTCCAATCAGGTCTCCGCGGTCCTCGACGCCCACTTTCGCACGATGCAGAAGTCAGAGAAGAACCCTCAGGGCGAAATCTTGCACTTCGTACGCCGCACGGGCCGCGCTCAACGCGACGAGCACGCCGAGCCGGTCAACAAGGGCGAGTACATACTGAGCATCAACCCCGCGAGCGGCCGCAGGCGCGACGACATCCTGGAAAAGCTCCTATCCGACCTGCGGGCTGAAGCGCCGGGAGTGGACATCGAGGCGGAGCAGCCGTTATCCCATCTCATCAGCCACATGCTGTCGGGCGTCAACGCCCAGATTGCCATCAAGGTGTTCGGGGATGACTTGGATACGCTGCGCCAGGCAGCGGAAAGGATCCGGACCGTCATTCAGAGTGTGCCGGGAGTGACCCCTCCGATCGTGGAACCGATCCAGATGACCGACGAGCTGCATATCCGATTGCGAGCCGACGACCTGGCCTACTATGGCGTCAGCCGAAAATACGTGGCCGACTTTCTGCAGACCGCCTTGCAGGGAGAGCCTGTCTCCGAAGTCCTGGACGGTCAACGCCGGTTCGACCTGGTGATCCGTTTGGAAGAGGCCTACCGCACCGATTACCCGCAACTTGGCCGGTTGCGGATTGACCTGCCGCCCGACCGGGACGGCAAGCAGCGCGGTCAGGTGGAGCTGCGCGAAGTGGCCGACATTGGCCCTGGAATTGGCCCCAACGCAGTCAACCGCGAAAATGCGCGTCGGAGAATTGTCATTCGCTGTAACACGCAGGGTCGCGATCTTGCCGGCGTCGTCCGCGACGTTCAGAAGCGCATTGACGCCACGGTGGAGCTGCCGCCCGGCTATTTCCTCGAGTATAGCGGCCAGTTCGAAAGCCAGCAACGTGCCACGACCCTCATCGTTTTGCTGGCGGCCCTTTCCGTGGTTGGCATGTTTGTGGTGCTCATGATGCTCTATCCGTCCATGCGAATCACGCTGCAGATCCTCAACGCCCTGCCGACAGCGTTCATCGGTGGCGTGTTGGCGCTGGTGGTTACCCAACAATCGTTGACAGTAGCTAGTCTGGTCGGTTTCATCTCGCTCGGAGGGATCGCCGTTCGCAATGGTATCCTGTTGGTGACGCACTACTTCCACCTGATGAAGGAAGAGGGCGAGCAATTCACCCGGGCAATGGTGCTTCGCGGCAGCCTGGAACGGCTGGCACCGGTGCTGATGACTGCACTGACGGCCGGCATCGGCCTGGTCCCACTGGTCGTGGGCGGGCAAGCGCCGGGCCGGGAAATTCTCTACCCCGTCGCAACCGTGATTCTGGGAGGCTTGATCACTTCGACCTTTTGCGAGTTCCTGATTCACCCGGGCCTGTTCTGGCGATTCAGCGGCAGGGACGCGGAACGCTTGGCCCGGACCCAAGACACGGATGACGATGTGCTCACCGACCAGCCGACGTGAGGCCGGTCGGTCGCGGAACTGGTTTTTGAGGAGGCACGGACGTTACTGAACTGCTTCTGGGAGGACGACGAAATGAAAAGTATCCGTACGCTGGCTGCCGGCCTGGCTTTTGTGGCCGTGGCCCTGGTCCTTGGCTGCAACAAGCCTGATGGGACGGCACCGAAAGGCAGCACGAAGAACGAGCCCAAGGGAAAGGAAGAACACACGCACGGCAAGGGACCGCACGGCGGCGCGGTCGGCGACTGGGGCGGCGGCAAGTATCACATCGAGTTCACGGTGGACCACCCCAAGAAGGAGGCCCGCGTGTACATCCTGGGCAGCAACCAGAAATCGCCGGTTCCGATCAGCGCCAAGGATGGGCAGATTTCGCTGAGCATTACCGGATTGAAAACCAAGGAGACGTTCCAGGTCACGCTCAAGGCCGACCCGCAAAAGGGCGATCCTGAGGGTAAGGCGTCGTGTTTTGTGGGCACGGACGACAAACTCGGCATCGAGCAGGAGTTCGAAGGCACGGTCAGCGGCGAGGCGAATGGGACGCCCTATACCGGCAAGTTCAAGGAAGAGCCGGAGTTGCCGAAGAAGTAGCACGCCATAACATTCGATTGTCTTGCCGGGTCCGGCAGAGCCGCCCGGCAAGACAATCGAATGTCACTTCTTCGGCGCCGCCACCGATTGCAAATAGGCGATCACGTCGGCCACGTCTTGCTTCATCAGCTGCTTTTCCAGGTCCTCGGGCATGACCGACTTGGACGTTGCCTGGATCTCCTCGATCTGGGTGCGCAGGATGACGTCCTCCGCCTTTTCGGCGCGGCGGAGCGTGATGCTGGATGGCGCTTCCACGGCAATCATGCCGGTCAGGATGCGGCCTTCCTTGGTCGTCACCACATAGTTGATGTAGCGCGGATCGACTTCGCGGCTGGGATCGAGGATGTCGATCAGCAAGGCGTCGCGCGACTTGTTGCGCAGCGCGGCCAGCAGGTCCGGTCCCACCTCGACGCCCTCGTTTTCCAGGCGGTGGCACGTCGAGCAAACCTTCTTGAAGAGCATCTTGCCCTTGGCGGTATCACCCTTGAGATCGAGGGCCGACTTGTAATCTTCGATGACCTTCTGCCGATCCGCGGCAACCTGGCCGGCGAGCAGCTTCAGGGCGCGGGCGCGCAACTCGGCGTTGGGGTGCTTGCGGAGCAGGTCCAAACGCGCCGATTCAATCTGGGCCGCCAAGACCTTTTTCTGCTCGATGGCGTCCAGGAGCAGCTTCAGGCGCTCGACGCGTGCAAAGAGCGCCTCGAGTACTTCGCGCCGGATTGCCGGGCCATAGCCTGTCCACTGGGCCAACAGCAGGTCCGCGACCTTTGGGTTGTCTTGCGCTGCCAGCGCACGGACCGCGGCGAGCTGGAGTTCGCCGGGAGTCGTCGACACCAGCAAGTCCTTGAGAGCACCCGAACCGACCGGGAACGGGCCGTAGCCAAGCAAGCGTGCGGCAGCGATGCGTTCGGCGACCGGCCGCTTCTCATCCACGGCGGCGGTTGCGGCACGCTTGAAGAATGGCTGGGCCTTCTCTACCGGCTCCTTGAGCGCGGCGGGTGGATCCTCCCAGAGTTTCCGCAGTGAACGGCCGCTGTTTTGAAGGCCCTGGCCGAGGCCTTCGAGGACGGCTACTTGCCAGGATGCGGGTGCATCGCCGCCCAACAGGTTCAGAGCGCGGGCCAAGTCGGCGTCGACAGCGCGCGCGCCCGCGATGGCTCCGAGCCGATTGAGCAATTGCAACTGCGCGGCAGTGAGGTTCTTCGTAAATTCGCGATCGCGCGCCAGTTCTTCCAGCAGCGCGGCAGCACTCTTCGTGGACGAGCTGAGCACCGCCATTTGCAGCCACGAATCCGCGTTTTGCTTGCGGACCAGCTTCGCCAGTGCCGCGGCCAGTTCCGGCGCCTCGGCATCGCCAAGCGTGAACGCCAGCTGGAAGCGGACGTGCAGCGACGGGTCGTCGGCCAGCTTCACGATGGCGGCACGCAACGCTGTCGACGCCGTGAGCCGGCCTTCGGCCAGCCGCAACGCCTGCTCGCGCACGAGGGCGCTGGCATCGGCCAGGGCAGCCTCGATGTGCTTGTCGTCAAGCGCCTTCAGTCCTTGCAGCGTCCAAAGCGCATGAACGTGGCCCACGTCGGACTTCGATTCACGAGCCAGCTTCTCCAGCGTCGGCACGGCCTTCTGGTCCTGGCGTTCGACCAGGAGACGCTGGGCCGTCAGTCGCCACCAGGGATTGGGATTTTCGAGGTGGGCAACCAGGGCGTCAACCGTCGCCTTGCTCAAGGCGGGTTGCGGCGTCGGCTTCGCGCCTTCGGGGACGATGCGCCAGATGCGACCGCGGCCACGGCTCTCCAGGTTCAGCTTTTTCTTGATGTCTTCGGGCAACGAGAGTGGCGTTTCGATGACCTCGCGATAGAAATCGACGACGTAGAGTGCTCCATCGGGGCCAATCGTCAGGTTCACCGGGCGGAACCAGTTATCGGTCGAAGCCAGGAACTCGCAATCCGCGTCCGCGCGCTGGGCGGAGAAGATCGAGCCCTTCCGGACTAGAATGTCGCGATGCACCAGGTTGTTGGCCGGCTCGCAGACGAAGCTGTTGCCCCGGTATGCCGGGGGAAACAGGTCCGCGGTATAGATCACCGGACTGCACGCCGAGGTGATGAACCCGCCAGGCACCAGCTCGGTCTCGGGGAAACGCTTGGAGTTGGGATCGTCCTTGCGCAGGCCGGTGCGTTCGACGCGCCAGGCCTCGAATGGGCTAACGCGATGGACCTTGCAAACCGCGCCGTGGCCATCCACGCCGTCGGGGATGTCGAAAACGACGCCGCTGACGGGCAGATAGGGATTGCGGCGGAGATAGTGGTCGGGCAGGACGATTTGCCGAAGGTGCTGGCTGTTGGTCGCGGTGAACCAGTGCTGGCCGTCGTCGGCGCTGAGGCCGAACTGACCACCGCCGGACATGGGTTCGAGGCTGCCCGGCTGATCTGGGTGAAAGCGAATGCCCCGGCCGCGCAGGGTCACTGCCGGCGCGTCCTTCTTCTCTGGCGACGTGATGTCGCCGCCCTTGCTCCCCGCCAGGCCATAGACCCAGTTGTCCAGGCCCCATTGCAAGCTGTTGACCAGCTGCTGAATGTTCTCCAGGTCAAAACCCGTATAGAGCGTGCGTTGCCGATCCGCCTTGCCCGTGTTCTTGGTGTCTTCGAAGTAGATGACGTCGGGCGCCACGGCGACGATCAGGCCGCCTTTCCACGGCATCATCGACGTGGGGAAGCGCAGGCCTTCGGCATAGGTAGTGCTCTTGCGATAGACACCGTCCTCGCCGCGATCGGTCAGGAGCTTGATCTTGCCCGATGCAATCTGTCCGATGCCGCGGCCGCCGTTCGGATAGCCGCGCATCTCGGCCACGAAAAGCCGGCCGTCCTCGTCGAAGGCGATTGCGACGGGATCGACCACGTCCGGTTCGCTGGCCACCAACTCCACCTTGAAGCCCTTGGGCACCTTGAACGTGGCGAGTTCCTCGCGCGGCGACAGTGGACCTTGCGGCGGCATTCCCGGCTTGGTGTCGGCAGCCCAGGTCCAGGCCAGAAACAACAGGATGGCGCCAACCGCCAGGCCGCGACGGAGGAGGGAAGTCATCATCAGAGTTCCTCGGTGGGTGCAGGGGCAGGCCCGAACAGGGATCATAGCCGGGATTCGTCGTCGGGGAAAGCGGCCAATGCGGCCGCGTGCTCGTCCGTGCCTTCGGCCAGCCAGCGGAGGAGGATCGCGCCGAACGCGACCTGTCCCACGATGACGGCTGCAACGGCCACGACATCCAACGAGCCAAGGACGTCGTTCAGTAGCACGGCGTTGAAGCGCTCCTTCTCGCGGACGTTGAACCCGGTCCAGTCAAGGAAATCCGGCGTTGCGGTGAATGCAACGTGGGACCAGAGCATGAGCAGGTTTTCCGCAATGATGCCGATGCCGACGCCAATGCGCCAGCGCCGTGGCCAGTCCATGACCAGGCGCCACGTCAAAGCAATCAGCACGATGACCGATGGAAATAGTGCCGAGTGGGCAACTCCGTGCGGCGTGCGCGCCGGATGCAGCGCCAAGGCTCCCAGGGTCCCGAACAGCAGGAAAAAGAAGACTGCACCGCAATGCAACACTCCACGTTCGTGCTCCGGATTGGGAAGCGGGAGTCTGGACTTGCGCGCTGGCACGTTCCACTCCATCGTCCATCGGCAGGATGCCACAAGCAAACAGACCGAAACGGTCAGCGCCCCTGGCAGCAGACTGAAGTAGAAGACGGTCGCGGCATTGTAGATTCGCTCGAATGTGAGCGGCCCGCCCAGGAGAGTGTCCGGAAGATTGGGCACGACGGAGGTCAGCCCGTTGATGGCCATGTATTCGAGCACGTTCAGCGGCCCGAACGACGCTTTCGGGTCCATCAACGTGACCGGCGTACTGCCGCCGATGCGGTCCGCGCCAAACGTCCAGGCCAGCCAGGCGTACCACGGGCCGACCAGGACAATGGCGATGCAGCCGAGCCATGCAATCTCCACCCTTCGGATGCGAAACCCCTCTTTCCAGACGAGCAGTGCCAGGTGCATCAGCAGGGCAATGAGATAGATGGCAGCGACTTGGTGGGTCAAGTAGCCGAGCAGGAAGCTGATCCAGAAACCAACGAGCCAGAAGCGTGCCGCACCCGGTTCGGCCGTCCAGCGAGCGATGAACTGCAGGTAGAAATGGAACCCCATGAGGATGAAGTACGCCGTGAGCATCTTGGGCCAGGTGAACCAGGCCATGTGCAGCAGCCATAAGTTCAGCGGCACAAGCACCAGGGCCAGGCGCGCCATCCGCCGCCCGAACAGGTCGCGCATCACGAGATACAGGGCCGCGACGAAGGCGATGTTCATCAACGAGGAGACGAGCTGAAAGGCCCAGAACTGGCCGCCGGACAGCGACATAACGAACGCGCTCGTCAGGTTGAAGAGCGGCGTGCGCGATGCCAGCGAGTACGTGTCGATCCATTTCGTGTCGACGCCGCGCTCGCCACGAAAGATCAGGGCGTTTTCGTAGTGCATCATCCAGTCGCCCCACCAATCGCTGCCGACGTAGATCGGCAGCAGGCACTGGACGCCCACCAGGTACAGGTAGGCGGCAGTCCACAGGATTGCGAGCGGCCAGAGAGGGAAGCCGTCCGCCGGCCGACGTGCGAAGTATTGACAGACGACTGTCAGTCCAAGGAGGATGGCGAGCGTAACGGCGTTAAAAACAACCTGATCGACGCCGGCGAGGAAGGCGACAAACTGAGCAATGGCGAATACTGCAAAGCCGACGCCCCAGGATGCGGCAAAACGCTCCTCGCCGTCGAGCGATGAAACGCGGCCGAGAACGCTCCACCCAAAGCCGAAGCAAAGCAGCGGAGACCCGATAGCGATGCCGACGATCTGCAGCAGAAGCATCGCCTGAGGACTCCTGTTCCCCGTAACACCCAACCTCGTTACCGGGCTCTGCCCGGTCACGCCCTGCTCGCGAGGCTCTGCCTCGCGACAGAGTCCTATGCCGGACCAGGAAGCCTGTGTGCGGCTGAGTGCGCGAGGCAGAGCCTCGCCGGCAGTGCGTGACCGGGCAGAGCCCGGTCACGAGCGTGAGGTAAATTTCTTTTCACTGCTCGCCCTGGCGTAGCATTCAATCCCCCAGTCAACGGTCCAGCGACTTCACCAGTTCGTGCACCTTCGTCACGATCTTCTCTTCCACCGCCGGCGCCCATTTGGTCGGCAGGCCATAGTAGATCATGGACGAATCGGCCTCGTAGCCGCCCTCCTTCAACACCCGCGCGGATGGGATGTATGCCATGACGTCGTTGGCGTAAGCGGTGATCCACACGACCCGCTTGCCGGCTAACTCCTTCTTCAGCCGCAGCGAATAATCAACCACCACCTCGCCGCCCAGGCTGACCCAGAGCACCTCGTCGCCCAGGCGCCAGACTTGCACGGGGTAGTGGGCGTAGTGGTCGTCGATCTTGCCCCCGGCTTCGAGGATCTTGGTCAGGCGTTCGGCACGCTTGCTCAAGGCGACGTTCTTGCTCAGTAGGTCCGCGGCCAGTTGTTGCTTCGTCGGCAATTCACCCAGCGGCAAAGCCACCGTGGCGTAGCGTGCCGCGCAGGCGCCGCCCACCGGCGTCATTTTGTCCTTCAGCACCGCTTCGACCGCATCGGACAGGTCGCGGCCGTACTTCTTGCAAAGATCGACGTTTCCGCGCGGTAGTGGATTGGCGTCGGCCCCGCAGCCGGTCCAGAATAGCGCTAGCGCGCCGGGATGCTTCTCCTCGAGGTTCGCCTGGGCGAAGCCGGCATAGTCGCCGCACCATTGGTAGAAATTCAACGTCGTGTTGTGGCACGCATAACCGAAAACGACCGCCCGCAGCTTACCCTCGGGCGTTTCCACTCGCAGCACCGGCACATCGTGATCGACCGGACCGTCGGGGTTTTTACCGTTGATGATGCCTTTCTCCGTCGGCTCGCGACGATCGACGGCGAAGCGTGCGGTGCCCTTGCCGACGGCCAACCGGGCCGGCTTCAGGTCCGCGAGAGCCGCAACGATGACCTCAATCATGGCGTCGCGCAGTACGTCGGTATAGGCGTCCACTTTCTTCATGTGCTCGGCCGGCATGGCATACATGTCGATGAGCGAACCGCGGACCACCGGCCCACAGTGGGTGTGCGAAACCGTCAGCATCAGCCGTTCGCGCGGCAATCCGGTCTTCTTCTGCACCGCGTCGGCGACGGCGACCGACAGCTCGCGCGGGATGCCGACTAGGTCGCTCGTCAGCAGCACCAGCTTGCCGCCGGCGGGATCCTCGATGGCCAGTGCCTTGGCGTAGAGTTCATGCACCTTGCCTTCGGCGGGTTTGTTTCGGCCAGCGTAGCCCGCCATCCATTGCGGTTCTTTGGGCGTGATGACCTTGGAGGCGATGCCCGCCTTGAACGGCTTGCCGTCCGGCACGGCCCCGGTCAGTTTGCCGGTGAAAAAGAGCGCCGCGATGGTAGCGAATAGTAGTGTGCAACGCATGGGTACGCCTTGTGGGAGAGAGAGTCAATTCGCACCATCCGGTTTGGCTTTCAGCAACCGAATCAACGCCTGGTGGATGATCCGCTCGCTCTGGGGGCCGGCCAGCGCCACCGTCGGCTCGTAGCCGCCCTCGAAGTAGGCCTTGGCCGTGAGCACGTAACCCGGACCGCCGTCGCCATAGCCGGCGACGCAGACGAATGCGTCGGGGCGCAGCGCCTGCGCCTTGAGCTGGTACTCAATAAAAGGCTCGCCCGGCAAATGAGTCACCAGCACCTTGCCAAAATCGAGGCACGTCAGAGGGATCGGCTGGTCCTGGCGCGCCAGCCAGGCCAGTTGAAAGGCCGCATTGTTGCGTTTTGCTTTCGATTGCTTGACGTCTTCCAGGACCTTGCGGCTTTCTTCTTCGCCGAACACGCGCTGAGCGCGTGGCGGCAGCTTCACCGGCTCGACGCGCCATTCCCAGCCGTCCACGGCATGACGTTTTGTGTCCTTCCAGGCGGCGGTCATCGCTTCGTAGATGCGGTCGCGCAACACGATGCGGTTTTCCTTCGAGCCGTCGTTGTACTTGCCGGCGGTGATATTGCCGGAACAGCCGGTGAAATAGACCTGAAAGACCTTCGCATCGTCATCCTGCCGCTTTTGTCGCGCTAGTCCGCAGAAGTCGCTGCTTACCCGGCCATCGCCGTAGTAGCTCATCGGATGCGTGGCGTAATAGTGCAGCGCCGCCACCGGCTGGGCGCCGTTCCAGAAGCTGAGGGTCTTGAGCCACGGATCGATCAGGCCCTCCGGCTCGGCACGCACCTTCGGGTCCTTGGTGGCGCTGGTGCGCGTGAAGCGGACTTTCTCGTCGTCGCCGAGGATGCGTCGATTCGACGCCACTTGATCCACCCTGGCCTGCCCCACGCCAATGTGGGTGAACGGCATTGTCTTCGCCAGCGATGCCTTGGCTGCCTCGGCCGTTTGTGCCACGACCTTCTCGTAGAATTTTAGATCGAGCGACGAGGCCCCTCGCTCCGCCTTCTCGATCAACCGCTGCGCGCCCACGTCGGCAAACGGGGCGTTGTGCTGATGCACGCACTGGAGCGCCACGTTTTCAGGAACGGTGTGCGCCGCCTTGGCCAGGGCGCGGCGCCAGAGGATGTTTGCTTCGTTGCGAAGTCCGCACCAATCCACCGCGCACAGGACGATCGGCTGTCCCATGCCAAGCAGGATGATGCCACGCGCGAATTGGGGATCGTCGACGCCGCGAACCGGCTCGATCCAGCCGCCGCACAGGGGGTGGCCAGGCGACGGTGTCACATCGCTGGAGAAAGCGGCCAAGTGGAAAGCAGGCATGGCGGGGCCTCCGGGCATTGCTCGTCATGGTAACGCCCGGGAATGCGCGTCCAAGACAAAAAGCAGGCGAACCATTGCTTTCCAGGGTTTATAATCGCCAGCCGGTTTCTGCTCTTGAATCCTGGGAGGCCGCGCCGATGGTCCCGCACGATGAATCCTCACCCAATCGCCGCGAATTTGCCCGGACGCTGGCCGTTATGGTTGCGGCACCGGTCGTCGCTCAGGTGAGCGCCCCGGAGGCGCCCGCGCAGCCCGTGGGTGATCCGCTCGCCGTTGCCGCGGAGGCGCTGACCGACATCGCCCGCGCCCGCTACGGCAAGGACCTGACGACCGAGCAGGTCAAAGCGATCAAGACCAGCATCTATCGCCGCCAGAGCGCCGCCAACCTGCTGAAGAAGGTGAAGCTGCAAAATGGCGATGAGCCCTCGTTCGTATTCCGCGCCGACTTGCCTTGAACTGGGACCAACCGGGGAGCCTGCCATGCCGATCGACATCACCGAGGACACCCTCTATTCCTCCGTGCGCGAACTAGGTGCGCTGCTTCGTGCCAGGAAGGTCACGTCCCTCGCGCTGACAGAAGCGTACCTCGATCGCCTCGACAAGCTTGGCCCTAAGCTCAACGCGGTCGCCACGGTCACTCGCGAGCTGGCCCTCAAGGAAGCGAAGGAAGCGGACAAGGAGATCAGCGCCGACCGTTATCGCGGCCCGCTGCACGGTATCCCTTACGGCGCGAAGGATATCCTGGCCACCAAGGGCATCCCGACCACCTGGGGTGCGGAGCCGTACAGGGAGCAGGTCTTCGATTTCGACGCCACGGTCATCAAGAAGCTGCGCGAGGCCGGTGCGGTGCTTTGCGCCAAGCTGGCGATGGTCGAGCTCGCCGGCGGCTTCGGCTACAACAATGCCGATGCGTCGTTCACCGGTCCCGGCCGCAACCCCTGGGACCTGAAGTACTGGGCGGGCGGTTCATCCTCCGGTCCCGGTGCAGCCGTGGCGGCTGCACTGGTGCCGTTCGCCATTGGCTCGGAGACGTCCGGTTCGATCATCACGCCCGCGTCCTTCAGCGGCATTTCAGGCCTGCGTCCCACCTATGGCCTGGTCAGCCGGCACGGAGCAATGGCCTTGAGCTGGACGCTCGACAAGCTCGGCCCCATGTGCCGGACCGCCGACGACTGCGGCTTGGTCCTCGCGGCCATGGCTGGCGCCGATCCGCTCGATCCTTCCAGCGTCGCTCGCAAGTTCGAGTACTCCGAGCCGGAGCCATCCAAGCGGTTCAAGCTCGGCATCATCAAGGGTTCGCTCGACGGCACGCAGGCCGAGGTGAAAAAGAACTTCGACGAGTCGGTGAAACTGCTGCGCAAGGTTGCGGATATCGAAGACAGCGTCCCGTTTCCCGACATGCCGTTCGGTCCCGTGGTCGGCACCGTGGTTGAGGCGGAAGGGGCCAGTGCGTTCCGCGACTTGATCGAAAGCGGCAAGTGCAAGGAACTGCGTGCCGTCAACGACAAGTGGGGCGGTTACTCCGCATCGATGGTCCTGGCGGTCGACTATTTACAGGCCATGCGTGTCCGCGGACCGATGAAGAAGGCGCTGGACGAGCTGTACTCGAAGTACGATGCACTGATCGCGCCGTCGCGCGGCACCGTGGCGTATCCGATCGGCGTCGATTTCGACAAGGCGTATCCCACATTCGGGAACAGCGTCCCGGTCATCCAGGCGGGCAACGTCGCCGGTCAGCCCGCCCTGTCGGTGCCCAACGGCTTCGGGGCCAAGGACCTGCCGACGGGCATTCAATTCACCGGACGGATCTGGAGCGAGGCCAAGCTGATTGCCGTGGCACATGCCTACCAGCAGGCAACCGACTGGCACAAGAAGCGGCCGCCAATCAAATAAGGACTCATTTTTTTGGCACGGTCACCTGGAATCGGTAGGGTTTCGGGTCCATGTTCTTGGCAGTGGCAGTGATTTCGACGAGTCCGCTTTTGGCCTTTGCACCGGCGATGACACTCACCTCCACCTCCGTCTTGGTGCCGCCCACCTTGATGTTGTCGATCTTGAGGTCGGTGTCGCCGGTGTCAAACTCTAGATTGATCTCACCCTCGAATTCGCCTTCGCGCTCAATCTTGATGGTGCTCGTTTTCGTTTCCCCCGGCTTGATCTCGATGGTGCTGGGGATGACGTTGAAGCCCGGCGGCAACGTGCTCTTGCGCGGCGTGCTGGGCTTTCCCTGTTGTTGAGCGGTGGTGGCCGGCTGCGACGGCGCGACTGGGGGTTTGTTGCAGCCGCAAATCGCCAGGCAGCCAACCACGAAAAGGCCAATCAGGAATTTCACGGAGATACCGTCCTTTCGAGGATGAAGAGCCGGGGCGTCGTTTCATTGGTCGAGACCGAGCCGACGAGGGTTCCCGGAATTGTTGGCATGGTAGCGAGGAAGCGGGGGATTACAACAAAAAAGGACATTGCGAGAGCACCTCGGCACCTCCAACCGTCCTCGTTCCCAAGCTCCGGGCTTGGGAATGTACGGCCGAGAAGCTCCCGCTTCTCGGAGCAGAACGCAGCCAGAGGAGACACGGACGCGGAACTGGATGTCTGGTCGCGACACGGCGCGCTTCACGTAGCGGAACTCGCCAGAGTTCCGAACGGGGGGCCTGTCGCGCGGAAGTCTGGCGACTTCCGCTACACGACGCGCGAGAGTTCGTTTAGCAATCCCCCGCGTTCCCAAGCTCCGGAGTTTGGGACGAGGATGAATCGGCGTGCCGCTTGAAACGAAAATCGTTTAACAGCAGCCTGGCAGCCGGTCGACTCAAAGTGGCCAGGCCAGTTCACGCTAACTGGTCTGACCACTTTCGGCCCTGTCGGTTGCCCTCAGATGCTTGAAATTGGCGTCGATGTGCTCGCGCATGGCCTTGCGGGCGGCGCGGGCGTCCCCGGCGCGGACGGCTGCCAGGATTTTCGCATGGTGCGCGAACGCAATCTCCGAACCGTAGCGGCCCAGCGTGTGGCGACGGCTCTCGATGAGGAGCTGCTGAATCGGTGCAAGGACTGTGCGGAACAGGGGATTGCCCGTCGCGTCGGCCAGAATGGCGTGGAATTTCATATCGGCCGTTGCGTGCGCCTCCAGCGAGCGGCGCGGATTGCCCAGGACTTTTTGGGACTTCTCCAGCCGTTTGAGGTGCTCGTCGGTCCGATGCGTTGCGGCGAGGGCGGCGATGGTGGTCTCCAGCGGCAGGCGCACCTCGGCCATCTGCTCCATGCGGAAGTCGGGGCGGGTCAGCAGCCGCTGGTAGCCGAGCGTCACCTGACGCGTGTTGGGGGCCTCCACGCGTGTGCCGGATCCGTGCTGGCTGCGGACCAGGCCAAGGCTGGCCAGGCGGCCGAGTGCCTCGCGTACCACGCTGCGGCTGACGCCCATGCGGGCGCTGATCTCGCGTTCCGACGGCAACTGATCGCCCGGCGCCAGCTCGCCCGACAGGATCGATCGTTCCAGTTGGTCGGCCAGTTGCGATACGTGATCGTTGCGAGACATGCGCGGACATCGTGAGTTCAGAGGTAACCGCCGCTTGTTCGCCGTCATTCTATCCGGACGACCGAGTTCGGCCGGATGCCGTGCAGCCAGGGCGGCAAGGGACGCGATCGCACTCCATTCGCGTTCACGTCCTGGCTGGCCGGCGGCGGCATCAAGGGCGGCGTGATCCACGGTGCCAGCGACGAGTGGTCCTACAAGGCGGCGGAGCATCCCACTCACTGCTACGACCAGCATGCCACCATCCTGCGTCTGCTCGGCATCGATCGCGAAAAGCTGACGTTTCGCCACAACGGCATCGACCGCCGGCTGACCGACGTCCACGGCCACGTTATCCATGAAATCATCGCCTGAGCGAAAGTTGTTCCCACGGCACCAGTGGCAAGTAGAAGCAGAGCATGTACGGCGCGAAAAGTCCCAGTTCCAGGAACATCCAGAGCCCGAGATGAAAGAGGACACCCAGCGCCAGCGTCGCCCGGCGCGTCCACCGCAGTGCCACCAGCAGCGGAAAGCCAGTTTCCCACGCCAGTACCAGCCAGGTAAGCAGCTGTGTCAGTCCATAAGGCACCGGAACTTGGTGGTACGGCCAGCGTGTCAGCGTCAGATCGTTCAGCACATAGTAAACGCTGTCGCCGCCGCGCCACGGTTCGCCCAGCCACTTGTACAGACCATTGGTGAAGTAGATCAGCGCCATCTGCACAAAAAGCAAGCGCAGTGCCCAGGGCCAGACGAAGATCGGTTCGTCCGTCGCGCGGCGTCGGAACCGATGGTCAAGCGACCAGACGGCGCCGCATGGGCACAGCATCAGGTAGAACAGCAGGATGCCACGCACCTCATCGCCGGCGTTCTCGATTCCAGGATTGATGCGTGCGAAGGAAAGGGACAGCAACCAGACGGCCACGGCGCTTAGGCGGGTGACGGAACCCAGAAGCAAGCTCACTACAGCGAGCCCCCAGACGATCAGCAGCCAGCGCAGGACCGCGGGCTCCCTGAGACCAGAAAGCAGCGACCAGCGCCAGCGGATCAATGCAAAAGCATCCGCGTCGCCAAGACTGCCTGACCCGAAGAATGTGTCGGCATTCGGCAGGTAGCTTGTGGCAATGTCGAGCAATAGCACGGACGCGGCACCGATACGCAGCGCGGCCAGGCGTTCTGCCGGCACGGGTTCGGTCCACCACGGCCAGCGGTTCAATGGCCACGGCAGCCGGGGTTCCAGACCGACCACGCGCTGATCGGTCATGGCCGGCCCCGACTGCGGACCACCGGGTCGAACTCATTCACGACGGGATTGAACGCTTCGATCGGCAAGGCATCCGAGGGCTCGGACTCCGGGAGCCGGCGCGCCAGCGGCCGCTGGACGAGTCGGAGCGGCGGCGCGAGTCCTCCTGGCGTACCAATGGCATACGTGCGGGCCAGCAGTCGGACTTCCTTTGGCAGCGGCAAGTGCGGATGCTGCTGCTGATACTCTATCCACCGCCAGCGCAAATACGCGAACATTGGTCCCCATTGCCGACGGACACGATTCACGATTCGCTCGCGCCAGCCATCGACGACGTCGTCTTCCTCCTTGCCTGCAGGGACCTGGAGCGTCACGATCAACAGCGATTCGTAGCGGCGCAGGCGAGAACGGCCAAACCGAAAGAAGCGGTCCAGGTGGTCGGGCTCATTGTCCGAGAGGAGCAGGACCGGTGGATGGATACCGTCGTCCCAGCGCAGTTCGACGGCCGCGAAGGTGGAGGCAGTGTCCACTTCCGGGGCAAAGAGGGACCAGTTCTGTGGCTGGCCCGTCAGGTCCGCCCAGCGCTCGGTAACGGCCTGGGCTGCCGTCGGCCAGCCGTCATCCTGCGCGCTCGCGAACTGCCAGACTCCGAGAATGTTCGCGGCGACGAGGTAGAAGAGCTGACCGACGACGAACAAGCCCAGGCAACCGCCGGCGATGTGCTTCATCGTTCGCTCACCGCCTTCAGGGATTTGTGGGCCTGCTCACACCACGGGCTTCTTCTCTTGAAAGCCCGCAATCACCTCGGGCTTGCGCAGCGTGATGATATTCAGCACGCCGATGTAGGTGTCCCAGATGATGATCGCGCCGACGGTGAGCATGAGGAACATTTCGGCATATTCCTGTCCGGCGATGGCGACCACCATTTTGATGAACCAGAAGAAGCCGAAGTAGACCAGCCCCCAGTTGACGGGGATGATGAGCAAGATAGCGGCCGCCATCGCCCAGGCGTACGATTCGACGCCTTGCATCTTCGAGGCGCCCATGGCGATCAGGACGTTATAGATCAGCGTGAAGACGGCCCCGGTGATGACGATGGCGCCGATGATGGCGCGCTGCTTCTTCTGTTCCGCCTTCTCCTCCGGCGAGACCACGACCTTCGGTTTGGTTGGTGCGGGAGCGTCGGGATCTTCCTTCCGCTCCAGGGCGAAGACGAGCGGCCAGAGCACGACGACAATCGTGATCACGGAACCGATCGCCGTGATGAGTGCGGAACCAAGCATCTTGTTCGACGGCTGGGTGCAGATCGCGGCCGCGGGACCGCGGGCACTGCGCGGCTTGCGGTCCTTGTCGCTGACCGGTCCCAGGGCCTTCTTGCGCTGGGCCTTCGTCTCCTCGGTATCGGCCGCATCCTCCTTGATTCCGTAGCCGCCCTCGTCATCATCGTCGGTCTTCTTCACGGCAGCCTTGGCGGGTTTGGCGCGCGCTTCCTCCGCGGCCGGCACCGGTGCGAAGACCGTTTCGCACTTGGGACATTTAACTTTCTTGCCCGCGCCGATGGGATTCTTGGGCCGCAAAACGGCCCCACACTCGGGGCAAGGATATTGATTGTCGGACATGCGTGATTCGGAGTAGGGAATGGGGCGACGGTTGGAGTATAGGCGGCGAACCGGTTGGTTGTCTACCGTCGTCTTGACGTTTAGCGGCTCTCCGAAGAGGGAGCAGGAACCGTTGCTGAAACGGCGCGTGAGGTGAATGCCATTCACATTAGGCGAGCCACTGGAGATACCGCTTCGGTGGCACGGACATTTCTGTCCGTGCGGTCGGGAAAATGCACGGACAGAAATGTCCGTGCCACGGAGAACTCGCCTAATACTACAGCGCTGGTTTGGAAGCACGATTCACCGGCACAGTCTGTAGCCGCAGGCTTTCGCCTGCGGAGTGAATGTACGGCACCGGCGACGCCACTCCGCAGGCTGAAGAAGCCTGCGGCTACAGAATGGCAAATGCATGAGTGTTTGTAGCCGCAGGCTTTCGCCTGCGGAGTGAATGTACGGCACCGGCGACGCCACTCCGCCGGCTGAAGAAGCCTGCGGCTACAGACGTTGCGCGGATCGTTCCGCGGAATGGAGCGCTGTAGTATTAAGTGAATGGCATTCGCGCGTAAGGTCGTTTTTCTGCAGCAGGGACATTTCGCAAGGCGAGTGGTTAGTAAGCAACAATGATGGCGTTGTCGAGGCAGACATGCGGCAACAAGTCGCGGATGCTGTGCTGGGCCAATTGCTTGATGTAGAAAGTGTCTGCTCGGCCGCGCAGGGTCACCCGTTCAGCTTCCAGCTGAATGGTCAGGTCGCGGATGCGGCCTCCGGTGCGTTGCTGGACGTGGCGCTCGAGCTCGTGCGAGGAAGGGACCGTCGCGGGCGTCATGGATACTCCCTAAACCCACCGTCCGGGCGGGTCATTGCCTTAACATTGGGCAGCCTTGCGGGCAACTTGAGCCTTTTTCCCTAAAATTCTCCGCAGAGAGTATGTTCGGCGAATATGAGCAAACGGCGCACCAATGCGTGAAACATCGAAGATTTGCCGCTATGGCGTCGACAACCTGACGCTCGAAGAGATCGAACAAGAACTGATCGCCGGCGGTTGTTTCGTCTTCTATGAATACTGCATTTCATTCGTGTTCTTTACGTTGCGGCGACCGACCGAGATATTTTTTTTGCGCGCCAGTGACACGGGACTCTTACGCGGACTCCCCTACTGCCTGATCTCGTTCTTTCTGGGCTGGTGGGGCGTCCCGTGGGGCGTCATTTACACGCCGTTGACGATCTTTACAAACCTCTCCGGCGGCCAGGACGTGACCCCGGAAGTCTGGACATTGCTGCAATCGTCCGAAAACGACACGTGATCCCGGCGAGAGGAGAGCGCCATGCGACCATCGTGGATCAGCCTTGCCATGACCATTGGGCTGTTGGCCGCGAATTTTGCCCAGGGCGGCGTCTATATCACCACGGAACCAGCACCTGGACCGGAAGTCGGCAAGGACGGCGTGCGCCCACTGCCTTTCCTCCTTTTCCTGGATGAACTCTCCGGCCTCATGGACATCCGCGATACGCTCAAGAACGCCAAGGTCCGTCAACATTATCTCGAGCAAGTCAAGAAGCTCGGTGCTGAAGCCGACGCCAACCCGCGTGCCGTGGACGCGACGATGAACCTGGGCGGCTATCTGATCCGCCTGGGCGAGTACAACGAGGCCATCCAACGACTCCTGCCGCTGGCACGCGACGCGGGACGCGAAAACTTCATGGTGTCCGCCAATCTCGGCACCGCGTATCTGATGATCGGTGAGTTGCGCAGCGCCGCGGACTATCTGGATCAGGCCCTGCGCGCCTTGCAGCGGCATCCGCCGAAGGGTGTGAGCAAGGAGCGCCTGGACTGGTACCGGCGCGTCGAGGAAGCGCAGCTCAAACTCGTTCGGCTGCGCCTGGCCGAGCAAAGCAAGGCCGGCGGCAAGCCGCCTCCCATCGAAACCGTGGACGATCTCCTGGGTGTGCGCTTTGTCGGCGACGACGGCAGCTATCAAGCAGGCGGCATTGCCGCAGCGCAGAAGGAGAAGCTGAAGGATGCCCGCCCATTGGTTCAGCAATTGGTGCTCTGGACGCCCGACGACGGTCGGCTCTACTGGCTGCTGGGCGAGGTGCTCAATGCCGAAGGGGACATGAAGGACGCCAAGACCGTCCTCGATCAGTGCTCCGACAGCCGTCGCATGAATGCAGCCGAACTACGCGATCATCGTCGCGTCCTCGACACCGCACTGGCCCAGGCACCGCCAAAGGACACCGGTGCCAGCTGGATGCCGGACCGAGAGCATCTGATCCTGGTCGGCTCGGGGCTGGGAGTGATCGTTCTCTTCCTGGTCTACTGGCAGGGGCGCGAGCTGCGCCGCCGACGTCGAACTGCGTCGTGACGACTCCCTAATACTACAGCGCTCGATTCCGCGGAACGATCCGCGCAACGTCTGTAGCCGCAGGCTTCAGCCTGCGGAGTGGCGTCGCAGGTGCCGTACATTCCCTCCGCAGGCGAAAGCCTGCGGCTACAGACGGTTCCGGTGAATCGTGCCTCCAAACCAGCGCTGTAGTACTGATGCTACCGCGCCGTTTTGCTCTTCAGCCTTGAGGAGTAATGAGTAATGACGAAGAACGAATGCCTAAGGAATGACCAATACCAAATGACGAATGAGCAGGACTACCTGTGGTCCACTTCTGGAATCTGCACATGGGGTTGGGGCTTCGGGCATTCGTCATTGTTTAGACATTAGTCATTAGAAATTAAGCATTTGTGTGTTTGCAATCAGCTCGATGTAACGCTCGAGCACTAAACCGACCTTCCCTTCTCCCCCAGGCGGGTTCGTACAATACATCAGCCCAATGGCAGGGACTCGGCGGAGCCGGACCGTTGACCATGCATAAGAAACGCTCGCGTCCGCTGGTAATTGGCTGGAAGGAGTTCGTCGATTTTCCCGATTGGGCGCTGCGCCACGTGAAAGTGAAGGTCGATACCGGCGCGCGCACCTCGGCGCTGGGTGTCGTCAGCTATGAACTGAGCCATGTGAGCGGCGCTGGTATGGTGGCGGAGTTGCGGCTGGCGCTCCATCGGCGCTGGCCGGAGAAACAGGCCGTCGTGCGGACGCCGGTCTTGAAGATGGTGGTGGTCACCAATTCCGCCGGCATGCGCGAGCAGCGGCCCTTGATCGAGACTCGCTTGCGTCTGGGCGGTGTGACGAAGCTCATTCGCCTGACCGTCACGAACCGATCGATCATGCGGTTCCCCATCATCCTCGGACGCACGGCACTCGAAGACGATTTTCTGGTGGATGTCAGTCGGAAGTACCTGCAACGGAAGCAATGACTGGTAAGCCCGCGCGTCGCCGCCGCAGGCTTTGCCGCAAGGACCGAATATGCGTCTCGCCATCCTCTCGCGCCAGCCGGCGCTTTATAGCACGCAAGCACTGGTCACCGCCGCCCAGGCACGCGGTCATGAAGTGCGCGTCCTCGATACGCTGCAGTTCGACATCCAGATCAGCAAGCGCAGCCCGGAGCTGTTCTACCAGGGCGAATCGGTCGGCCCGGTGGATGCCGTGATTCCGCGCATCGGCGCGTCGATCACGTTCTTTGGCCTGGCCGTCGTCCGGCAGTTCGAGATGATGGGCGTTTACTGTCTGAATGAATCCCAGGCGATCGCCCGTTCCCGCGACAAGCTGCGCAGCTTGCAAATCCTGAGCCGGCACGACATCGGTCTGCCGCCCACGGTCTTCACCCGCCAGGCGGAACACGTGGAGGGTTGTATCCAGCGTGTGGAAGGACCGCCGGTCGTCGTCAAGCTGCTGGAGGGCACACAGGGCATTGGCGTTGTCCTGGCGGAGAGCACGCGGGCTGCCAGCTCGGTGATCGAGGCATTTCATGGCCTGGACCAGAACATCCTCATTCAGAAATTCATCAAGGAAGCGAAGGGTGCCGACATCCGTGCCCTGGTGGTTGGCCGCCGCGTGGTCGCGGCGATGCGCCGCCAGGCGATTGCGGGGGAATTCCGCTCGAATATCCATCGTGGCGGCACCGCCAAGAAAATTCGACTGCCCGCGGAGTACCGCAAGACCGCCCTGGCGGCGGCGCGCGTGCTCGGGTTACGCGTCGCGGGCGTCGATCTGATCGAGTCGGCCGAAGGCCCAATGGTGATGGAGGTCAACTCGTCGCCGGGTCTCGAAGGCATTCAGAAAGCAACGGGCGTCGACGTGGCCGGCGCCGTCATCGAGCACATCGAACACGACCTGGCCCAGGCAACCCACCGTACGCTTGGCGGGGAACGATGAACGAAGTCTATCGCAAGGCGCGGCGCCACCTGGCACGGCGCGATGCGGTGCTCAAGCAGCTGATCGCGTCCGTTGGTCCATGCACGCTCCCACCCAGTCCCACCGACCGCTTTGGCCTGCTGGTCCGGTCGATCATTGCCCAGCAGATCTCGACCAAGGCCGCGCACACGATCGGCGAACGGCTGCGCACGGCCCTCGGCCGCCCGGGAGTCAAGCCCTCCACCATTCTCAAGGCGAGCGACGAGCTGCTGCGCGGCGCCGGCCTTTCGTCGAACAAGGCGCGCAGCCTGCGCGACCTGGCCGAGAAAGTCCACACGGGCATTGTCCCGCTGGACGAGCTGCACGAGTTCGACGACGAGAAGGTAATCGAGCTACTGGTCCCCGTGCGCGGCATCGGGCGCTGGACGGCGCAAATGTTCCTGATCTTCGCATTGGGCCGCCTCGACGTCCTGCCGGTCGATGACCTGGGACTGCGGGCCGGCGCCCAGCGAGCTTACGAACTGGCAGAGTTGCCAGGCCGCAAAGAGTTGGAGGAGCTCGGCGAACCGTGGCGCCCCTACCGGAGCATCGCCACCTGGTATTTCTGGCGAAGCCTGAGCAGCGTGCCCCAGTCCCAGACCAACGAAATGCCCAAACCTAGCAAGTAATTAAACGAGGGAGCGCAACTTCCAGTCCTACTCGGAATCTGCTTCACCAGCAGCAATCGCGCGTCCGCAAAGCTCTTCCAGGTGTAGTCCTTGCCGTCAACGCCGGGCAGCTTGGAATCGGGCGCGGCCGCGCCGATGACCAGTGTCTTCAACTCCGGTGAATCGGCCCGCACGATGGGTGTACCGAGAAAGAGGACGCAAGCAACGACCAAGAGAAACAACGCACGAGACATGACGGAGTCTCCGTCACGAAAAGCATGGTCGTGGCGGGGCCTGCTCTCCCGGGCTGTTCAGCGGCGGCTCGCTATTTGTAGTATTACCAATGTCAAGTGACGTTTCAGCTGTTTCTGCCTGAGGAGGTGTGGGCGTCAGCCGTGCAGTTCAGGAACTGGGCGTTGCAATGTGGAAGTGGGGCCAGATTTCCGTTGCTCGATCCGTACTGCTTTGGAGCGTTGCCGCGACCAGCGCATCTCCACGGAGCCTTGCATGTTCGACCCTGCGAGTCCGACCCGCCGTATTATCCAAGGAATCCTGCCGCGCATGACCAGTTCCACCGCTTTGGCCTCTGTCCCTGCTGCACCAGCCGCGCGGGCGCGTCTCCAGAGTATCGCTCCCTATCTGTGGATGTTGTCCGGATGCTTCTCCATCGCCTGGACGAGCCAGTTTGCCCATATTCTGAGAGACACCTGCGACTGGCGGGTCGTGGCCCTGGCCCGCGGCAGCCTGGCGTTTGTCTTCGCCTTTACGCTGGCCCGCATGTGCGGTGCCACGCTGGTCTTCTGGAAGCCGGGCGCCCTCTGGCTGCGCGGCTGCGCCAGCAGCGCAAGCCTCTTGTGCACCTTCTATGCCCTGGCCCAGTTGCCCACGTCCGAAGTGCTCACGCTGACCAACACGTTTCCCATCTGGGTGGCATTCCTGTCGTGGCCGCTGCTGCGCGTGCGGCCGTCGCTGTCGGTCTGGCTGGCGGCGGCGTGCGGCGTGCTTGGCGTGGCATTGATCCAGTCCCCGCATTTCGAAGCCGGCTCCAAGGCCACGCATGCCGTCGTCTTATCGCTGACGGCAGCGCTGACTTCCGCCATTGCCATGCTGGGCCTGCACCGGCTCAAGGGGGTGGATTCCTGGGCGATCGTGACGCACTACTCGGGCCTGGCCACCGCGTTCGTCCTGCTGTCGTGGGCCATCGGCGGTGTGCCGGACCTGGCGCCGCTGTCGGATGCGACGACGTTGTTGCTGCTGCTTGGCGTGGGCGTGACGGCAACGATCGGCCAGGTGTGCGTGACACGAGCCTTCACGGCCGGGCAGCCGGCGCGGGTGTCGGTGGTCGGCCTGATGCAGATTGTCTTTGCCCTGGGGCTGGACCTCGTCTTCGAAGGGCCGACCTTTCACCTCGTCACGCTGGCCGGCATCGCGCTTGTGCTGGCACCCACCGCGTGGATGATGGCCGGCAAGGCGAAGTCTTGAAACGGGAGGACGCCCATGCTTCGCGTCGAATCGATCTTGAAGCTCCGCTGCGGTCCGGTCCGGCAAGCGCCACGATCCGGCATTGCCAGCGCCTTGCGAGACGCGTGCGGCGTCCTCGGCGTGTTGCTTCTGGCCTTGCTGTGTGTCTATCTGATGATGTTGGCGTGTGCCGACGATGTTGCGCTGCTACAAAACGTGACGCATCCGGTTGTGGAACTCATCCAAGAATAAACTCGTAGGACGGATTTCCAATCCGTCCAACAAACACGGACGGATTGGAAATCCGTCCTACGAAACCTACGAACTTATTCTTGGATGAGTTTTGGAGTGAATAGGCGGATGACCGTTCGCCAGAATTGACCGGAAGCTGGCTTTCCAGCCCACGGCGCCGGCGAGGAACTTCCTTGCTGGCGCCGTGGGCTGTTTGCGTTGCCGAGCCACCCGCGCAGCAAATCGAGGTTCCATTCTGGTAGGATATGTCGCCCGGAGTTCCTCCATTTACCCTGCGGAGACCGACCCGATGCGTCGTCTGCTTCCTCTGGTGATCCTGGGCGCGATCGCAACCCCCGTCCTGGCCGATGATTGGCCGCAGTGGTTCGGCCCGAAACGCGACGGTGTCTGGCGCGAGACCGGCATCATCGAGAAGTTCCCCGAAGGCGGACCGAAGGTGAAGTGGCGCGTGCCGATCGGCGCCGGGTACGCCGGCCCGGCCGTCGCTGGCGGCAAGGTCTTCGTGCAGGACCGCGTTCTCGATAAGGGCGCGGTGATCGGCGACAACCCGTTCAAGAAAGATGCGGTCAACGGCAAGGACCGGATCCTGTGCCTCGAAGAGGCGACCGGCAAGGAGCTCTGGAAGCACGAGTACCCCTCGAAGTATGAGATCAGCTACGCCTCCGGCCCGCGCGCCACGCCGGTCATCGCCGACGGCAAGGTCTACGCTCAGGGTTCGATGGGCGAACTGTTCTGCCTGGATGCGAGCTCGGGCAAAGTGATCTGGTCGAAGAACTTTCCCAAGGATTACGAAGCGTCCGTGCCGATGTGGGGCTGGGCCGCCAGTCCACTCCTCGACGGCGACAAGCTGATCTGCCTCGTCGGCGGCAAGGACAGCGTGGCGGTCGCCTTCAACAAGGACACCGGCAAGGAAGTGTGGAAATCGCTGTCGGCCAAGGAGCCTGGCTATTGCCCGCCGGTGATCTTCGAGGTGGGCGGCAAGCGCCAGCTCATCATCTGGCACCCCGAAGCAATCAATGGGCTCGACCCCGATACCGGCAAGGTCTTCTGGACGCAGCCGTTCAACGTCAAAGCCGGCCTGTCGATCCCGACACCGCGCGTTGACGGCGACAAGCTGTTCGTCACCTCGTTTTACAACGGCTCCATGATGCTGAAGTTTGACGGCAAAAAGGCCGAGCCGGTGGTGCTCTGGAAGGGGAAGAGCAACAGCGAGCAGCCGCGCAACACCGATGGCCTGCACGCCATCATGGTGACGCCCACCATCAAGGACGGCATGATTTACGGCGTGTGCAGCTACGGCGAGCTGCGCGGCCTGAAGGAAGACACCGGCGAACGCGTCTGGGAGTCAGGAAAGCTGACCGGCAGCACCAAGCAGGGCAAGGACCGCTGGAACAACGCCTTCATCGTCCCGCAGGGCGATCGCTTTTTCTTCTTCACGGAGCAAGGCGATCTGGTGATCGGCAAGCTGACGCCCAAGGGCTACGAGGAAATCAGCCGGGCCAACATCCTGAAGCCGGACAACAAGATGGCGTCGGGCCGCCCGGTGGTGTGGTCGCACCCCGCGTTCGCCAATAAGAGCGCCTTTGCCCGTAACGATTCGGAGATCGTGTGCGTGTCGCTGGCCGCGGAGTGAGCGGCGGCCGTGCGTTCGATTGCTCTGCCTGTAAACGACTGCCGCGGCCCAGGATGACGACGGACAACCAATCGTCTGCCTGGGCTGCGGCAGTCGTTTTTTGCCGCTTGAAAAGGAGAATTTACTGGAAGTGGCTCACTTCTTCGGCGCGGGCTTTTCTTCCTTGGGCGGAATGATGACCAGAGTGACGACCGACAGGGCGTCGTCCTCCTTGGCCTTGCCGCCGAGCTTGTTTCGGTCGAGATAGGCCCGCACCCAGCGACCCTTGGACAGTTCCGCGATCTCGGCTGCATAGCCTGGAAGGTTGCTGTTGCCGCGCAGCTTCAGCTCTTCCGCCATTGTGTACTTGGTGCCGTCGTCCTTTGGCGGCAGCTTCAAGTTGCGGACGTTGAGCTTCTCGCCACCCTTCAGGTCGAAGTCGTACTTGTGTTCCTTGGTGTCGTAGAGCTTGGCATTCGTGTCCGTGATCTGCTTGGCCAGGCTGGCGATCTGGGCCGCATTGTTTCGCTTCGTCAGCGCGACCTGGTAACTCTGGGTCAATTCCGCCAACTTCGTTTGCATCTGCGGGTTGACGACCTTGGCAGTGTCGGTGACCTGGATGAGAAAGCGCTTCTCGTCCGTATCGACCACGACGAGCTGGCCTTCGAGATAGGCCAGGTTCATCAGTCGAGCGCGGGACTTGGCTGCTTCCTGCGGTGTTTCCGGTGCCGGTTTATCCGCGCTTAGTGCGACGGTGGTCAGACTTAGAATGACAATTACCGGCAAAACGATTGGCCAATGGACGAAACGCATGGTCCCGACCCTCCCTTCAACGAACTCTTTCCCGGATGATGAGCATTGTAACGGCTGCCGCCGTGCCGTACAGCAAAAAAGCTGACCCCATGCGCTCGCTCCTTTTTCCGCCTTTTTGCTTGTCTTCCCGGTGCCGCTGTGTCTCTCTGGGGATTGCTCCTCAATCCCACCGGAGGCACTCATGCGTTTCTCGCCGATTGTCGCCCTCCTGTTGCTGGCAAGCCCCGCGACCGCCGCGGAAATGCCCTACGACCTGGTGCTCAAGAACGGCAAGATCATCGACGGCAGCGGCAATCCGTGGTTCGTCGGCGATGTGGCGATCCGCGGCGACCGCATCGTCGCGGTCGGACGCATCCCGCCAGCCCCGGCGAAACGCGAAATCGATGTGAAGGGCCTTGTCATCGCCCCCGGCTTCATCGACATGCATTCGCACTCCGATTTCCTGGTGCTGGAAGACGGCAACGCCCAGAGCAAGGTCCGGCAAGGCGTGACGACCGAGGTACTGGGCGAAGGCCAGTCCGCTGGGCCGTACCAGGGCAAACTGCCGCCGCGCGGCGCGACCATCGACGGCAAGAAGGCCGCCTGGACGACGATCGGCGGCTATTTCGAAACCATCGAGAAGGCCGGCGTGTCGGTGAACGTCGCGTCCTACGTCGGCCTGGACAATGTCTGGCAATCCGTCATGGGCACTTCGTTCGATCGCCCTTCGGCGGCGCAGCGCGATCAGATGAAGGCCCTGCTGGAGGAGGCAATGAAGGACGGCGCCTTTGGTCTGTCGAGCCTGCTGGCCATGCCGCCCGGATCGCTGGCCACCACCGACGACATCGTGGATCTCTGCAAGGTCGTCGCCAAGCACAAGGGGCTGTTCTCGACGCATCACCGCAACGAGGGCACCGGTGTGCTGGACGGCGTCAAGGAAGCGATCGCCATTGGCGAGCGGGCAAACGTGCCGGTGGACATCATCCATCTCAAGATCGCCGACCGCCAGCTGTGGGGCCGCATGAACGAGGTGGTGGCGCTCATCGAGGAAGCGCGCAAACGCGGCGTCAACGTCCAGGCGAACGTCTATCCATACACGCGCGGGAGCAACAACCTGGCAAGCATCATTCCGCCGTGGGCGCACGAGGGCGGCACCGAGAAGATGCTGGCACGCCTCAAGGACGAAAAGGACCGCGCCAGGATGAAGAAGGACGTCCGCGACGGCCTGCCGGGCTGGTACAACCACTTCACCGCGGTCGGCGGCGACTGGAGCCGGATGCTGGTCGCCGGAAAAGGCACCTACGAGGGCCTGACGATGGACCGCGTCATCGCCCTCAAGAGCAAAGGCAAGGAACCGCCGCCCGACGGCCTGGACGTCCTCTTCGACGTGCTCATTGAAGAGGGCGGCTCGGTGGCGACGGTCTACGAGCACCACACCGAGAAGGACATGAACCTGGCCCTGATCCAGCCGTGGTGCTCGATCGGTTCCGACGGCTCCGCCTATGCCATCGAGGGACCGTTGCGCCGCGGCAATCCCCATCCACGGAGCTTCGGCACCTTCCCCCGCGTGCTCGGCGTCTACGTTCGCGAACGCGGTGTCTTGAAGCTGGAAGACGCCGTGCGCAAGATGACGTCGCTGAACGCAACGAAGCTCGGCATCCCCGACCGCGGCCTGCTGCGCGCCGGCAATTACGCCGACGTGACGGTCTTCGATCCGGAGAAGGTGATCGATCAGGCCACGTACACCAAACCGTTCCAGTACAACGAGGGGATCGCGACTGTGATCGTCAATGGCAAGATCGTGCTGGAGGATGGGAAGCACACCGGAGCGCGACCGGGGCGGGCGATCCGGCGCACGCCCTGACGACCGACCAGATCGCGCGATTCTGGAGCCCGCAGCGCAAGCAAGGGGTGGCCTTGCTTGCGCTGCGGGCTTCCTTTCCCGTCGCTCACTTCAACCCCGCCAGAAACTCCACCAGATCGCGCAACTCGCGCTTCGTCAGCTTCTGCACCACGTCTTCCGGCATCGCGGACTTGCCGCTGTTGCGTTCGTCAATCTGGTCCTTGAGCACGGTCACCAGCTTGCCCTCGGCGGTAATCAGCTTGATTTCCTTGCCATCTTCCGACTTCAAGACGCCGGTCTCCACCTTGCCGCTCCTGAGCAGGAGGACCACGGTCTCGAAGCCTTTGGCGATCTGCTTGTTGGGGTCGACGAGCGACTCCAGCAGGTACTCGCGGGTCTGCTTGCCCGCGATGCCGGTCAGTTCGGGGCCGACCTCGCCGCCGTTGCCATTCAGCTTGTGACAGCGCACGCACGACACCTCGGCCTTGAACAGGAAGATGCGTCGGCCCGCCTCGGCATCTCCGCCCATCATGGTCTCTCGATACTTGCCCAGGTGGTCGTTCTTCGGGCGTGCGGACTCGAATTTCGCCAGCTTCTCCTTGAACGATGGCGTGCCGCGTTTCGCGGCGGCTTCGAGCAAGTCGAGGTGCAAGTCCGCCGATACCTTTCCATCGAGAAGCCGATCGAACCACGACGCCAGCAGCGCATCTGCCGAGTCGCGATTCATTTCTGCCAGCGTGGCAAACGCGGCCTGCCGCTCCATCGGCTTGCCATCGCTGAGATCCGTCGCCAGGTGGCGCAGGGCCGTTTCCGGGTCAACGCGGGCCTGGATGCGTCGAGCTGCCACGGTCAGGCGCGAATCGCCGTCGCCAAGTGCCTTTTCCAGGGCCTCTGTCAGCCGCGAATCCTTGAGCGAGTCGAGCGCTTGCAGCGCCTCGGCACGGATGCCGCCCAGCAGCTTCTTGTCCGCGACCATCTCCAGGAGCGAAGGTCCCACGTCCTTCACACCAAGCTTGGCGACCAGCTTGACCGCCTCCTGACGCAGCTTGTCGGGACCGCTGAAGATGCCGCCCAGGGCGGGTCGCAGCGCCTCGGCGGCGACCTCGGGGGAACGCGTCTCCAGCGGCCGCCACAGGCCGACGATGCGGTCGCGGCCCGACGGTTTCGCCCATTCGCTCAGCTCGCGCAGAGCTTCCAATCGCAGCGCTTCCGGCGCGTCCTTGCGTGCGGCAAACGCGGCCAGGGCGCGGGCATTCTCCGGCTGGCCCAGCCGGAAGTGGGCGTTCAGCACGCGATAGAGCAGCGGGTCCGGCGAGCCGGTGCGGTCGATCAGTTTCGCCAGCTGCGGCATGGCTGCATTGATCGGCACGTCGTTGATCGCCCGTGCTGCTTCCAGAACCAGACGCGGATCGCCATCGGACAAGAACCGCGCCACTTCCGGGCTCTCCAGCCGTCGCAAGGCGACCAGTGCCGCCATGCGTACGCCGATCGAATCGTCCTTGGTCGCCGCGATCAGGGCATCCATCGGTTTCAGATGGACCAGCGCCATCACGCCCGCATGGCGGAGGTAGGGATCCTTGTCCTGTGCGGCCCGCAACAGCTCCAGCACAGGGGCCACTGCCTCCGGCTTGCCCAGCTTGCCGATGCTCATGGTGGCGAAGAAGCGCACTCGGCCCTCGGGGTCCTTGAGCAACGGCAGCAGCTTGTCGAAGGCAGAGGTCAAGCGCGCATCGCCGATGGCGCGGGCGGCCTGGGCACGCACCTCGGCATCCGCATCGGCCAGCAGGTCCGGCAGCACCTTGAGCGCTGCCGGGTCCTTGCGGCCGACCTGGCCCAACCCCCAGACGGCGTGCAGGCGGGCCAGCGGCTGCTTGCCGCCGCGGGCCACGCCCGTCAGCGGCGCGATCGCGTCGGAGCCTTTGTCCGCCAGGGCGAACTGGGCCTCTTGCCGGACGCGTATGTCAGCATGTTCGAGGAGCTTCGTCAGCTCCGCCACCGGCCGCTGGGTGAAGCCCTCGGCCATCAGCTTCCGGGTGCTGTCGGCGTCCTTCGCCTTGTCGGGATCGGACACTTTCCAGATCCGCCCCTTGCCGGTCTTGCCCCAGCCCTCGGTCCAGTCGGTGACGTACAGGGCGCCGTCCATGCCGAACTCGACGTCGGTGGCCAGCGTGGACCAGATGAACTCGTGCGAATCAAACAACTCGAACGACGTTCCTTTCGGTTTCACCGCAAACGAGCGGACGCCGCTGCCGCCACTGGATCCGCGGAAGTCGGCCAGGAAGAAATGCTCCTTGTACCGATCGGGCAGGCCAACGCCGGGATAGTAAGTCAGGCCCGACGGTCCGTCGGCGACGTTGGCGATCGGCGGCACGATGTACGCAGCCTGGCCGTCCCAAGCGGGATGCCAGAGCTTTTCGGCATTCCACGGGCCCAGCGCGCCGGGGATCTGCAGGAACTGGTAGCCAATCCGCCAGCCGCTGTCGCCGCCTTCCACGACATAGACCCAGCGCGCCTTGTCGCCGCCGTCGGCATTGTTGTCGCCGGTGAAGAGGTTGCCGTATTGATCGAACGCCAGCTCCTGCGGATTGCGCAGCCCGGTAGCGACGAGCTCCAGGTCCGAGCCGTCCGGATTGCAGCGCAACACGGCACCGGTATCGGGCGAGGCCAGGGTGCGGTTCTCCGTCTTCACGTTCAGGCCGCGGTCGCCGATGCTGAAGTAAAGCTTGCCGTCCGGTCCCATGCGGAGGCCGTGCAGGTCGTGGCCGAGGTAGCCGACGTGGACGCCGTAGCCTGTCTGGAGCGCCCGGCGTTCATCCGCCTTGCCCGTGCCCTTGGTGTCGCGCAGCAGCCACAGGTCGGGAATGCAGGTGAACCAGACGTTGCCGCGCCGTGCCAGCAGTCCGGAGCCGATGCCGTCGGCCGCGTTGTGAAAGCCATCGGCATACACGGCGGACCTGTCCGCCTTGCCGCCGCCCTTGGTGTCTTCCAGCAAGCGGATGCGGTCGTGGTCCGTCTCATAGGTGTTGAATTGCTTGCCGAGGTACTTTTTCAGCATCGTCACGCGGTCTTCGACGGTCCGGCTGGCGAGGTCATCGTCGAGCCAGTTCATGTGGCCGCAAATGTCGGTGACGCCGGCATGCAGGCGAAACGTCTCCGCGACATAGATGCGGTTCTGCTCGTCGATGGCCAGGCAGACCGGATTGGCCAGCAACGGCTCGGCGGCCCAGAGGTCCACCTGGAAGCCTTTGGGCACCCGGATCTTCTTCATTGCCAGCGATGGCTCATCGGACGCCGGGCTGACCTTGGGGTTGTACGGCTTCTCCGCCGGTTCCTGGGCAAGGAGCGTGCTGATGGCCAGAATCGCGCCGGCGAGCAAGAGCGGTCGGTGCATGGCGGGGAGGTCCTGACGGGGTACAATGATCGTCATGGGGCGGGTGATAGAACGAAACTACCGAGACGTTCTACCGCTCGCAAACGAAATTGCAGCATTGGACAGACTGGTGCCGTTAGGATCGGCGGATCATCCACGATCAGGTTCGATGGGAACCCTAAGGATCCGCGCAAGAATCACTTGTGCAATTCCTGTAGGACGGATTTCCAATCCGTCCGGTTTTCTCTGGACGGATTGGAAATCCGTCCTACGTGCAATTGTTCAACTTATTGTTACACGGCTCCTTAGTTAGGTACAAGAGCTTCTGTACAGTCACTGGCTGACGCGCAGATATCCTGCGCTGCGTGGAACGCTTCGGGTTCAAGGACGTGCAGATCGGCCCGGAGCACGTCGACCATCCGGCCGGTCTGGCCTTCACGGTCGCGGCGCGGGTCCTCTAGGTTCGGGCGACTCAATCATCCATGAACCGCCCGGACGGGTTTCACATAGTACGCATCCAAAGATCGTCCCTGATCCTCCTCTTCGTCTCTTTCACTCGTGCTCATCCCCTTGGACCAACCGAACAGCCCTACTAAAGATGCTCCAGCCAATGATGATTGGGATTGCTGCGCCACGAACCCCGTACTAAGATTCGAACCCGCCGACTGGGGAGCCGGCATCCCGGCTTCGTTCGTCGCCCCAGCTCCTGCCGCACCTTAGTCGTTTCCACGGGGCTGTTTCGCACATCCAGATTGCGGCTGCGGCCTCAACCCATCGGAGGAATGTGATGCTACTCAGCAGGTTACGCCCTTACCACACCTTACCTCATCGGCTGGCCGGGAAATTGAAGCGGGCAGGCAAGCGCGGACTGACGGTCGTCAAGAAACAGCTTGTAACCGACCGGCAACGGCTGCGCGCCGTTGAGTTTGAGCTGGGGCGCCTGAAGTGGCAAAACGCCATGCACCCACCCCTGCATGTCCGCGCAGGACCACCCCTGATTCTGGAACCGGACGCCTTTGACGAACGCTCGCGGATGGCGGTCGAGCGCGTCGTAGAAGCCTACCACCAGTCCACGCGCACAGGCCAGGTGCCGCGGCAGTGCCTCTGGGACGAAATCCGGGGATCCCTGGCCAAGACCGCTTTCTTCGAAGCAATGGAGCGGCGCGATGTGCGAGCCATTCAGCACTGGCTGGGCCGCATGTTCCAGACGGACCTCATCTGGGGCTTGGGGAAGGTCCACGAGGCGCAACCTGTGGACCTCCGGACCAATGGATCGCAGGCACTGCCTGCGCTGGGTGTCACCGACTTTTTGGTGAGCCTGGGGCAGGCGGTTTCGGCCCAAACAGTGGTTTCCATTCAACACCAAGGCTACGACGCCTACGCCCACCAGCTCGACGTTGACGTAGAAGATCTGCTGCGCCGCGTGGAGGCCCAAGCGCGTCTGGACGTTTCGTTGCCGCCTGTTGGTGCCGCCTACGGCTGTCGGATCGGAAGCAGGCTGATTAACATGGACAGTCTGCTGCACAGCTATTCCGTCCACCGTCTGCGACAGTTGGGGGCGCAGTCCCACTCCACGGTTGTAGAGATCGGCGGCGGTTACGGGTGCTTGGCGGCACTGGCACACCGCAGCGGACTGCGGCGCTTTACCATCTGCGACCTTCCCTGGGTGAACGCCCTGCAAGGCTACTTCCTGCTCATGGCCCTGCCGCCTCGCGCGGTCAGCTTATATGGCGAGGCTCCTGCCGAGGTGCAGGTTCTCCCGTTCTGGACGTTTGAGGAATTGGCGGACCGCTCAGCGGATTTCGTGGTCAACACCGATTCCTTGCCCGAGATGGCCTTGGAGACGCGCAAGAAGTACATCGCTGGCATCGCCCGCGTGCTTCGCGGCCTGTTCCTATCCGTCAATCAAGAGAGCAGCCTCTGCGTGGGTGCCCTGGAGCCGCAATCGGCGGTCGCGCCGCTCATCGATGCGCACGGTGGCTTTCGCCGCTTATCACGGCACTTGTATTGGATGTGTCAGGGATACGTTGAAGAGATCTACGCCCCCATTCCTAGCTAACTGAAGTTGATTCAGAACTGCACACCGCGCGTTCCAGCCGCCGGAAAGTTAGTCAGATGGGACGGAATTGCCTTGTGTCTTGTACTGGTTCTCAGCATCAAGCCAATGTGTGTGGCTGGTGCGACTCGGTTTTGGCAATGACTTCTTCGTCGTAATGACTTCAGGATTTAAGGTATGGAGGTTCCGCGAGTAGTTGACTGACCAATTGTACTTGTACCAGCGATTTTTTGCCGCGCCCGCGGCTTGGCTTGCGACAGATCACCAATGAACAACGCCGCACCTCCGCCTGCCAGTCCGTCGACGGGCGGGGTGAAAGCAGATGCAGCAGGTTGTGGAAGGAAAGGTTAGCGCATTACAGCGCGTCTGATGGTATCACGCCAGGGGAAGCCAAAGATGGCGGTTAACTCCGCAAGTCCGCGCGATCGCAGTGCGTCCGAGCGGCCCCAGCCGTGGCGAGATGCCCTTGCAGTCCAGCTGCATGGTAGCGGCGTTGAATTTGGACCAGGCATCCATCCACTACGCCTGGGACCGTTTGTTGATTCCATCCGCTACTGCGATGTCGAATGCGGAGAATCCTATGCGATGCTATTCCCGGAACTCTCCGGTCGAGACACCGTCCATTTTCCGCCAAAGATCGATTACCGGGTCGATTTCAACCGCGAACCTTTCGTGGAGATGATCGGGGCCGGTACACTCGACTTCGTGATTGCCAATCACGTTCTGGAGCACTTGATCAATCCACTCGACTTCCTGGAGCAGTGTTACCAGCTGCTCAAGCCCCAAGGGTTACTCTACCTGGGTTTGCCCGACAAGCGTCGCATTTTCGACCATCTTCGTCAGCGAACGCCGTTGGAAGACGTGCTCGGCCGTTACGAACGCAAGGAAGCCGACGTTTCCGACAGCCGAATCCTCGAAGCATTGCGCAAACACCAAATTAAGCACGAACTGCCAGATTCCAGCCATCCCGATCATACCCGCGTGATCGGCCTGCATCGGAAACGCACGGTCCACCTCAATGTTTGGATCATTGATGATCTGGTGGAAATGTTTCAGCACCTTGGCCAGAACATGGGAATGCCGCTCGCCCTGTTGGACGGTACGATTGCCGGCGAGGAGTTCATACTCCTGCTCCGGAAGACAAGCCGTCGGGAAGTGCTCGATTCGTACCCGATGATTGTGCAGCGGATCCACCTCGAGAGCGCCGGGTTATCGCCGGGGCTCGGGCTTCGGCTCAACGAACTCGGCGGCTTCTTGATGCGATTGCGAGAGCAATTCAAAAAAGTTGCGTTCTGGCGTCGGCTGCTCGGCCGCCGGCCCTAGCTCATCTCGGGGCCACGTATGAACACGCGACCACGTCCCAGTTCGGCGTCCGTGGGCCGTCAACTCTCGTTGTTGGCGACGGCGGATACCGATTCGATCGGGCTCGAACAGCGCCGGGTCGAACCTGATCGCTCCTATCAAGAATGCAAGGCCCTCCTCCTCGACGCCCAGACGCAGCTGCACAGCATGCGCCGCAGCCGCGGCTGGCAGTTGCTGCTTGGCTGTTACCGGATTCGCGACCGCGTGCTGCCCCGCGGCTCCCGGCGCCGGGCGGCCTATGAGAGCACCCTGAACCTCGGCGAGCAATGGCTTCGCGCCGCGGCTCGGCTGCTGTCCCGACGCAGTATCTCGCCGCGACAGTACGCGCGCTGGATCCGGAAGAACGAGCCGAGCCCAGCCAATCTCGCGGAGCAACGGCGGATGCCGTTCGCGTCCGCGCCGACCGTCAGCATCATTGTGCCGACCTTCAACACGCCGGTGAACTTTCTGCACGACATGATCCGGTCGGTGCAGGACCAAACCTACACGAACTGGGAATTGTGCATTGCCGACGCCAGCGACGAGCACGTGCCGGCGCGGGCCGTGCTGCGCGAATACGCGGAGCGCGAGCCGCGCCTGCGCGTTCATTATCTGCCGGGCAATCAGGGTATTGCCGGCAATTCCAACGCAGCGCTTGCCCTGGCTACCGGCGAATACGTCGCTCTCCTGGATCACGACGACACGTTGGCCCCCTTCGCGCTTTTCGAAGTGGTCTCCGCGATCAATCAGCATACCGACGTCGATTTCATCTACTCCGATGAAGACTGCATCAACGAAGCGGGAACGTATCGGCTTTCGCCACAGTTCAAGCCGGACTGGTCGCCGGATACGCTGCTGGGACGCAACTACGTCTGCCACCTCTGCGTGATTCGCCGCCGCGTGCTGGACGACGTCGGGGGCTTTCGCGCCGGCTTTGAGGGGTCGCAAGACTACGACCTGGTCCTGCGCGCCACCGAGAACGCACGGCGGATTGTCCACGTGCCCAAGGTGCTCTATCATTGGCGGATTCACGGCGGCTCGGTCACATCAAGGCAACCGGTCAAGCTCTACGCCTATGAATCGGGACGGAAGGCCATCGAAGAACACCTGGGCCGAATCGGCGTGCAAGGCGACGTGGCCGACGGGCCGGTCCTTGGCACCTATCGCGTGAACTATCCGCTTGCCCAGCGGCCGCTGGTCTCCGTCATTATTCCGAACCGCGACAATGTCCGACTTCTGGAGCAAGCGGTCCGCTCTGTTCTGTGCGCCAGCTACGCGAATTGTGAAATCGTGATCGCGGAGAACCAGAGCCAGCACGCCGAGACGTTTGCCTACTATCGAGCGTTGCAAGAACGGCCCAACGTGAAGGTGCTTCACTGGGACCGCGCTTTCAACTACGCGGCGATCAACAACTTTGCCGCGACGAGCAGTGCGGGGCCAGTACTGCTGTTCCTGAATAACGACACGGAATCGTTGCAGCCCGAGTGGCTGACGCGTCTGGTGGAGCATGCGGTGCGGCCCGAAATCGGCGCCGTCGGCGCCAAGATGTACTATCCCGACCGCACGATCCAGCACGCGGGCGTGGTCGTCGGCACGCAGGGCGGCAGCGCGCACGTTCATCGCTTCTGGCCGGGCAGCGCGACGGGCTATGGCCATCGTCTCATTACGACGCAGAATGTGTCGGCCGTCACGGGTGCGTGCCTGATGATGCGACGCGCGGTCTTCGACGAAGTCGGCGGCTTCGATGAGGCCTTCGTCATGGACTTCAACGATATCGATCTGTGTCTCACGGTCCGCGCCAAGGGGTATCGGATCGTGTGGACGCCGCACGCCGAACTGGTCCATCACGAGTGCAAGACGCGCGGCAGCGAACGCTCGCCGCGGACAATCCAGCGTTTCGCGAAGGAAGAAACGCTTTTTCGCGAGAAGTGGGGGCAGTTGCTGAAACTTGGCGACCCCTACTGCGGCCCGAACCTGTCGCTCGAAAACGCGAAGCTCGCGCTGCGCCCGTGAAACACAAACCGTCACGCCTAATTCTACAACACTACTACCTCGGTGAGAACCGGCGTAAACAGTCTGTAGCCGCAGGCTTCAGCCCTTAAAGTTCTACACGAATTCTATGGTGTCCAGGCAAGGGGTCACTTTTGTAGTC
>JAIEMG010000096.1 GCA_019752375.1 Gemmataceae bacterium | reverse complement strand
AACCACCCCGGGGGGTGGGGGGGTTTTGCCCGCCGGCTTTGGGGGGGCCGTGGACACCCCCGCTCCCCCGGCCCCACGACAGCGGCCGGACTTCCCGACCGTTCAACCCGGAGAGCGCCATGAACGCACTGACTGTCGGCCAACGCGTCACCCTGTTGAAGATCGACGACATGATGGCCATGAGCCACCGCCACGATCTGGAGATTCTTGCGTTGTCCATCCGAGACGTTGAACCTCGAGTGGGCCGACATCGACTGGGCGCAATCCCGGATGCTCATTCGTTCGCCCAAGCAGGAGAAGGACGAATCGGGTGGTGAACGATTCGTTCCGTTCACGTCATCAGCTGCACCCGTGATACAAACGTCAACCTGCGAACCGGGCTGAATCGGATCATTCGCCGGGTCGGCTTGGAGACATGGCAACGGCCCTGGCACAACCTGCGCGCAACTCGGCAGACTGAACCGTCTGCGCAGTTCCCTTTACACGTCGTCTGCTACTGCTTGGGGAACAAGGAAGCCGTGGCGGCTGACCATTACCTGCAGGTCACCGAGGCGGACTACCAGCGCGCTGCAAAAAGCGGTGCAGTAGCGGTGCAGAATCAGGTGCAGCAGGCGGCGGCGGGAATTCGCACGGAATCGCAGGGACAACAAAAAACCCCGGTTTTCCCGGGGTTCTTGCAAGGCGATGCGGGTAGCTGCGATTCGGTGCCTATCTGTCCACTACCCCCAAGGGGACTCGAACCCCTGTCTTAGCCTTGAGAGGGCTATGTCCTAGGCCACTAGACGATGGGGGCCTCTCCTACCTCATATATCGGGTTGGCGATCCGCTGTCAAGAATGGCACGATTGGATGGCTCGGTCCGGCTCGGTCAAAACCTGCTGTCCGAGCTCAATTCGCGCGTTCGTTGATTGACACAAATACAATCCCCGTGGCAATCAGCTATCTGCGTTGCGACCTGCGTCTAACCTGTTTAGATAGAACGCGGCGATGGCGAAGGGCGCAACGGTGGCCCCGCTTTCGACTCCCGCCAGTGAGAGGGCGACTCCCACCTGCCTGTCGCCCGCTTCGGATCGATAGACAAGGAGCACTCCCCATGCGGTTCGTTTCCTACCCCACCCTGCTCCTGACAGCCAGTGTGGTGCTGACCAGTTCTACCGTGCGTGCCGACGAGACGCCGTTGCGCCAACTCATTGACGCCGAGGTGAAGGCCGTCTGGCAGCGCGAGAACGTGACGCCCGCTCCGGCAGCCAGCGATGCGGCATTCCTTCGTCGCATCTACCTCGACCTCGTCGGCACCATCCCGACCGCTGCGGAAGCGCGGGAGTTCCTCGCCGACAAGGATGCCGACAAGCGTGCCAAGCTGATCGATAAGCTCCTCGACGACCCGCGCTATGCCGAGCAGCAGATGAACGTCTGGGACCAGGTCCTCTTCGGCCGCCGTCCGCCCGACTCCGACCTGACGCAGCGGCGCGAAGGCTTCCAGAAGTGGCTGCGCGAGAAGTTCGCCAAGAACGAGCCCTACGATCGCTGGGTGCGCGAGCTGCTCCAGGCCGAAGGTTGGACCAGCGAAGGCCCGACCATGTATTTCGCCCAGTACAAGAACGACCCGGAGTCCGCCGCCACTGCCGTCAGCCGCATCTTCCTCGGCACCCAACTCCAGTGCGCCCGCTGCCATGACCACCCGTTCGACAAGTGGAAGCAGGTCGATTTTTACGGCCTGGCCGGCTTCCTCGTCCGCCAGACGTTCGTCGAAGGCAACCAGAACGGCAAACGGCATTATCTCCTTGTCGAGAAGAGCAGCGGCGAAGTGCTCTTTAGCGGACCGGCAGCCGAGCAAAAACCCGGCAAGAAGGGCGATCCAGTGCCGGCGCGGTACCTTGGTGGCGATCTGCTCCAGGAGCCGCCGTTGCCGGCCGGGTTCAAGGAGCCCGAGCTGAAGGGCATCAAGACCGTTCAGAAGCCGCTGTTCTCCCGCAAGCAGAAGCTGGCCGAGTGGATCACCGCGGCCGACAACCCGTACTTCGCAAAGGCGATCTCCAACCGCATCTGGGCGCAGTTCATGGGCAAGGGCCTGGTCGATCCCGTGGACGACCTGCGCGACAACCGGCCGGCCAGTCATCCAAAGCTGTTCCAGGCCGTTCACGAGCAGCTGGTTGCGCAGAAGTTCGACCTGAAGTGGCTCGTTCGCGAGCTGGTCAACAGTCAGGCGTACCAGCTATCGGTGAGCGGGGCCGTCACCGACGCATCGCCGCGGTTCTACGAGCGTTCGCGGGTGCGGCCGCTGTCGGCGGAAGAGATCATGGCATCATTCCGCTCGGCAACCGGCTTTGACGATGCGGTGAAGGCCGCGGGCGGCAACCCGGCGACGACCAAGACGCCGGAAGCTACTTACTTCCTGCCCTATTTCGGTGAGCCGACCAACGGCCGCGGCGATTTCCAGGCCAGCCTCAACGAACACCTGTTCCTGAACAACAGCGGTTCGCTGCGTCAGTCGATGATCCAGCCGCGCAAGGGCAACCTGGCCGACCGACTCCTGACGTCCAAGGAGGCCTGGGAGGAACGCGTCGACGAGTTGTTCCTGTCCGTGCTGACGCGCCTGCCCCGCGAGCAAGAACGCAAGAAGTTCGTCGAGTACCTGACGGCCGACAAGCAAGCCGGTGCAGCCATCGAAGACGCGATCTGGGTGCTGCTCAACACTGCGGAATTCCGCTTCAATCATTAGAAGAGAAACGAAGAGAAGCACGAAAACACGAAAGACGAAAGCACGAAAAAAAGTGCTTTGCCAAGAACCGCACGCGAGTTTCCTTCTGGTTCGTGTTTTCGTGTTTCTTTAAGAACGGAGATCATCCCCATGAACCCGCTTTGCAAGCCTGTCGAACATATCAACCGCCGTGCATTCCTCAAGGGCACCCTGGCCACCGCGGCCGGCGGCGCGTTCCTGAACTTCGGCAGCCTGTTCAACTCGGACAGCATCGCAGCCGAGGCGAAGAAGCTGGGGAAGAAGTGCATCCTGCTGTGGATGAACGGCGGCGCCAGCCAGATTGACACCTTCGACATGAAGCCGGGCACTGACAATGCCGGCCCGTTCCGCCCGATCAACACCAAGGTTTCCGGGATGCCCGTGTGCGAGTACCTGCCGAAGGTGGCCCAGCACGCGGACAAGCTGGCGGTCATCCGCAGCATGAAGACCTCGGAGCCAGACCATCCGGGCGGCATCATGTCGATGCACACGGGCTATCGGCCCGCGGTGAACGTGCCGTACCCCGAGATCGGGGCGATGGTGGCGAAGTTCAACGGGCCCGCCGATTCCGACCTGCCCAGCTGCGTCCACCTGGGCGGCGCCGGTTATGGCGGCGGCGGCGGGGCGGGCTTCCTGGGGCCCAAGTTCCAGCCGTTCTCGGTTGGTCGCGACGGCCGGCTGCCTTCCTTTACCACTCCCTATCTCAAGGCCGACAGCGAACAGCGCCGCAACGACCTGCTCCGCTTCATGGAGCAGGACGCCGCCAAGGAGAGCAGTGCCGAGCCGTTCGAGGCGCATCGCCTGGCCAAGGAAAAAGCCTGGCGGCTGCTGCAGGCCAAGGGCGTCTTCGACGCCAGCCAGGAATGGCCGAAGTACCGCGATCTCTACGGCGACACCGAATTTGGCCGGGGCTGCATGATGGCCCGGCGCCTGATCGAAGCGGGCGTCGCATTCGTCGAGGTTGGCCAGGAAAACTACGACAGCCACGCCGACAACTTCACCGTTCACAAGGCGACGCTCAGCGTGCTCGACCCCGGCTGGTCCGGCTTGATGACCGACCTGAAGGACCGCGGCCTGCTCGACGACACGCTCATCATCTGGATGGGCGAAGTGGGTCGCACGCCGCAGATCAACAATCGCGTCGGCCGCGACCACTACATCAACGGCTGGACAGTCGTGCTGGCGGGCGGCGGCACCAAGGGCGGCATGGTCTATGGGGCGACGAATGCCAATGGCGTCGGCGTCAAGGACGATCCGGTCAGCGAAGGCGACCTGTTCGCCACGATCTTCACGGCCCTTGGCATCAATCCGCGCGCCAAGCACTATGTCGGGCCACGACCGATCACGGCGGCACCGGAGAAGTCGAAGGTCGTCAAGGAAGTCCTGGCATAGATCATCCACACCGCACCTCGTTACCGGGCTCTGAGCCCGGTAACGAGGATTAAGTAAGAAAGGGGTGCACCCCATGTTTGATAAAGCCACGCTCGCCTGGACGCTTCCCTGGCAAGACGACTGGGTGACGGCCGTCACGTTCATCGGCAACACGCGCAAGCTGGCGGCCGGCAATCGCAAGGGCCAGATCCTCCTGTGGGACCTGCCGGAGAAGCCGAGCGGCGATGCCCCAGTGCCGGTGCGCCGTCTCGATGGCCATACCAACGAGGTGACGCGTCTGCTGTCCACGCCGGACGGCAAGTATCTCATCTCGGCCAGCTACGATCACAGCATCCGCATCTGGGACATGGAAGCGAAGCCGGCCGGGAACGAGGAGATCATCCTCGATGCGCGAACGCGGGCCGAAGTGGCGAAGAAAGCGGGCAGCAAGGCTCCGCCGCCGGCTCCGGGCGTGAAGGTCGACGTTCAACCCGCCGAGCGCGTGGTGGCATTGCACAAGGAATGGGTCCTGGGCCTGAGCATGAGCCGCGATGGCGCCACCCTGCTCAGCGGCGACGATGCCGGGGAAGTGGTCCTCTGGAATCGGGCCGAAGCCAAGGAAACGCGTCGCTGGAGGATCAAGGGCTGGGCATTTGCAGTGGCCGTGTCGCCCGATGCCCAGCTGGCATTGGTGTCCGAGCGATTCCCACTGGTGTTCACACCGGCGGACCAGCGCAATGCGGTGAAAATTTGGGACCTGACGACCGGCCAGGTGAAACACGACCTGTCGGCGCAGTTCAAGATGTACATCGGCTCGGCCGCGTTCTCGCCGGACGGCAAGCAGGTCGTGATCGGTCACGCCGGCGAAACGGAACGCGGCAAGCTGTTCCTGATCGATGCCGAGACCGGCAAGAAGGTCCGCGAATACGCTGGCCACATGGGCGGCATCACCGACGTGCAATTCTCCGCCGACGGCAAGTTCCTGCTCTCCACGGGACGCGACACGGTGGTCCGCGTCTGGAACGTCGAGGACACGAAGCAAGTCGCCGAGCTGGGTAAGTCCCGCGGCGGGCAGTTCAAGGACTTTTTGCACGCCCTGGCGCTTACCGAAGATCAGCGCTGGCTTGCCGCGGGCGACATGGTCGGGCAGGTGCTGGTGTATTCGGCGTGATAGGATTGTGTGCCGACAAGTGAGAGCGTTGCCTCCTCCGATAGTCGATGACTTTCGGAGAAGCCAACGCTCTTGCTTTACCCGGCGGCTTCGGAACTGGGAGATGGAACATGCTGTCCCGATCGATTACATCTGTCGCCCTTGTCGGATTGGTCCTCGGCGTTTCAGTCGCTCGGGGCCGAGCTGACGACAAGCCCGCGCCGCCCACGGGCCGTTTCCGTGGCGACATCGTCGATCCGGTCAAGAAAGACGTCATCATGAAGGTGGCGCTGTGGGCGCCGGAGAAGCTGCCGGAGACGCGTCGCCTGTCGCTGCTGATCCTTCATCACGGCTACCAGGGCAACGAGAATAACTACATCGGCCTGACCGTCGACGCGCTCAAACGTCTCAAGCTCGACGGGGAGTTCGTGGTCGTCAGCGGCAAATCGAAAGGGCCCGGCTGGACGGTCGATGATGACGAACGCGTGCTGCGCATCATCGACTGGGCGAAACAGAACTACCCGATCGATCCGCGCCGCGTCTTCCTCTTCGGCAGTTCCAACGGAGCCGCGTTCGTGGGCCGCTTCGGCTCGGAGCAGCAGGACAAGATCGCCGGCGTGGTCGGCTATTGCGGCAACTACAAGTTCAACGCCGAGAAGATGAAGGCCGAGAATGCCGCGGAGACGAAGACCGAATGGTATTTCGTGCACGGCGGCAAGGACAGCCCCCAGAACTCGCGCAAGGCGTGCGACTTCTTGAAGGAACGCGGCTACCGCTACATCTTCCGCCAGATGGACGGCTATGGCCACACCGACATCTGGGACAGCCGGGGGCACGCCGACAGCAAGGCGGCCGACGCGGTCAGGGACGATTGGCTCCGCTGGATGCACTGGCTGCGGCACAAGGAAATGCCGGTGACGGATGACCAGACCAAGCTCCTTGAAGCCGCAACGGAAAAGTTCACCAAAGGCGTTGGCCAGGCTGAAGTCGCCCGGACAAGCGACATCGGCGGTTCAGCTGTGGGGAAGGCGCTCCTGCCGGCTTTGCGCTCGAAGGACCGGCAGGTTCGAAGCGGCGCCGCGGCAGTCTTCGCATACACCGCAAGCGGCAAGGACGCTCTCCAGGAAATGATCCATTGGCTCGATGATCCCAACCTGGAGAAGGACTTCAATGTCCCCGAAGCCATCGGACTGGCAGCCAACTGGCGGCACCTGGACGCGCAAAATGCGCTTGGCCGTTTCGCGTTGGACAAGACGAAACCGGTGATTGGTCGCTGGATGGCTGCCCGGTCGCTTGGCAGGCCGGTTCGCCTCTCGCTCCTGGGGAACTTCGAAGACAATCGCCCGCTCTGGACGCTCGTCGTTCTTCTGGACGACGACGAATCCACCGTGCGGTCCGAGGCATTCGACGCCTTGGCGAGCGCTATCCCCGATGGCTTCGGTTACAAGCCCGACCTGAAAAAGGACGAGCGCCAGGCCGCGGTGGAGAAGTGGAAAGCCTGGTGCAAGGAAAAGTGCGGCGCGTGTCCCGCCGACTTGACGAAACGCTAAAGCGAGCGGTGAAAGGGATCATGCCCCTCGAGGCAGCCCGCCACCCCTTGCTTGCGCGTCGGGCTCGAGGGCTGAGCCCCGCGCCGCTCGTATTTTCCCTTCGCTCCGGTATGTTTATGATGTAGATTGGAGGACGCACGATTACCGGCGACCGGTAGTCCGTGACCGCACTCTTCCCACCCGCCGTGCGCTCGCTCGCGGACATCATCTGCAGCAGCGAGTCCGCCATCCGGAGACCCGCCATGAAACGCGCGTTGTTGTTTGGAACCATCCTCTCGCTGGTTGCACTCGGCGCCACGAGCCCTGCACAGGACAAGAAGGAACCGGACCTGACCACCAAGGCCGCCGAGTCTGACCCAGACTTCAAGGTGCAGGGCGAATACGTCGGCGATGTCGGTGACAAGGGCAAGTTCGGTGCGCAGGTGGTGGCACTGGGCGGCGGCAAATTCGACGTCTACTTCCTGGCGGGTGGACTCCCCGGCGCCGGCTGGGATGGCAAGACACGCACCAAGGTTGTCGCCGCCACGGCGGACAAGCAAGTCACGTTCGCCACGGACGCCTGGACCGGCAGCATTGCCGACGGCGAGTTGAAGGGTAAGGCGGACAAGGCGAAGGAGTTTTCGTTCAAGCGCGTGGAGCGCTCCAGCCCGACGATCGGTGCCAAGCCACCGGAAGGCGCTGTCATCCTTTTCGACGGCAAGGACGCCAGCGAGTGGGGGGGCGGCCGCATCGTGGACGGCAACCTGCTCTATCGCGGCACCAACAGCAAGAAGGGTTTCGCGACCGGTAAGCTGCACCTCGAGTTCCGCACGCCCTATGAGCCCAAGGCACGCGGCCAGGGACGCGGCAACAGCGGCGTGTACATCCTCGGTAAGGAGATCCAGGTGCTGGACAGCTTCGGCCTGGAAGGCAAGGGCGATGAATGCGGCGCTTTCTACGGCAGCGCCAAGCCTCTGGTCAACATGTGTCTGCCGCCCTTGACCTGGCAGACGTACGATGTCGAGATCAAGCCGGACGACAAGGGCGACCTGCGGGCGACCGTCCTGCACAACGGCGTCAAGGTGCATGAGGACTTCGTGATCGGAAAGAAGAGCGCCAAGCCGGCCGCGATCAACCTCCAGGATCACGGGAACCCGGTGGTCTATCGGAACATCTGGATGGTCCCGGGGGAGACGGAGAAGAAGTAGACGATGTTTGCCGCTTGCGGCGTCGCGGGAGCGCGAAGCCGCCAGCGGCGATCCTGTCACCGCGCGACCAACCACTTCACCGCCTCGTCGATCCACCCCGCGTCCCACGTGTGTTTCGGCTTCTTCTCATCGCGATATTCGTGGGCGATCTTCAACTGTTCCATCTTCTCGTGAAGCGCACGATGGTGCTCCTGAAAGTTCGCGTATCCCACCAACGCCAGGCGTTTCTCCTTCCGCAAGTCCTCAGCACGCTGCTCCAGCAGCTTCACGATGCGGTACTTCTCAAAGTTTTCCTGTGTGCCGACGATGTCGGCCATGCCGAATTGCGGCCGCTCCATGTTCATCGGCGCATCCCAGGCCGCCGCCTTGCCAAAGACATCCGCATGCCGCAAGAGCAAGCTGAACGCGCCCCAACCCGATTTGCTGAATCCAAGCAGCAAGCGGCCCTTCGCTTCCGCCAACGCCGGATAGGTTTTGTCGACGAAGGGCACAACCACCTTCAAGAAATACGTCTCCTGACGAATCGCCTTGTCGGTCGGATGGTCCACATACCAGGGCAACTGCGCGAACGTCGGCAGCACGAAGATGACGCCAAGTTTGTTGTGCAAGTCGAGCTTCTGAATCTCGCGCAGGCCGTTGCCGAACCGGCTTTCGGTCCCCGCCTCGACGGGAAGGACATAAACGACCGGAAAGCGCTGCTTCTCGTGCCGGCGGTCCGGGAGCAGGACCTTGATTGCGGTGCGTCCCTTCTGAAACTCCGATTCAACTTCATGATTCAGAATGCCGTCGTCCTTTGTCGCTTCGCCAATGGTGGGTCCATCGGCACGAACGGCACCGCCGAGCGAGAGGAGCATCAAAATCGCGATCCACGGCGTTCGCATGGCAACACCCCTGGTAAGGTGGGCCAGACACTCTTGTCTGGCTGGCCAGACAAGAGTGTCTGGCCCACCGAATACAGTCATTCTCTACCGCGTCAAGTATAACAACGGCATGAGTTCGCAACCCGACGTGTGCATCATCGGCGGCGGCGTCATCGGCTTGACCACCGCCTACTTCCTGGCGCGGGACGGCATCCAGGTCGAAGTCCTGGACAAGGGCGATTTCGGTCAGGAAGCTTCCTGGGCCGGCGCGGGCATTCTGCCCCCCGGCAGTCCTTCGGCAACTCTTTCACCTTACGACCAGCTGCGGGCGCAAAGCGTGGCGCTGTTCCCGTCGCTCAGCTCGGAGTTGCGCGAGCGCACCGGTCTCGACAATGGATTCGTGCGTTGCGGCGGCCTGGAGTTCCTGGGCGAGGACGAGGCAGCCGCTGCCGAGGAATGGCGTGGCGAAGGCATCGCTTTCGAAGTGCTCGACACAAAGGCCCTGCACCGGCTCGAACCTGCCGTCTCAAAGGAACTCACGACTGCGTATCACCTGCCCGAAATGGCGCAGGTGCGCAACCCGCGCCACTTGCACGCGCTGCTGGCCGGCTGTCGCGCTCTCGGCGTTCAGCTGACGCCGGGATGTCCGGTCCACGGCTTCGAGCGACAAGAAGACCGCGTCGTCGGTCTGCGAACGAGCACCGGGCCGCGCAGCGCGCGGCGGTTTCTCCTGGCAACCGGCGCCTGGAGCGATCCACTGCTGGAAGCGGTTGGCTGGCAGCCCGGCATTCATCCGGTGCGCGGCCAGATTGCATTGCTGAACACGGGCGCAGCGTTGTTTCGCCGGGTTCTCTGTCTCGGCAAGCGCTATCTGGTCCCGAGGCCGGATGGACGCGTTCTGATCGGCTCGACCGAGGAAACGTCCGGTTTCGACAAGCGCACCACCTCCGAAGCGATCGCGGGTCTGCTCAACCTGGCAAAGTCCCTTGTGCCAGCGCTCGGGCAGGCGCCGCTCGAGCGCTGCTGGGCGGGGTTGCGGCCCGGCAGTCCGGATGGGTTGCCGTTTCTCGGTGCAGTGCCGGGATGCGAAAACCTGTTTGTGGCGGCGGGACACTTCCGCTCCGGGATTCAGCTGTCGCCGGCGACCGCCCTGGTGATGAAGCAACTGTTGACCGGGCAGCGGCCGGCAATTTCGCTGGACGCGTTTCGCTTGGATCGAAACGGTCCGCGCAGGGCATTCCGATCCTGAGCACTTTTCGATAGAATCTACGCATCAATGGCTTACTATCGTTCTCTGCGCTCTCCGGGCGGGAGAACGTGGACGGAATATCAACCAGGGACCACCCAATATGAGTACCCCTGCGACCGCTGAAACCCCGCAGGCTCCCGCTCATCGCGCGCTCATCAGCCAGCTCTCCGACGACTTTAGCTGGCTCGAAACCTATTGCCGACAGCAGCCCGACCAGGCGCCCCATTCCAGTCAGCTTCGCCTGGCGGCGGCCCTGGTGCGCAACACCGTCGGCCCCTATCTCGACGGCCAGCGTCCCGAACCGCTGCACACCTGCGTGGTCGGCGGCGCCAGTGCCGGCAAGAGCACCGTTGTCAATCTGCTGACTGGTTCGATGACGGCCGAGGCAAACCCGCAGGCTGGATTCACGCGTCATCCCATCGCCTATACCAGCGCCAACGGCCAGATCGATTGGGCGGCCCACCTCAGCTTCCTGGGGCCGTTGCAGCGATTGACCGAGCCGGCGCCCTCCAATCTCGATCGAGACGTGTACCAGGTTCGCCGCGTGGCGACCGACGACTTCAGCAAGAGCCTGCTGGCCAACTTCGTCGTCTGGGATTGTCCGGACATGACGACCTGGGCCGCGTCGGGGTACATTCCCCGCCTGATCGAAGTCTGCGGTCTGTCGGACGTGCTGGTTTACGTCGCTTCCGACGAGCGGTACAACGACGAAGTGCCCACGCAGTTCCTGAAGCTCTTGCTCCAGGCCGGCAAACCCGTGGTCGTATGCCTGTGCAAGATGCGCGAGGCCGATGCGCAGGCGTTTCTCGCTCACTTCAAGAGTGCGGTGCTTAGCAAATTGCCCGGCGGCGCCATCAACTGCCTGGCCATCCCGTTCATGTCGGCGCAGGAGCTGGCCAATCCGGCAGGCAAGGCGGCGAAGTATCGGATTCAGCTGCTGAACCAGGTTGCGGTGCTCGGCGACCCGGCCAGCACGGCGCGCCGGCGATCGGTCCGCATGGCAACCAATTTTCTCCTCGCGGCCACCGATCATCTGCTGAGCGTCGCCCGCAAGGACCTCGCGGCGATGCAGAACTGGCAGACCGTCGTCAAGGCGGGACAGACCGAGTTCGAGAACCGCTATCGCGCTGAGTATCTGAATACCGAGAAGTTCCGCCGCTTCGACGAGGCGCTGGTCCGCCTGCTGGAGCTCCTCGAATTGCCGGGCGTCGGCAAGATCGTCAGCAATACGTTGTGGGTGTTGCGGACGCCGTACCGGCTGCTCAAGGGATTTCTCGGCAAGTCGATGGCGCGCCCGGATGCACCGACGCAGCCGGAACTTCCGGTGCTCGAAAACTCCCTGAAGGGCTGGCTCGATCACCTACGCAAGGAAGCAGCCCGGCATTCGAGCGCCCATCCGGTCTGGGCGCACATCGAAAAAGGTTTCGAAAGCGGCGGTCTGGAGCAACAGGTGCGCGAGCGGTTTCAGCAAGGCTTCCGTAGCTTTCAGCTAGGACTGGCCGACGAGGTGGAGCGCACGGCCCGAGGCATCTATGAGGAACTGGAAAAGAACCCGGTGCTCCTGAACACGCTGCGTGGCGGCAAGTTCGCCATCGACATGGGTGCCATCGTGGCCGCGGTGCTGACGGCGGGCCACACGGTGGCGCTGGACATCTTGCTGGTGCCGGTCGCGGCGGCGGTTTCGCAGCAGCTGGTCGAGTTGCTCGGCTCCAAGTACGTGGACACGCAGCGCGAGCAGACACGCGACCGACAGCTGGCGCTGGTGCAGCAGTACATCTCCGCTCCGCTCGCCGATTGGATGATTCAGTGGCCGGCGACCGGTGGCTCGTCGTTCGAGCGGTTGCAGCTGGCGCTCAAACGGATCCCGCCAGCGGTACAGGCGCTCGACCAGGCGGTGACGCAGAAGCTGGGGTCCACATTTTAGGGGTTCTCGTAGGGTCCGCTGTGCGGACCAACGCCACACGGTTGCAGCGAGATCGGTCCGCACAGCGGACCCTACGGCATCTGCCGCGTCATGAAATCTGCTTTGCATCGGGACTGATACGAAAGGAAGCCGCTGTCATGCCGAATCCCGCGGACCTCTTGCCGGGCGACGACAATCCGACCATGACCGTCAAGAAACGGGACGCCATTACCCAGCACCCCGGCGACGATCGCACCCAGACCGTCAAGGCCGAGCAGCCCACCAGCACCGAGCCAATGCTGCGAACCCTTTCACCTCGGTTGCGCGATCTGGAGAAGTTCCTCCGCGCCTGGCTCCGCGCCAAGCATCTCTATCCACTGTCCGACTCCAGCGCGGCGACACTGGAAGGCCTCGGCAACGATCTGATCCGCCAGGCCGACGCGCTGGACACGGAGCGGCCTTACCTGGTCGTCATGCTGATCGGAGGCACCGGCGTCGGCAAGTCGACGCTGCTGAACGCCCTGGCCGGCGGCGCCATCGCACACGCGTCCTGGGCGCGGCCCACGACGCGCGACCCGGTCGTGTACTATCACGAATCGATGAAGCCGGAGAAGTTCGATCCGCTGCTGCGGAACTGTCATCTCCAGACGCACGATCGGCCGGCGTTGCAATTCAAGGTCATCGTCGACACGCCGGACCTCGACAGTACCGATCCGGTCAACCGCGAGAAGACCATCGGCGTCGTCCCGGTCGCCGACATCGTCATCTGGGTCGGTTCGCCGGAAAAGTACCACGACGAGATGGTGTGGAAGCACTTCCTCGAGCAGCGCAAGCGCAAGGCCTCGGTCTTCGTCATCAACAAATGGGATCGCTGCCTCCACACGCCTTCGATCGCCAAGCGTCCCGACGAGGACTTGCTCGGCGACCTTAAGGAACAGGGCTTTCAGAACCCGATCCTGTTCCGCACCAACGCGCAGCACTGGGTGGACAAGGCCAACGGCGAGAACAGCGGTGCCGAGGCGCCTGAAGGCGAGCAGTTCATGGACCTGACCAACTGGCTGGAGGCCGGCCTGAATCGCCTGGAAATTGAGGCGATCAAGGCGCGCGGCATCACGCAATTGCTCGAACAGCTGGAACGCTCGCTCGAAGACGCAGCCCCGCCCGACCTGGCGGAAACCGCCCAGCGCACGCGTTCCATCTGGGACCGGGAACTGGGTGCGGAGGCCGGTGAGACGGCGAACATCCTGCTCAACACCCTGGCCCCGTATCAGAACGAGATCGAGCATCACTTCACCGTCGAAAGCCAGAAGCGCTTCCGCGGCCCGATGGGCCTATACCTGAGTTTGTTCAACCGCGTGAAGTACATGGGGGGCACACTGGGCGATCGCTTCTCGATGGTGCCAAAAATGGGACCTTCGACGCCGCAACCGCAGCCGGGCTGGAACCTGATGGAATTCACTCGTGCTTGTAGCACGGTAGCCGGCGAACGCAGCCTGGACATGCGCTGCAAGGCCCTGGCCGATAGCCTGCTCGTGAAGGGCGAGGAGCAGGGCTTTCCGGTGCAACTCCTGTCGAGCCGTACCGAATCGGCGTCGCGCATCGACTGGCGGCAGCGGTTCGCCCAGGCGCTGATCGAGGTGCTGGAAGAAGTAGAAAGCCAGTGGTCGCACCCACGCGGTCTGCGGCGCTGGCTGCACAATTTACTGATCTTTCTGGGCAACACGCTTCCGGTCCTGACCTTCTTCGTGACGGCAGCCTGGGTCCTCTGGCAGATTTTCATGCTGGAGAAACTGCCCGTCCTGACGGATTTGCTGATCCCACTCGGCGCGACATTGTTGATGGTCATTGTCATGCACATCTTGATCGTGTTGGTGCTGCCGCTGCGCTGGATCAAGATCCGCGGCGAGTTCCAGAGCATGCTGTCGCAGCGTTTGCAGACGGCGCTATCACGCGCTTACTCCGCCATCCCGACCGACCTGGCCGACGAACTGCGCGGCGAACGCCGCAAGGTGGAGGACCTGGTCGGCAAGGTGAAAGACGTTTCCTCCTGGTTGGAACAACGGCAGCAAGCGGCAACCGTCGCATCGTTGTATGGGAGTTAGCGGGAAAAGCGCACCACGGATTGCACCGATAACACGGATGGCGTCAGTAAGAACATCAAAGACTTCATCCTTGATACTGCGCAAAGGTGTTGCGACAGAAGCAGGTCTCATTTATCGGTGTGATCCGTGAAATCCGTGGTTCTTGTGTTGCACCTGGAATCAAATCAGCGATGGCGGACGGGAAGTGGATCACCGAGCTGACGTCGAGCACGCCGCTGGCCGACGCGGCGCGGCGCGTGCTGGCCATGCGCCTGGAAGTCGTCCGCGATCATCTGCCGCTCGCGCTGCGCGAAGCCGACAAAGACCCGGAACACGTCCATCAACTGCGTGTCGGCACGCGCCGGGCCGGCGCGGCGCTGGAGATCTTCTCGCTGTGCCTTCCCGAGAAAGAATATCGGGCCGCACGCAAGCAGTTGCGACGCATTCGCCGCGCTGCCGGAGCTGCGCGCGATTGGGATGTCTTCCTGCTCGCGCTGGGCAGCGCCGAAGCACAGCCCGAACGCCAGCGGCCGGCCTGGGATTTCCTGATTGGCTACGCGACGGCTCAACGGGCTGTCGCTCAGACGCTGCTGGACGCGGCAAGCCCCAATCATCCCTTCAGTTTTGAGCGCCTGCTGGCCGAAACGGTCGCGGCGGTCCACAAGCCGCGGAGCGACGAGCCGATTCACGTGCTGCTCGACCTGGCAAAGCCGTTGCTGGGCGGCCTACTGCGTGAGTTGCACCAGGCAGCGAGCGGTAGCTTGGAAGATTACGACCACTTGCACCAGGTGCGCATCATGGGCAAGCGCCTGCGCTACGCGATGGAGGTCTTCGCCGACTGTTTCGCGCCGGATTTCAAGGTAACGCTTTACGTCAAGGTCGAGGAGATGCAGGAAATCCTTGGACTGGCGAACGACAGCCACGTGGCAAACCAACGCCTGACCGCCATGCGCGACCGTCTGAAAGCGACGCGTCCCGGCGATTGGCGCCGCTATCGGATCGGTCTGAACGGCTTGCTCCGACGGCATCGGGAGCGCGTGGTGTGCGAGCGACAGCGTTTTGTGGAATGGTGGAAGCTCTGGCAAGAATCGGGCGGCGAGACAGCTTTCACGGCACTTCTCAAGCCGGCCGCTCCGGTCACCTCGTGATCACTGTCACTGCCCACGCCGCCAACTCGGTATCGCGGGTGGCTTGACGGGGGACGTTGGATCGCCGGAGGGCGGCATGTCCGTCACGCTGGCACCCGTGAGCGCGATGGGCGCTGGCGTCTCGCTTTCCGCAACCGATGGCGAAAAACTGGTAACCGGTCCAGGCGCCGACGGTGCACAATTGCCGCCGCAGACGCCCCCGCGGACCGCGCCCGCATTGGCTGGCATCTTGCCCGGACTGACCCAATCCATCAGGTCGGCGACCGGTGCCGTGCTGCAGCCTGTCAAGAACACGAACAGAAAGGCCGACATGCGGTTCATACGCGCGCTATAGCACGGCCTGGAGCATGTGCCAAGTCCAGGTTTTACGCGACCCGCTGGCGCCCCAGGGCGTGTGTCAGCGCCTCGACCACCAGCACCAGCTGAACTCGACGCTCATTCTGTAAGTCGGCTTCCAGGCAGCGATCGAGCCAGTCCGTCAACCCGTCTGTTCCAAGTCGGCTACCCAGGTCGCTCATGCTCCGCAGCTCCTCGGCCTCTCTGAGTCGTGTCGTTTCGCCAGCCAGCGTGCGTAACGCACTGATCAAGAAGTCGATCAACAATCGTAGAACCAGTGAGACACGGCGCCGTTGCGCGACCGATTCCTTGCCGGCCTCCTCGGCGAACTCCATCCATTGCTTCGCGAGGCCAACGCTGTCGAACCGCGGTTGCGACAAGGCTGCGAGGAGAGTGCGCCGGAACTCCCAGAGGGCCGGCTCGGCGAGCGCCATCGCCTGCCCCGGGCTGCCGGCCCCCAGGCGCACGAGCCGCTCGACCAGTGCCGCATCATTCACGCCTTGGGCGCGAATCAGTTCCGCGACGATCGCATCGGAGAGCGGAGCGAAGCGAACGACCTGGCAGCGCGACACGATGGTCTGCATCTGTCGGTCCGGGCTGGTGCCGATCAGCAGCAGCACCGAGCCGGGCGACGGCTCTTCGAGTGTCTTGAGGAAAGCGTTGGCGGCCGCGTTGCCGGTAATCGGGTCTTGAAGTTCGTCGGCATCGTCGATGATGGCGACCTTGCCATGCCCGCGCACGGGCTTGAGCGAGAGGACGCGGCAGAGCTCACGCACCGAATCGATCGGAATGTGCGGGCTTTCCTCGGGCCGGCCGGTTGCGAAGAAATCTGGATGCGAGCCCGCTTCAACCTGAATGCAGCCGGGGCACTGCTCGCAGGCCCGGAGTGTTTCGGGTGGGTCTTCACACAGCAATGCCTTGGCCAGTTCGTGCGCGAAGAGACGCTTGCCGACGCCCGTCGGTCCGGCGAACAGGTATGCATGAGCCAGCCGGCCGCGCCGCTTCGCCTGCGCAAACGACCGCACCAGGTTGTCGTGGCCGCGAACGCGCTGCCAGCTCATCGTGTCATTTCCACTTGAACAATTCGGCGGATCTTTTCGTGCAGCGCCGCGGCGGGCCGCGTGGCATCGACGACACGGATGCGATCCGGCTGCCGGCCGGCTTCGGCCAGGAAACCGGCCCGAACGCGTTCGTGAAACTCGCGATGGCGACTCTCGACGCGATCCGGCTCGCCGGTGCGTCGCTGAACCGCAAGTTCCACGGGCAAATCGAGGACAAAGGTCAGGTCCGGCTCCAGTCCGCCGGTGGCAAGCCGGCCGATGCGCCAAATTTCCTGTGGTTCGAGCCCGCCCGCGTGGCCCTGGTAAACGACATTGGCGAGCAGAAACCGATCGGCAACCACCGCTTGCCCCGCATTGAGTGCGGGCCGAATGATCTCCGCGACGAGCTGGGCCCGGCTGGCCATGAACAGCAACGCCTCGCACGGCAGCGCCATCTGATGGCGGCGATGAAGCAGCAGATCGCGAAGAACGTCGCCCACCGCCGTGCCGCCGGGATCGACGCACTCGACGACCGTCGTGCCGGCGGCGCGCAGCCAATCGGCCAGCAGCCGGCATTGCGTCGATTTGCCGCTGCCGTCGAGACCGTCCAGGGAGATGAAGGGAACGCGGGGCACGGCAAATCAACTTGGCTTCGGTCGCTGGGCCTCCCGATACTCGCGCCCTAAACGCATAGCGTCCAGAAAGTCAGGGTCATCGGCGAAGACGCCCCAAACGCTGTCGATCCACGAGGGTTTCGGCGGCTCGACTTTCGTCTTGAGACGCGCCAGCTCAATCTCCAGCGCTCGGACCCGGTCTTCGAGACTTCCTGCTGCCACGATGGTACGTCCTCAATTGCCACTGTCTTCAACTTCCACCACGCCCAGTACCTGCCCTGTCTGCAACGAATCGTTGGGCCACGCCCGCTTCTCGGCCAGGCGGCCGGTGGCCGGCGCCGACACGTCGAACGTCGCGCCGCGGACGAGGACTTCGACCAGGCGGTCGCCCTCGTAGACCACGTCCCCGGCGTCGGCGAACCAGACGCTGAGCACCGCGGCGGCGGCACCCAGCTCAGGCAGGATGATCGTTGCTTGCATCGGTCTTCACCATCTCATCGGCATGGTAGCTCGAGCGCACGAAGGGCCCGCTGGCGACTTGCCGGAAACCCAGCGACCGTGCCCGCACTGCCAGCACGTCGAACTCGCTGGGCGGCAAGAAGCGTGCGACCGGAATGTGCTTGAGCGTCGGTGCCAGATACTGGCCGAGCGTCAGCACGTCGCATTCCACGGCACGGAGGTCGGCAAGCACGTCAAACAACTCGTCCACGGTCTCGCCGATGCCGAGCATCAGGCCGCTCTTCGTCACCATCTCAGAGGCTCGGCGCTTGACGTGGGCCAGCAGGTCGAGGCTGCGCTGGTAGTCGGCACGGCCGCGCACCTTCTTGTAGAGCCGGGGCACCGTTTCCATGTTGTGGTTGTACACGTCGGGCCGTGCTGCCAGCACGGTGTCGATGGCCTGGGTGTCGCCGAGGAAATCCGGCGTCAGCACTTCCACCGCGGCGCCCGTGCGCGCTCGCACGGCATCGACGCTACGCCGAAAGTGATCGGCGCCGCCGTCGGGCAAATCATCGCGCGTCACCGATGTGATGACGACATGCCGCAGGCCCAAGCGTGCCGCAGCCTCGGCGACGCGGGCCGGCTCGTCGTCTTCCAGTTCATCGGGCTTGCCGCGCGGCACGGAGCAGAAGCCACACGGACGGGTGCAGACGTTGCCGAGGATCATGAATGTCGCGGTCCGTCGGGCGTAGCATTCCGGCCGATTGGGACAGCGGGCATTCTCGCAAACGGTCTCCAGGCGCAGTTCGCGCAGCAGGCCGTGCGTGAAGGAGTTGCCGTTGCCGCGCGGCAAGCGCCGTTTCAGCCACGTCGGCAGACGACGTGGTGCGGGAGCTTTCGGCGCGGGGGTGGAATCAACGAGTGGTAGCGACCGCATCGGACGGTGCCCTGTGATTGAGCTGGGGGTGTTCGTGAAAAATGACGGTGCGGGCAAAGCCGAAGTGCGCCGCGAAGTGCTCCAGGAGACGCTCGCGGATCAGCGATGGCCGCACCAGCCCGCGCCGCTCACGTGCCACGGACGTCATCTGACCATCCTCCAGCGAGCCACCAAAGCGGATGCGTCGGAACGGTTCCAGGTCCGGCGCGACGTTGAGGTAGACGCCGTGATACGTCACCCAGTTGCGCACCGCAATGCCGATGCCGGCAATTGGCCGTCCGGAGACAAATACGCCCGCGTGGCCTGGCAGCGTTTCGCCGTGAATGCTGAAATCGTCGAGCAACGCGATGACGGCCTCCTGCAAACGATCGATGTAGGCTTCCAGGCCAAAGCCCAGTGTGTCGAGCGCCAGGATGGGATAGATCGCCAGCTGACCGGGCGCGTGCAGCAGGCAACCGCCGCCGCGATTGAGCCAACGCACTGGCCAGCGCCGAAGCCGAAGCTCGTCCGGTTCGCAAAGGATGTGGGCGCGGCTGCCGTGGCGGCCGACCGTGATCACGGGCGGATGTTCGCAGACAACCAGGTGAGCGCTTTCGCGATCGCCGGAGACCTGAAACGCCAGCCGCCGCTGCAATGCGAGCGCAGCCTCGAACTCCACCGATCCAAGCAGGTATGCCTGCAAGGTGAGCTCGGGTGCGAACGGCGACGGCGGTAGCGGCGCTAGCAGGCCCATTGGCTGTTTTTCGCATTGGCGGCCGGTCAAAAGCCACAGGCTCACGAACGACTGTCCGTGAGCCCGCGGTGGTTGTCCCGGTCAACCGACGGTCATTTCTTGCGTTCATTTAACACCCTTTGCCGTGGAGCGACAAGCGCAATCGCGCGAGGGTTTCACGCCTCGCCGCGGAGGATATTGACATGACGCGGAGCGCCGCGCAGCGTAGGTGTAGCGGCGGTGCGCTGGCTCCGTCCGTGGTCCGCGGACTGTGAAATACGCAATGTCCACGCCAGGACGCCCAGCAGAGCGAAGCCAACAGCGTTCGAATTGACAGCGCCGTGCAAGGACAATATGTCGGGTATCGGCGCGGCCAGATCGCCAGGGCCGAACCCGCAGTGCCCGGCTGGCGCGTGGCAGTTGGCGACATCTTCTGGTTAGCGACCGGCGGTGGCATCCAACCGGACAGGAACGGCCGAGGTTTTTGGGAGTGCGATGGACAGTCCTCCCATTATGCCACCACACCAAAGGACTGACGTCCCTGACGTCCCTCCCGAGCCTTTCGTATACTGGTAAGCATGACTACCTTTGAAGGCAATTTCGTCGCGCCGGCCGGCCGTTTCGCCCTGGTCGCGGCGCGGTTCAACGAATTCATCGTCGAGAAGCTCGTCGCGGGCGCTCTGGACGGCTTTCACCGTCACGGCGTTGCCACCGATGCCATCGACCTGGTGCGGGTGCCGGGCTCGTTCGAGATTCCACTGGTCGCCAGGCGCCTGGCCGAGAGCCGCAAGTACGCTGCCATCGTCTGCCTCGGCGCGGTCATCAAGGGGGAGACCGATCACTACGACCACGTTGCCGGCGGCGCGACCAATGGCGTGCTGCAGGCAGGCCTATCCACAGGCGTGCCCGTGATCTTCGGCGTCTTGACGTGCGATACGCTGGAGCAGGCAATCAACCGTGCGGGCGCCAAGGCCGGCAACAAGGGATTCGAGGCGGCGCTGACTGCCATCGAGATGGTCAACCTCCTGAAACAGCTGCCCTCTCCTTGACCGGCTCCCGCGAACACGGCCGAGGCCGGTCGATTCATGCCCTGCCGCGTTGATATAATGTCGTCATGCCTGGCAACACTTTCGGCAAGTTGTTCCGCGTCACCACGGCCGGCGTCAGCCACGGCCCCGGTTACGTCGTCATCGTCGACGGCTGTCCGCCGGGATTGGCGCTCGCCGAGGAAGACCTGCTGCCGGACCTGCGCCGCCGCCGGCCCGGTCAGTCGAAGATCGTGACGCAGCGGAAGGAAGAGGACATGCCGGAAATCTGGTCCGGCGTTTTCGAAGGCAAGACCGACGGCACCTCCATCGCTATCCTGTTCTGCAATACCGACCAGCGCAGCCACGATTACAGCGACATCAAGGACAAGTACCGCCCCGGACACGCCGACTTCACGTTCGATGCCAAGTACGGCTTCCGCGACTATCGCGGCGGCGGCCGGTCCAGCGCCCGCGAGACGGTCTGCCGGGTTGCCGCCGGCGCCATCGCCAAGAAACTGCTGGCGCAACAGGGCATCCGTATCCTCGGTTGGGTGAAGCAGGTGGGCGACGTCGTTGCCAACGTCCCCGACCCGACGTGCGTGACACTGGAACAGGTCGAGGCGACGCCGGTGCGTTGCCCGGATGCCACGACGGCCGAGCGCATGATCGCCCTCATCGACACGGTGCGTAAAGAGCAGGATTCGATCGGCGGCGTCAGCGAACTGGTCGCCGTGGGCGTGCCCGCGGGCCTGGGCGAACCGGTGTTCGACAAGCTCAAGGCGGACCTGGCCAAGGCGCTACTTTCATTGCCCGCCGTGATGGCGTTCGAGTACGGCGCCGGCTTCGGTGTCGCCACGGCACGCGGCAGCGCTAACAACGATGTCTTTGTCGCCAAGGCCGGAGCGTCGATTGGCACCGAGACGAATCGGCACGGCGGCATGCTCGGCGGCATCAGCAGTGGCGAGCCGATTGTTTGCCGGGTCGCGGTCAAGCCGACAAGCAGCCTGTCGCAGCCGCAACGCACGGTGACACGCGAAGGCGAGCCAACGGAGATCGCGACGCGCGGCCGGCACGACCCGTGTCTGTTGCCGCGCTTCGTGCCGATGGGGGAAGCGATGATGGCACTCGTGCTGATCGATCACTGGCTGCGCTGGCGGGCGCAGTGCCGAATCTAGAGTGGAGAGGCGACTTCGTGGCGGCGGAACTCCAGCGGCAACTGCAGACCGTGAGGCCGGGCGACCATCTTTGCCTCATCCACGACGGCCCTGGCCCGGAGCTAGCCGCCGTGGTTCCGTTCCTGCGCGACGGCCTGGCGCGCGGCGAACGCTGCATCTGCGTCGGTGACGAAGTCCATGTCTCGGAGGTGGTGGTCGCGCTCGATGCGGCAGGCGTGGATGTGGACCACGAGTGTCGACGCGGGTCACTCTTGCTCTTTGACCAGCATCGCTTTTACCTGGATGGAACTCCATTCGATCCATCCACCATGGTGGCTGTGCTTCAGCAGATGGTCCAGGAAGCACTGCTGGCCGGCTACATGGGTATCCGTGGCGCCGCCGGCATGAGTGCAGCCATCGTCGCTGAAATCGGGGTGAATCGGCTGGCCGAGTATGAAGCCCTCCTCAATCGCGCCCTGCCGGGCAGTCGCATGACCGCGATGTGCCGCTACGATCGCGCCTCCTTCGGCCCTGAAATCCTGCATCTGGCCTTGCGGACGCATTCATTTGTCGTCATCGGGGACATGGTGTGTCCCAATCTTTACTACGAGCCTCCTGAACTTTTTCTGGATGACGCGACGTATTCTCCGCCTTCCGCGGGTCCCGCTCGGGTGGACTGGATGCTCTCCCAGCTGCAAAAGGTGCGAGCCACCAGTGAAGCCATCCGCGCCAGTGAGGAACGCCACCGCCTGCTTTTCGAGCGCAACCTGGCCGGCGTCTATAGCTCGTCCGTCGACGGCCGCCTCCTCGATTGCAACGACTCCTTCGCTGCCATCCTGGGCTACGCATCGCGGACCGAGGTTGTCGGCCGCCCAACAAGCGATCTCTACTTCGCGGACGCGGACCGCGCCGCGTTTCTCACCGCCTTGCGTCGCACGGGCACGTTGACGAACTACGAAGCGGTCATGCGCCGCAAGGACGGCAGCCGCGTCTGGGTGCTGGAGAACACCAGCCTGCTGAGCGGACCGGCGGACAGCGGCGTCATCGAGGGGACGTTGGTTGAAATCACCCAGCGGAAGCAAGCCGAGGAGAGCGCCCACCTTAGTGCCGCGCGCTATCGCTCGCTGATCGAAAACCTCTCGCAGGGCGTCTATCTCAAGGACACGGCGCTCCGCTTTGTCGTCGCCAACCGACCGTTCTGTGCCGTCCTGGGTTGCGAGGAAAGCACCATCGTCGGCAAGACCGACTTTGACGTCTATCCAGGCGCCGTGGCGGACTTGTACCATGCCGACGACCTCCGCGTCCTGCGCGAAGGACAGCGTTTCGAGGTCGAACGGCAACAACTCGGCGATGGCCAGCCGCGAACGGTGCGCATTGTCCGCACGCCAGTCCATGACGAGCGAGGCCAGGTGATCGGCGTCCTGGGCATCTGCTGGGACGTCACGCAGCAGCAGGGACTCGAAGCTCAGCTGCGGCAGGCGCAGAAGATGGAAGCGGTCGGTCTGCTCGCCGGCGGCGTGGCACATGACTTCAATAATCTGCTCTCCGTCATCCTCGGCAACATCGCCCTGGCCCTCGGCGGCGTCGGCGAAGACCATCCCAATCGTGAGTTGTTGCTGGCAGCCGAACGCGCCGGCGTGCAGGCCGCGGAGCTGACCAATCAGCTGCTCGGCTTTTCGCGTCAAACGCTGTTGCGGCCGGTGCCCGCGCACCTCGACGGCTGCATGGAAGAGACGCTGCGGATCCTGCGCCGCACCATCGACCCACGCATCAGCCTGGACGTGCGCGCCGCACCGCAGCTGTGGATGGTCGAGGCCGACCCGACGCAGATGAACCAGGTCTTGATGAACCTGTGCCTGAACGCCCGCGACGCGATGCCCGAAGGCGGTCGGCTCCTGCTTGAACTGGACAACGTGCTCATTGACGACGAGTACGCGCGCCATCACGTCGAAGCCCGGCCCGGCGAGTTCGTGCGCCTGCGTATCAGCGATAGCGGCCACGGCATCCCCCCGGAGATTCGTGGGCGCATCTTCGAGCCGTTCTTCACCACCAAGGCCGCGGGCAAGGGCACCGGCCTCGGCCTGGCGATGGTGTTCGGCATCATCAAGCAGCACCAAGGCTGGATCGACTGTGTGAGCGAAGTCGGTCATGGCACCCGGTTCGAGATCTTCCTGCCGCGCCACGGCATCGGCATCGCGGGACCGACGCCGCAACCGATCCGTCAGGCTCCCAGCGGCGGCACCGAGACAATCCTGCTCGCCGACGACGAGCCCATGATCCGCAAGCTCGGCCGCACGATCCTCGAACGCTACGGTTACGCCGTTCTGCTTGCCGAGGACGGCCTGGAAGCCGTGCAGATGTACCAGCAGCAGATGGACCAGATCGACCTGGTGATCCTGGACCTGACCATGCCGCGCATGTCGGGCCACGATGCTCTGCACCAACTCTGCCAGATGGATCCCTCCGTCCGCGTGCTGTTCGCCAGCGGCTACTCGGCGGAGCAGATGACGAACGAGCATCCCGACCAGGTGCTGGGCTTCCTCAGCAAGCCGTACCGGCCGGAAACATTGGCCCGTGCCGTGCGCGACGTGCTCGACCGAGCCCGCGCCGGCGTGGTGAAGTGATCGCCGCTGGTCGTCGAGAGCGAATTAACCAGAGAGTTGCTTGAGCACGGCCGGCAACGATGACAGCGGCTGCTCAGCGCTCGCGGTCGTTCGCGCATTGACCCGTTCTTTGAGAGTCGTCACCCGAAACTCGTAGCCGAGCGCCTCGGCGACGGGAGCGACCTCCGCTTCGAATTCCGCGGCTTCGAGCGGGCTCCAGTCGGTGAACCTGCGCGGGGGATTGGGTCCGGCATTGGGACGAGCCAGAGCCAGTTCGGAGAACATGAAGGCATCGACCCGCGATTGCCACCCCATGAACCGGGCCAGGTCCTGGTAATGCGGAAAATCGAGGTCTTCCAAACGCACGATCCGGCAGTGCGATTCGGGCAAGCGGCTGAATTGCTCGAGGATGGCTCGGGTGCGTGCCTGCCAGAACCAGGCGAGTTTCCCGATCTGAGTCAAACGGGTCCAGCGCTCGAACTCGGCGCCGTGCGGAATGTTTCTTCCCAGAAAATGACGCGGCTCCTCGCCCTCTCGGTAACTGGGAGGAAGACTCGGATCCCGCCGCGCACAGGGCTTCAGGAACCAACCGCGTACCGCGAACGAGGCGACGGTCTCGGCCGGGCTCCGGACCAGCAACAGGAACCGGGCGCGGAAGCGGTCGAATAGCTCCTCCAGCGAATGCGATAGCAGCGCGCTGCACTCGAAGGAGAAGTGCCGTTCCATCAGGTCGCGGCGGATGGCGTCCTCCCGGTCGAGCAGGAACCCTTCCGCATCAATGGCGATCCCGTGCCACTTGCAGAACATGTGGAAGGTCGCTGCAAGTCGGAGCCGCTCGTGGGAGGAAGCGACTTCCGGTTCGAGCCCGGCGAGTTCGGAGAGGAAGGTCGTCCCGCAACGGCCAGTGCCGACGCAGAAACCGACCCGGCCGTCAAGCTCCTGGTGCGGTTCTGGAATCATCAGCTCCAAACCTCAAGCGAAGTCCGCATAGACTTGAACATTCAGAAGCACGACGCCTCGAACTTGCTCGTAAACGACATAGCGAAATGCCACGGGCCGAAGTATCCCGTGGCAGAAAACACCCTCAACAATCGGCGATCGATATTCCGGATCACCCCAACCACGCGGATCCATTTGCATCAGCAGCACAGCCTTCTTGAGGATGGCGAGGAACGCCGGCAGTTTCCCTGCTTGTGCTGCGAATACGGCGATAGACTGGATTTGCTCCTTGGCGGCAACGGTGTGATCGAGCTTGTAACGATTAGATTGACCCTCGCTCATGTCTTCTGCTCCGCCGCGTGTTCTAGCTCGGCGATGATTTGCTCGAGAGTCGTTTCGCGATCAACCTGGGCATAGACCTCCTCCATGGTCGGCTCTGGCTTGAATTCACTGTAGATCTTGTCAAGTCGTGCCTTCTCCAATTCCGTGCGCAGCCGTTCACGGTCCACGAGCAATTTGTTGCACAAGCTCTCCCATTTTTCGCACTCGAGCTTTGCGTCCAGGCTCCCGGGTGGAGTGCCGAAATGAGCCTGAAACACGCTCAGAGCGTTGAATGCGGGTTGGTCGTTGTTGGACATGATTACTCCATTTCATTGCGCGAAGCCCAATTGCATTTTACTCGCCGACGGCACGTGTGGACTAGAGCTTGGAATACTGCTTCGCTGCGCCAGGGGCAGAGAGATTGTCCCTATTTGCTGAATTCCAGTACCGCCAGTCGCTTGCCCAGTGGCGACTGCGCAAGGGCGGTTGCGGCGGCTTCGCTGATCCCGTTGTCTTGAAGCCTCAGTACAAGCAAGTTCTGCAAGTACTTTGACTTGCCCAGGAACTTGGCGGCCTGATCCCCCAGGCCGTTCTGAGCGAGGTTCACGTTCAGCAACGTGGCCGAAGCGCGGGACTCCGCCAGGTGCGCGGCTCCCTCGTCGCCGAGGTCGTTGTCTTCCATCTCTAGCGTGTGAAGACAGGGCGGCTTCTTCTCGAGCAGCCGATACAGACCCTCGGCACGGAAGCTGTCGTGGTTCAGATTCAATTGCCGTAGACTGCCAAGGAACGGTGCGTTGACCAACCAGCGAGCGCCGGACAGCCCGATCTCACACCGGTCCAGCTTTAGCACCTTCAATTCGCCCAGGCACGGCGCCAGCGCCAGGTCCGACACGCCAACGTCTCCCAGCAAATTCTCACCCAGGTCCAGGACGTCCAGTTGCAGCTCCGGTCGTGCGGCGCCAAACTCCTCCATTGCCTGACCATCGAGCCCGTTGGAGCGAAGCGTCAATTGCTTCAAGTCCTTCACGTGCGGTGAACGCAGCAGCGCGCGGAGGCCGCGCTGCCCCGCATTGTTGCCCGACAAGGTCAGCGAGCGCATCCGAGCCAGCCCGGGCCATGCGGCCAGCGCCGCCAGGTCCGCCGCCTCGATGATGGGGTCCTCGTGGTAACGTCCGGATCTCCGGGTGCGGCCGTAGCTCCCCGTTTCGGAGAGGTCGAGCTCCGCCAGGGAAGTGAGGGAAGCAGCATCGAACAGGGAACGGATGGCACGGTTGCCGATGGAATTGCCCGGCACACGCAGCGTCGTCAGATTGCCCAGGTGAGGAGACGCGGCCAGCCGGCGAAAGCCTTCGCCTTCCAGGCTGCAATGGCGGATGTTCAGGGCACGGAGCGTCGACAGCAACGGTGCGTCGGCGAGTCCACCCACCTCGCGGCGGTCGACGAGCTGCCCGGTGATCGACAGTTCCCGCAGCAGAGGAATCGGCGGCAGACCCGCCAGTGCTTCGTGCTGGCGGGGCCAGCGGACCGTCGCCGCTTCGAGAGGTGTCGCCGCCCAGCACGCGCTGGCGTTCGTCCGAAGCACCTCGAAACTGGAAAACGAGGCCGTCGCCATGAACCCGCGGCGAAACTCGTCCCACGTGACTCCCTCGATGACGGGGAGTTCCGCCTCCCACTTCTCCGCGTGCTGCTCGATCAACTCGTGCTCGCGCACACGCAGCCGAACCTGGCCCGCGTCCCATTGCGGCAGGCGGGCGCGCTCGATCTGCACACGGATGAACTCTGCACGGGCCGCATCGCCCTGCTCCTCCAGCCAGTCCGCGAAAACGAGTCGCACCGTGTCGTCTTCGGGGCTGGCGAGGATGCCTTCAAGAAAGTGCCGGGCCGCGTGGCCGCTCATGGCAATCGCTCCAGTGTGGGTTTCAGTCGCGCTGCAACCTCGGCGACGACGCGCGTCAGGTTCCCGGGCACCTCCTGGCCCGGCGATTCCTTCACGAAGTCCTGCCAGCGTGCCGAGGACATCTTCATGGCCCACCAGTCCTGGTCGAAGAGCTCGCGCGCGTCGGCCGTCGTGTTCCCGCGACTGGTGAAGGACGCTGCAATCGCTTCGGGTAGGTCGGCACGGTTCATCGGCACTCGATCCAGGAGCACGCGGAGGTCGTTCAGGTCCTTGGGGCGCCAGTGCAACATTCCCATGTGCATCAGCGCGTGCAGTTTTCGCCCCGTGATGGTCTCGGGCCGGCACATCCAGAGCCGCGCGGTCCGGTCGTTCCGCATCGGATATCCGCCCCGTTCCGGCTTCGGCACCAGTGGCTCGCCAAAAGTCACGTCCACGCTGAACTCATCCTCGACCCCATCGACCGTGCCGGCAGCGATCAGCCGCACGCCCGGAAAGTTGGTGTTCAGCCAGATCCCTTCGACGCGGAACCGCTCGGTGTCGAACGCCACGCCGTCGTCAACGCTGCGGTTCGCCAGCAGCGGGACAAACCGTTGGGCGGTCTCCTCCACGCTGAACGGCAACGTGGACACCAGGTCGAGATCGGCAGCCGGTCGGGGAAGAGGCCGGAACCAGAGCCGCAGCAGCATCCCGCCCCGGAGGACGAAATGATCGGCACCCGGCAGCCGCGCGAGCCGCAGCAAGAAGCCCTCGAGGAGCCGATGGCGAAGCTCGTCCAAAGAAAGGTCCCTCCCATGACTGGACGTAGTGTAATCATCGGATGGCCCGCTCCGCTACGGTGTGCGCCAACCATAAGCGACCTTGAATCAGGCCTGCGGGATGGGAGAATACGCTGAAACAGTCTGCTGGAGAGCGTCATGCAGCCATCACTCGGCGTCCTGCCAACCGGTTACACGGGCTACCAGAGCACGCAGGATGCCTCGGTCAACTGGGACCGGCCGGTGGACGTGGGCCGCATCGAGGCCCGCTACGTTCGCCGCTGCCAGGACTATGTCGTCGTGTACCTTTCCTCGCAGACCGGCTGCGATCAGGCCTGTCGCATGTGCCACCTGACCGCCACCGGGCAGACCCGGCTGCGCGACGTCGCTCACGAGGAATTCCTCGAGCAAGCGGACACGGTGCTCGATCACTATCGGCGAGCAGCGCCGCCGGCCCGGGTGGTCCATTTCAACTTCATGGCACGTGGCGAGCCACTGGCGAATTCCATCCTGCTCGCCCACGCCGATGCACTGCTGGGAGAGCTGGCCGAACGGGCGATTGCCCTGGAACTCCGCCCGCGCTACCTGGTGTCGACGATCTTTCCCAGGGAGCTTGGCGACCGCCTCCTGGAAGACGTTTTCGTCTGCCATCACCCCGAGATCTACTACTCCCTCTACAGCATGAGCGAATCGTTCCGCCGTCGCTGGCTTCCGAAGGCGCTTCCCGCCGAGGAAGCGCTGGATCTTCTCGTCCGCTGGCAACGGAGCACGTACAAGATATGCAAGATTCACTATGCGTTCATCGCGGGGGAGAACGACAGCGAGGCCGACGTCCACGCAATCTGCGATGCTCTCGAAAGCAGGCGGTTGATGGCCCACGTCAACATCGTCCGCTACAACCCGCACGACCCGCGCCGGCACGGCGTCGAACCGTCCGAGGAGATCATCCAGCGAAACGCGGCGATTTATCAGGCACGCTTACCCTACGCTCGGGTCCGCGTCATTCCGCGGGTCGGGTTCGACGTGAGTGCGTCTTGCGGGATGTTTTTTGCGCCTGAGGGGCCTGCCGCATGACGGCGTCCACTCCTGCCCCATGGGGGGGCTGGCCCGGGCGGGCCAGTGCCCCTTACCTTGACAAACTGCGGACCTCCGCGGAGAATTCAGCGATATGGCGACTGTCAACGAACAACTGGAAGCAATGCGCACGTTGGGGGAAAACTGGGACGGTTATCAAGCCGCCCCCCCTGGACCAAGCGTCCTTGACCTGGCACAACAACTCGTCGGTTTGATCGAGCACATGCTCCAACAACAGAAGGCCGGTTCCATCCTCCACGTCAGCCCGACGCGCACAGGCGGAGTTTTGATCGAATGGCAGAACCGTCTTCTTGAGCACGAGGTCGAAATCAGCTCAGACGGGGCGATCGGGTTCTTGCACCGTCACTCTGCGACCGGCCAGATCAATACTCGCCATTTTGCTCCCCAGCCAGGGGTCGTCCAGGCCGGCTTCCTCCAGGAGTTGCGCCAGTCGCTGGCAGCATGAGCGGAGCAGGCCCACCCGTGGAGCCGATCACCAACGACGAAATTGTGCTGCGTCACGTTCCCGGCGGCACCGCCTGGCAAGCGCCGGGCCCTCGCATCACGAGCGGCAATTTTCAAATCCGCCACGACCGCAAAGAAACGGGCGTATCGATCACACGACAAAAGATCACGTCACCCGCCAGGCTGCTGGAGTTGGTTGGCGGCGACCCGCAGCGCGGCTCGCGCGTGGCCGCTGCTCAGGTGGACGCCATCAGCGCCCCGGGCCTTGCCGTCGTGCCCAAGCCACTCGATGAGGATCCCGGTCACGCTGAAATCCAGTCTGACCAGGCCAGTCTCGACGACCACGTTTGCCGCAAGAGGCTGGCACTGGCCTTTCAATTCCTGCCGCAATGAGAGAAACCAGGCGTCGAGAGGCGACTCCCGACCCATTGCTTTCTTGGCACTCATCTCATCGCGCTCCACCATCACGGCTTGACGCGCACCGGGAACGGCGGTTTCTTCGGGTTCGCACGCGGATTGTTCTTCAAGTCGTTGAGCACGATCTCGATCGCCTTTTCGAGCTGCGGGTCCTTGCCGGAGATGACGTCGGCGGGCCATTGCTCGACCTCCACGTCCGGCGGCACGCCCTCGTTCTCGACGACGAAGCCTTCCGGCGTCCAGATAGCGAGGTTCGGCGCCGTCACCGAACCGCCGTCCATCAGGACCGGGAAGCCGAGGATGCCGACCAGGCCGCCCCAGGTGCGCTTGCCGACGAGCGGTCCGAGCTTGTTCTGACGGAACATCCACGGCAACAGGTCGCCGCCGGAGCCCGCCGTCTCGTCGATCAGCATTACCTTCGGCCCGTGAATGGCAGCGCCCGGCGTCTTGAGGTCCTCGCCGTAGCGCGTCGCCCACATGGCGGTGAACGGCCGGCGGAGGTGATCGATGTAGTAGTCGGCCACCTGGCCGCCGCCGTTGAAACGCTCGTCGACGATGATGGCCTGCCGGTCGGCTTGCGGGAAGAAGTAGCGCTTGAAGTAGGCGTGGCCCAGGGCAGCGGTGTTTGGCACGTAGACGTAGGCCACCCGGCCGCCGGTCGCGTCGGTTACCTTCTTCAAATTGCCCTCGACCCAGTCGCGGTTGCGCAGACCGTCCTCGCTGGCGAGCGGCTCGACAGTCACCGTCCGGCTATCCTTGCCGTCCGCGTTCGGTCCGACCGTGATGGCAATGCTCTTGTTCGCCGTGTTTTCGAAGAGCGAATAGATCTCGGTGGGCGGCTTCAGGTCGATGCCGCGGACGGCAAGCAGGTATTCGCCGGCCTTGACGTCCACTCCGGGGACCGTGAGCGGCGAGCGCAGCTCCGGGCTCCAGTTCAGGCCGCCGTAGACCTTTTTGAAGCGGTAGCGGCCGTCGGCGATCTCGAAGTCGGCGCCGAGCAGGCCGCCGGGGATCGTGCGCCGCTCGTGCAGCCGTTCGCCGGGCGTCAGGTAGCTGTGGCCGACGGCGAGTTCACTCAGCATCCAGCGGATGACGCGGTCGAGGTCGCCGCGGGTCGCGACGTGCGGCAGGAACGCGGCATACTTGCGCCGCATCGCCGGCCAGTCGGCGCCGTGCATCCCCGGATCGTAAAAGTAATCGCGGTTGATGCGCCAGGCTTCGTCGAAGATCTGCTCCCACTCGGCACGCGGGTCGATGCGCACTTCGATGGCCTCGGTGCGCAGCTTGCCCTTGCCAGGCGTGGGCGGCAGACCGGTCAACTCGACGATAGACCAGCTATCCGGTGCCGCGAAGACCAAGGCCTTCTTGGCGTCGGCGGTCAGGTAGTAGTCGTTGACGCCGGCCAGCACCGTGTCGGTCTTGCGCTTCGCCAGGTCGAAGCGAGTCAAGCTGGCGCCGCGCGGCGCATCTGGGGCACGCGGTGCGGCAGCGGGCGCTTCGAGGAAATAGAGCTGTCCCGCAGCGCCGGCACGAAGTCGTGCATAGGTCCCGGCAGGCACCGGCAAGCTCAGGATGCGCTGGTCGATGCCGTCGAAGTCGATGGCAACCGGCTCCGTTTTGGTGGGATCTTCCTTCGCCTTGGGTCGGTCGGCGGGCTTCTCCTCGTCACTCTCGCGGGCCAGCGGCGACGGCTGTCCTTTCCGCAGCACGGCCACGTAGATCGAGCGCTGGGCGCGCATGTCGGAGTTCGACTGGGCGAACCACTGGTTCACCGGGCCGGCATCGGTCGACGCGAAGAAGTACAGGTACTTGCCGCCCGCATCGAACACCGGATTGACGGCATCGCCCAGGCCGTCGGTGATGGGCCGCGACTTGTCCGTCGCCAGCTCGTAGGCGAAGACGCGGTGGTACGCTGCCTTGTTGCCAAGGCAGTAGGCAATCCAGGCCGAATCCGGCGACCAGGCCGCGTGCAGTGTGCGCAGAGCGGTTGGACCATACTGCGGTTCCGAGGCGATCTTCTTCGCCTTCCCGGTTTCCAGGTCGATCCAGTAGAGCGATTGCGAGTTGTCGACGTAGGCGATCTTCTTGCTGTCGGGCGACCAGGTCGGCTCCTCGTAGAAGCCCGCGCCCACGACCGGGAAGACCTTCGCCTTGCCCTGGCCGTCGGCAGCGCGGATGTGCAGCTTGTACTCGCCACCCTCGTCGGAGAAGTACGCGATCGAACGGCCGTCCGGCGACCAGGCCGGCGAGCGCTCGTGGACGCCGGGCGTTTCGGTCAGGTTGCGCGGGTCGCCCTTCTCGGCGGGCACGGTGACGATCTCGCCGCGGAACTCGAAGACGGCACGCTTGCCGGATGGTGAGATTGCGGCATGGCGAATGTACTTGCCGCCCTTGACGAAGCGCGGTCGGGCTTCGACGAGGTCCGTCGCCACGCCGACCTTGAGTCGGGTGGCACTGCTATCGCCCGCGGGATCGAGCAGGTGCAGGTAGCCGGCCTGCTCGTAGATCAGCTTGCCGCCGCCGGAGCCGAGGTTCACCACGGGGAAATCGGTGTGCTTGGTGAGTTGGCGGACCTTCTTCGTCTTGATGTCGTAGGCGAAGACGTTGTACTCGCCGACACGGTCGGAGCGGAAGTAGACGGTATCGCCCAGCCATTGCGGGCTGAGGTCATTGCACCGGCTTTCCGGCTGGGGAATCGGATCGACCTGGTGGTCCTTGCGACGATAGACCCAGACGCGCGAGTGGGTGCCGCCGCGGTAGTGCTTCCACTGTTGCGTGCGGTCGGCCAGCGGCGTGTAAGCGATGTGGTCGCCGTCGGGCGAAAAGGACGCCTCGACGCCGTTGGGGATCGGCAACTGCGTCGGCATGCCGCCGGTCAGGGGCACGGTGAAGAGTTGCGTATACCGGTTGGTGAAGACGTGACGCGCCGAGCTGAAGAGCACGGCTTTGCCATCGGACGTGAAGCCGCGAACAATGTCCGCGCCTGGATGCCAGGTGAGCCGCGTCGGCGACCCGCCGGTGACGGGGATCGTGTAAACATCGGTGTTGCCGTCGTATTGAGCGCTGAAGGCAATCGTCTTGCCGTCAGGCGAGAACACCGGATGAGATTCGACGCCGATGTCCGTGGTCAGCCGCCGAGCGTTCTTGCCGTCGATATCGGCGACCCAGAGGTCGTCGGCATGGATGAACGCGACGTTGCGGCCGCTGACGGCCGGCTGCGCCAGCAGGCGTGTGTCCTCCAGGTTCGGCTCCGGCCGCGCTTCGCCGGGGAGGAAGAGGAAGACGGCCAGCAAGGATGGCAGTATCAGCGAGCGGATTCGCATGGTGTAAACCTCGGGACGGTGTCGGTGAACGAACTCCCGGCGAGTGGGCGTGAGATTGCTAAAGGGACTCACGCCCGCCCACTTGCCGGGAGTCGGCGATTGGTGCTCAACTCAGGCGTCGCAGTCTTCATTATGTTGACGCCCTTGTGATTGACTTTGGTGGTCCCCTGGCGAGGCCGCTGAGTTGCAGGCGCGTGGCTGCTCAAATCGCCGAAACAGTGAACGTCGTCTCGCCGCTGCTCTCCAAGAAGTCCAGGGCTCCATTGTAGTTGGCAGACACGACGTAAGTGCCAGGGAAAAACGTCGTCGTAAACGTACTGATGCCCTCGCTCAATACGCTCGAACCCAGGAACGCGCCGCCGTTGAAGAAGCTCACGGTGCCCGCAGGTGTGCCGTTGCCCGGCGCGAGGGCAGCGACGGTTGCGGTGAACGTCACGGTCTGGGGACTGGGGACGATGATGACCGCTGCCGCGAAGAAGGAAAGACCGCTTGGGCCAGGCGTGCCGACCGTCGCCGTGACGTTCGTCGTGGTGGCGGCGGGATTCACCGTCTGCGTGACGCCGGCGGACGTGCTGCCGGAAAAATTGCCATCGGCGCTGACATAGGTCGCCGAGACTGTGTGCGTCCCGGCCGGAAGCGTGGCCGTGCGGAACGTGGCGGTGCCGTCGCTGAGGTTCACGGGCGCTTGGTCCACCCCGTCAATGGTGAAGGTCACCGTGCCATCGGGTGTGCCGGCCCCCGGAGGGACTGCGGCAACCGTTGCCGTGAACGTCACGAGCTCCCCGTAAACGGACGGATTGGGGGCAACCTCTACGGTGCGGTCGTAGCCGCCGGGGCGACAAACTGGCTCAGCGAATCGTTGCTGCCGGTGAAGGTATCGTCACCGCTGTAGGTGGCGGTAATCGGGTGGCTGCCGGCCGTCAGCGCGGACGTGGTCAAGACTGCCGTGCCGGTTTGGTCGAGGGGAACGGTATCCAGGGTCGTGACGCCGTCGGCGAATGTGACCGTCCCCGTGGGCGTGCCGTCTGCTGGATTGTCGGCGAGTACGGTTGCAGTAAACGTGATGGGTTGGCCGAACACGGACGGGTTGTCCGAAGCGGATAGGCTGGTGCGACCCTGCGGTGCACCTATGTAGCGGAACACGTCGTCCGGAGTGACGAGGGAGCTGACGTCCTGGCCATTGGTATTCCGCGTGATAATGCGGACATCGACGAGGCCAGCAGCATGAGGCGGGGCGGTCGCAGTGATCAGAACATCGGACTGCACCGCAAACGCGCTGGCCTCGGTGTCGCCGAAGAAGACCTTGACCGCGCCGCTCAGGTTCGAGCCGATGATGTTGACCATCGTGCCGCCTGCTACCGGGCCAGACCCAACGACGACTTTGCTTACGGTTGCGGCACCGGCGGGCAGATAGGTATAAAGTCGCGCTTGAGTGATCGGCGAGATGCCCGAGGCGTTGACGACTCGGACAGCCGAGGGGCCCTCTGTGCTCACCGGCGCAACGGCGGTGATCTGGGTGTTCGAGTTGACCACGAACTTGGCCGGCACGCCGCTGAACAGCACTTGCTGAGTGCCGAGGAAGTTGCTGCCGGAGATGCGCACGAGAGTTCCGCCGCCGGTCGGACCCGAGAGAGCGGTCAAGCCTGTAATGCCCGGGAGCCCGGTCGAGACATAGGTAAACTCGTTGTTTCCGCTAGCCGCCACGGTAGAAATCCCACCCGCCGTGATGACCGTAATGGGGACCGCGCCCCGCGCCTGGGCAGCCGGTGACTCCGCGATGAGCGTCCCGCCGGGCCCGGCGGCAAACGAGGTTACAGGGACATCGCCGAAGCGAACCGCAATGACGTCATTCACGAGGTTCGCTCCAGCGATCGTTACCTGCGTGCCTCCGGCCAATGGCCCCTGTGCCGGTCCCGCGGCCCCGCCGACGCTGACGGCGGAAATGGTCGGAGCGCCAATGCCCGCCAGTGCCAGCGTCCACGCCCCGCGCCCGAAGGTGGCAGCGACGAGGACCTTGCTGCCGTCGTCATATTTGCGCAATTGGAGATCGCGGACGACGTTGTTCGGCAGGCCGTCGCCCACCCGTTGCCAGGTCCAACCGAATGCCGTCCGTGTTCCCTGGAAAACGCTGGTGTCGGTGGCCACGTAGACCCGCGCGGCGGCCGCGGTGAAATCCGGGTCGATGACGAGCCGGAATACGCTATTGTTTGGGAACACTCGGGTGATGCCGGCGAACGCCAGGTTCTCCCATGTTCGACCGCCGTCGGTCGTTCGCCAGAGCTGGCTGCCAGGTGGCGAATCCGGGTCCGTCGCGGTCCCCGCGAGCGTCACGTAGATCAAGTCAGGATTGTTCGGATCCACGACGATGTTGTTGACGCCCCGCGGGTCCCAAGGCCCCTTGATGTCAATCCACGGCACCATTCCTTGCGGGTCGAGCGTCCCGCGTTTGTACAGCCCGCCGTTGCTATAGCCCGCGTAGACGCCAAAGTTATTGCCGACGCGGCCAATGGCGTTGGCCGTCATATTAATGTTCATTGCCCCACGCGGTCCAGGCATTCGGCGCCAGCGTCCTTCCCCGATCCTTCCGCCCGTCGAGCCGCCGGTCGTCGTGATAAACAGGTCGCCCTTGAGGGTGCCGATCGCAACCGTCTTGGCATCTTGCGGGTGAATGGCCAATGGAGCGAGAAGGGACACATCGGACAGTCCGAATCCCGCGAAGCTCCACGTCGTCCCGCCGTCGTCCGATCGGAACACGGGAGGCCCCGCGGGCGACTGGGCGTTGTTCATCACGTAAACGGAGTTTCCATCCGAAGCATACCGGACCAGGAACCCATCGCCACCCCCCGCTGCCGCTTGCACGTCATTTGCATTTCGACCTTGCAGGGTCGTCCAGCGACGTCCTCCGTCGACCGTTCGAGCCGTCCCGTTGTCGTGGGTGCTGACAAACATGTTCTTGCGCGTCGTCGGGCTGACCGCGATGCTGTAGAGCTGCTGCGTTTGCAGGCCCGGCGAGTTCAACGCCAGCCATGCGCCGGTCCCGCCTGGCGGAGCGTGTCGATTCGAAAGCAACAGCCGGACTTGCTCCGTGCCCGTGTGGGGCATGGCCAGGTCCGGCCGGCCGTCGCCGTTGAAGTCGGCCGCGTTCGATATCGGGCCCGCGTTGACTCGCCCGAACGCGTCGCGCGGGAACGCGTATTCCTGGATGCGTCCAAACGTGCCGTCGCCGTTGCCGAACATGATTTGGACCTGGTCGCCGCCCAACTGCACCGCCAGGTCTTGCTTGCCGTCGCCGTCGAAGTCGCCCACGCGCACGCTGAACGCGCCCGGCACCCCCACGTTCTGAGCGGCCAGGAACACCGTCCGCGGATCATTGGCGATCGGTGCCGGATTGGCCAGCAGGACCGAAAGGGTTTGTTGGCGCCCGAACACGATGTTGCCAATGACGAGGTCGAGCCGGCCGTCGCCGTTGAAGTCGCCCGCCGCAAGCCGCCGCGCGCCGGCCGCGGTCGGGAACGGGACCGAGGGCAGAAACAGCGTGTTCGGGACGGCGGGATTGGGATTGGCGTTGCCCAACAGCACGCTGACGTTACCGCCGCGAACGTCGGTGGCCGCGATGTCCAGCCGGCCGTCGGCGTTAAAATCGCCGACCGCCAGCTCCCCGGTCGGATTGACGCCCGCGCTGATCGTGAATGGGCCGATGCGGCGAAAGATCTGCTGCGCATCGCCCAGCAAGACGCTCAACCCGCCGTCGTCCACGTGCATGACGGCCAGGTCGAGCCGACCGTCCCCGTTGAAATCGCCGGCCGCGATCGAGCCGAGTTGCCGGCCAACCGCGAAGTTCCGCGCGTCCTTGAAGGTGCCGTTGGCGTTGCGGAGGAAGAGGCTGACGTCCTTGCTGTCCCGGTTGGCCACGACGACGTCGAGTTGCCCGTCCCCGTCGAAGTCGCCGACGGCAAGGGAAGCCGCGCGCTGATTGGCCGTCAGCAGTGGGCCGCGCGTGAAGGTGCCGTCACCGCGACCGAACATGATGGCGACCTGGCTCTCGCGCGTCAGCACGGCCATGTCGAGGCGGCCGTCGCGGTTGAAGTCCCCGACGGCGGACGAGCCATCGAGCGGCTTGCCCACGTCGGCGAGCGGCCCGACGTCGAATGGCAACGGGTCGTAGCGCCACAGACCGCCATCGGTGCCCAGGTAGACGTTGCCGAACGAATCGAAGGCAATCGCATGCGCGTCGGCATGCGGCTGGACGCCGTTGCTGCCCTGGTTGATGACGTTCCAGGCCGTGGCCCCCGCATTCGATTCGAGGAGAAAGACGCCGCGCGCCGAGGGGATGGCGGGCTCCTGGCCCCCGAGATAGACGCGTCCGCCCGGCGACAGGCCGATGGCCAGGTTGTAGTTGCCCTGGTTGCCGACGAAGTTGCCCGGCGGGTCGGTGGCGACCCAACTGGTGCCGTTGTTAATCGTCTTGTAGACATTGCTGCCCCGTAGCGTCGTGGGCAAGCTCATTGCCGCGTAAACCGTGGAGACGTGGTCGGAGGCCAGAGAGATGCGGCGGAGCTCATCAGAGTCTGGAAGCCCGACGTTCGGTAGTCTATCCCAAGTCAAGCTCCCGTTGTTCAGGAGTGTGCCTCGCCAGACGCCATTGCGATCATCGCCTTCAATATCGCCCACTCCAGCGAAGATGGTGAGGCGCCCGGCGTTGACCGTGTAATCCAGGTCGGTCACCACGGTCGGCACCGGTTGAAGATCACTTTTCAACTTGATGCCATCCGATACCTTGACCCACGTCGCACCGCCGTTGATACTCTTGTAAACTCCATCATTGAGCGTCGGCGTGTTCAGGTCTGTTGGCACCACGGAAATATAAATCGTTTGACCGGGCGCAGACCTGCCTCCATCATGGGTCGGATCGACGAAAATCTCCGAGACCGACCGGCCGCTGAACGCATTATTTGGCCCAGTGCTGACCACGCTCCACGTGTCGCCGCCGTCCAGAGACTTGAGAACGCCCAAACCCACCGCGGATGTGCCCGTATTTGCCTCACCAGTCCCAACATAGATGATCCGCGGGTTGAACGGGTCCACGACGATGGAGCCGACATTCAGCGCCCCAGGAGTACCAGGACGAGCTGTGTCAAAGGGCAGCCCAACCGAGTCCGTGAGCGGTGCCCAGTCGGGACTCGCGGAAGCATAGTTCGCGCTGCGCCAGACCCCTCCGCTTGCCGCACCCAGGTACATGGCCGAATGACCCTGGCCGTCATAATTGGAGGAAATGGCGATCGCGCTGATGCGCCCGGCGTAACTCTGATCGGGCGAGCCGAACTGCCCATTTGTACCGAGGGTATTGCTCCCCAATTGCGGCGCCGGGCCGGTCGGCACCCACGCGGCCGGAAGAACGCGGTCTTCAAACACTTGCAACTGAGGTATGAAGCGATGCACAGCCGTCGTGGCACGTCGGGTGCGTCGGCTGGCCCAATACTTCAGAAACGCGGCGATTTTCGAGTACAGACGGAAGGTGTGCGACATGACGGGGAACTCCATTGGCCCAGTCCGAGTGTGGTTAGAGTGGAGGCGCTCGCGAGATCCGGCGCGGCAGCCTACCTACTCGTAGACAAGATTCAAGACCCGCTTACCGTCCTCCAGGTTCCAGACCTGGTTCCGAAAGTCTTGAAGCTTATTGGCCGGGCCGTGAGAAGTGAACAGGAGCTTCCCGTCGCGGCAGCAAACCTTTTGGTTGACGTGGTCGTTCCCCAAATGCAGTTCAACCGCTCTGACGACTTTTCCGCTTTCGGTATCCCAGGTCGTGAACGTCGACGGTCCCGTTTGAGCGACAACGCGCTTGCCATCTAAGGTAAGGCTTAAGGCTAAGGCGAATCGCGCGTCGAACATTCGCTCGGTCTCCCCGGTCAGGAGATTCACGACTAGGAGGCGCAGTTCGTTCGACCCGCGTTCGCCACTTTTCATGACGAGGGCTGACCTGTTGTTGGGAAGGAACGGCCCGGCAATGCACCACCCCTCGGATCCCTTGAATGACCGAAGCAATTCTCCATTTGAGAGTTGCCATACGTGAAGTCCTCCCCCGTTCTCAGTCGCTCCCTCGCAGCCAGTCAAACCTAGTTTGTTGTCCGGCGATATACTGCAGCTAGAGACGGCCATTGAGCGCTCACTCAGCTTCCGCAGAAACTTGCCATCAGCGACACTCCACAGTTTCACACTTCCGGCATAGGAGGTATCCTCGAATCCCACGCTAACCAACAATGACCCATCCGGGGAGACCGAAACGGCTCTACCGCCTTCCGCATAGAGTTCGACCTGCCAAAGTTCTTTCCCATCCACCAAGTCGAACAGTGAGACACTTCGTCCTTGACCTTGAATGAGCACACGCTTTCCGTCGGGCATGAATCGCAAGAAGCGAACAGCTCCCTCGCGTCCTCCCCAGGACTTGACCAGTTTACCTGTGCCAATGTCCCAAAGGACGAACCGCTGGAGGCTGTCGGGGAGGCGAACACTGTCGCCCTTTCGGAATACGTGCCCAATAAGGAGGTGCTTGCCGTCGGGCGAGAATGCCGCAGCGGTCACCTCAACGTACAAGTAGTGAGGGGCGACGAAATTGCCGCCACCCGGGAAGCTGAAGGTGAATGTCTGGGGCCGCGGTCGGGCGTCGCAGCCGAGGAGCAAGACCGCGACAACAAGCGAAACGAATCGATTCATCGACCTTCCCCGAAAAGGAGGCGAAGGGAGCAGAATGAAAGAAGTGTACGGTGGTCCGCAGGGCATGTCAAAAGAAAGGGTCCGTGAGCCCCGTGAGACCCAATTGACCAATTGACGGCGCGGCGTTGCGGCGTGCAGCCAGGCGACAGCGCGCCAAACTCGGCCAATTGCCGCACCCAGGTACATGGCCGAATGACCCTGGCCGTCATAATTGGAGGAAATGGTGATCGCGCTGATGCGCCCGGCGTAACTCTGATCGGGCGAGCCGAACTGCCCATTTGTACCGAGGGTATTGCTCCCCAATTGCGGCGCGGGCCCGGTCGGCACCCACATGGCAGGCAGAACGCGATCCTCGCACATACGGAGCTTCGGCACGAAGCGGTGCGTGGTCCGCGTTGCACGTCGGGACCGTCGGCTGGCCCAGCGCTTTAGTAGTACAGCGCAACGAACTATCCGGTTTTCCGCAAATGTTTTTGCCGGGCCGCGGCGTGACACTCGCGGGCGATCTTATTTCGCTTTTGTCGCCAGGCGGACAGTTCGATCGCGTGCCGTTCCGGGCA
>JAIEMG010000025.1 GCA_019752375.1 Gemmataceae bacterium | reverse complement strand
AAAACGCGATTCAGGCGTGATCGCAATTCCAGGATACCCCTAGTTTCAAGCGTTTCTTTGCAGATAGACTCTTAGAGCCTGGTCATTGGACATTGCTTCGTCATTCGGGCTTCGTCGTTCGTCATTCCCCGCAGGGGCCTCACGCCGCCAAACGCGGCCGCGTTACTTCTTCCTTCTGGTCGAGCACCTGCTTGAGGAAGCGGCGGTACTCGCTCTGCATCGCCCCGTGCGTGCCGGGCTCGACTTTCGTCACCGCTCGGACCGTCATGTCCGACGTGCCCAACTCCACGACGCCCTGGACTTCCGTTTCGGCCAGCACTTCCTTGTGCGCCTTGCGCAGGCGACGTCCCGCATCGGCCATGGCGCGGAAGACGTGTTCCAGGTCGCTGCCGGCTGGGACCTTGAGATCGACCACGGCGTTGATGTAGCCCTTCGAGTAACTGGTCACGCCCTTGATCTGACCGTTGGGGATGATCCACAGCTTGCCGTGCCCATCGCGGATCTGCGTCAGCCGGATGCCGACTGCCTCGACGGTGCCGACCGCGTCTCCCACCTTGACGTAGTCGCCGACGAGGTACTGGTTCTCGAACAGGATGAAGAAGCCGGACACGACGTCGGTGACCAGGTTTTGCGCACCGAGGCCGACGGCGAGGCCAAGGATGCCGGCTCCGGCCAGGATCGGCCGCGTGTCCACGCCCAGGACGCCGAGCATCACCACGACCGAGCCGAAGTAGAGGACGTACTGGCAGACGGATTGCAGCAGCGGCACCAGAGTGCGGCCCTTGGCGTCCAGGATGTGCGCCGGGTCGTACAGGCCAAACGCCTCGTTGAGCAGCACCTGCGAGAGCTCGATCAGCACGCGGGTGCCGAACAGGATGCCGATGCATTGCACGATGCGCGGACCGAAATCGGCAATCATCGCAATGAAGTGCAGCTCGCTCACGCACAGGGACGCCACCGAGACATATACCGCGGCCTCGAAGCAGCGCTCGCCGAAGGGAAACAGCCGGCTCATACGCTCCCAGTAGCGGTGCAGATGGCCCGCGGCAAACTGCCGATCGCCCATGTCAGCCGCGGTATGCGACAGCGTGCGGCAGGCCAGCGTCAGCAGCCGCGCCGCCACCACGATGGTCAACATGCGCAGGATGAAGCCGACCAACGAGTTGCTCCACTGCCCGAAGCCGATGACGTGGCCGGCCATCCACAGACCGCCAAGACGTACGACCACCAGGCTGAAACGCTCCAGCAGGGCGAACCAGCTGCACAGGGCGTCACGGTTGCCGACCTTGCCGATGCAGGCGTCCGCTTGATGCTGCAATGCGGGCCGCACGCGCCGAACCGTCCAGATAGCGAATCGCGTCGTCACCATGACGGCCAGCAGCGTCGCCAGCGTGAGACCGTAGCGGACGAGTTGCTCGACGGTGAAGTGGTGATACCAGTCGCCAAGATCGTGACGCAGGTCGCGGCCGACGAGGTGGTAGACGATGCCAAAGACAACCGTGGCAGACATGAAGCAAACGGTCAGCCAGAAAAGCAGGGAGCGCATGTGGCGCATCGCCTCGTCGCCGGCCGCTTCGAGCCAATGCACGCCGGTCCAGCCCACCAGGCGGGCGCCGCCGCGCGTCATCAGGCGTCGCATCACCATCGAGACGATGAACGTCACCACGATGACGCCGTAGAAGCCGATGAGGTTGGCATCCAGACGGTCGTCGGCGAAGAAGGTGCGGACGTGGGACCAAATGTCCATGGTGCCCTCCTGGCGATGCGAGCGGAGTTGGCGCCCGGGCGTTCCGTGGCCGGGGCGGAGAGGCGGGAAGTGCCGATCTGCCGGGCGGGAGGGTACTGGCTGGCTTCCGGCGTGTCAATCGCGCCTGCGCGGCCGGCGCAGGAGATTGATGAACGCGACAAACAGGGCCGCTCCGAGAACGGACCAGACGACGGGAAAGCCTTCCGGCGCCCAGAGAATCGGCAACTCCAGCAGGCGGGCAAGGTAGACGCCGATGAGCGCCCCGATGAAGCCAAGGACGATCGACACCAGGCACCCGCCGCCGCTGTAGCCGCCGATGGCCTGACCCAACGAACCACAAATGCCCGCGATGACCAGGACCAGGACGAGATCGAGCGGACTCATGAAATTGCTCCGGACATTGCCCAGCGCGGCGAATACGGCGAGTACGGCATTCTGGTGAAGTACAGTCCCCGCCGACGATCCATTGAACCGACGGAGGTGGGGCAAAGGAAGCGGATTTCGCCTCTTTTTCCAGAGGAGTGAAGGCACGCGGCCCGCAAAGTCGGCGGGTGGGAAGGGAATTGAAAAGGGCCGCTTCACCACGAGTGAAGCGGCCCAGGATGCAGCGGAACTTACCTTAGAACTCGTCCAAGAATAAATTCGTAGGACGGATTTCCAATCCGTCCGGCAGACACGGACGGATTGGAAATCCGTCCTACGAAGCTCCGAACTTATTCTTGGATGGCTTCTTAACCCAATCGCGAGAGTGAAAGCGGCAAGCTGCATGGCATTCGGGGAAATGCACTGTAGCGTTGCCACCGATACTATCGGCAAATCGCAAGCGACAAGATCATCGAAATCGGGAGCGTCAAGCGTGGCAAGCCGGGCAAAGAGGTCGCGAACGTCACGCGGACGCTTGCGCGTCCTTGTCCGACATCTGCAAGTCGTCGTGCAGGCTCTGCCGCACCTCGTCGCTGAGGAATGGGCTTTCATGCCGGTAGGAAGCGTAGCGCATTTCAAACCGCGCGGGCTGAGCGAAATCGATGAGCAGCTGGCGCTGGGCGGGGGGTACCGCGAACTGCACCCAGTGGGCGGTGCCGACGCAACGATCCTCGGGACGGCAGGTCACCAGCAAAGCGGGAATGTCCTGATCGCCGATGCACAGCCGAAGATGATCGCCCTGGATCTTCTGCCAGAAGGCCAGCTCCTGCGACAAGCGCGCCTGATCGGAGACCTCGATGAGCAGGGCAGCCTGGAGTCGATCGCGGCGCGGCAGCAGGCGATTGTAGAGATCCAACTCCTGCTGCACGCTCGTCGGCTCGACCAGCCGGGCGACGCGCAGCAACTCCTGAACGCGAAACCACAATGTCTGGCGATTTTCGAAAAGGAGCGTGAGAGAAGGGCCGATGCGGATGCGCCGATAGCGGTCCAGGTAGCGCTGGTTCGCCTCGAAGAACTCGTGGCGCTGCCCCGCGTATTCGCTTAACGGCAACAGATCGTCGAAAGTCAGCGGACGCATGGACCATCCCTGGTCGATGGCGCGGGACTGCAAAGCAGCCGCGAGAAGAAATCCACCTCGGTGGGACGGACATTTCTGTCCGTCCGTGCTCGGTGCCGGACGAACAGAAATGTCCGTCCCACGGGTCGTGCTATCCCGGCCTCCGGCCTTTATTTCTTTGCCTTTGCGTGCGGTTCGCTCATTTTCTCGTGTTTCGGCTCGCCCGTCGTCTCCGCCTGGACGCTGGCGGGCAGGATCAGGAACTCGTAAACGGCGCCGGCAAGCAGCGCCCCGAACAGCGGGCCGATCCAGTAGACCATGTGGTCGCGGAAGGCTTCGCCTTGCATGCCGGGGATCGACAATTCCCAGATCACGGGACCAAGCCAGCGCGCCGGGTTCATTGCGGCGCCTGTCAGGGGTTGACCGAACAGGACCAGGGCCGTCAGCGTTAGACCGACGCCCAGGCCGCCCATCCGCGCGGCCCGCGGGTCCAGGACAGTGCCGAAGATGGCGAAGGTAAGCAAAAAGGTCAAGGCGAGTTCGATGGCGATGCCGCTCAGCACCGTCTTGAAGAAGCTGCCGCCCAGGAACGCGGCGACATTCAAGTGGGGCGCGCCGCAGCGGACGCCAGGCAACCGCAGCACTTCATCGGAAAAGATAAGGCGGACACAGAGGCCGGCAAGGATGGCCCCGACAAACTGGGCGCCGATCAGCCAGATGGCGCGCTGCCCCTCCAGCCGGCGAAAGACCCAGAGCATCAGTGCCACCGCCGGGTTCAGAAAACCGCCAGACGCAGGAAGCGTCGTCGTCAGCGCCGCCGCGTAGATCAGGCCCTCGGCCAGGGCAATGGCGACCAGGTTGGACTGGGCCAAGGCTCCATCCGATCCTGCGACCAGGTTAGTCGTGCAAACGATGCCGGCGGAGATGAAGACCAGCGCGAAAGTGCCGATCAACTCGACCAAGGCCGGGCGCAAATGCTTGTCCATCGGGGTCGTCGTCCGTGGTTCGTTGGTTGTCGTCACCGGAAAGTACCGAGGGATGGCCGGCGTTGCAAGCAATCTCACCCGCGTTCGGTGAGCCGACTACTTCTACATCGCTACTTCACCTTTCAGCGTTTGGGAGCAATGACGAATGACGAAGCCCGAATGACGAATCAAGGACCAAACCCCAATGACCGAAGGTCAAGGAGCCGCACCCATCCATTGCAGCTTCGTCATTGGACATTGATTCGTCATTCGGGCTTCGTCATTCGTCATTTTCGCGGCAACTTCAACCTCAAAGTACCGGCGTACCTACTTCACCTCGTCGACCATGCGGCTAGAAAGCAGCCATTGGATCGTTGCACCTTGACCGTCGCCAAGCTTGACGGTGACGTGTCGACGCACGGGCGGCGAGAAGGTGGGCTGCTCGGCGCCGGTCTTGCGCCAGCCTTCGTGCCACAAGGTTAGCTCGTAAGTGCCCGGCTTCAACTCCGGCAGGCGAAAGTGGCCGTCGGCATCGGTCTTCGCGAAGTAGCCGTGCCCGAACACCCAGACATGGGACAAGGCGTCAGGATTCAGCTCGGAGCGCATCTCGACCAGGCCCGGTCGATCGAGGACGCGGATCTCTGGTTTGCCCTGTTTGACCATGCAGCTGAAATCGGCGGCGCCGCTCGCGCGAAAAGTCGCCTGTGGATCGGCGCTGAGCATGCGCAGCTTGCTGCCGCGCAAGGCCGTCTCAACGTGCGGTTGAAACGCTCCGTCACGCTGGGTCAACGTCAGTTCCCGTCCTTCGCCGGCCAGTGGTCCCGGCGGCTCGACCAACCAGACGACTGCGTCCGCGATGCCCTGGTTCCGAGGATTGATCCGCAAGCGGTTCCCGGCCTTTTCGGCCAGCGCGTCGATGGCGCCTTCCCAGCGCACCAGGCCGCTGAGGATTCCGGCCTCCTGGTTCGCCGTCGCAGTCGGCTCGCCCGGGACGACCGCGGGTGGCGGGTCCTTGGTCTTCACGTCGGGCAAAGGCCTCGTGTCGGGAAGCGGCTTCGTGTCCGACCGGGCCGACGAGGGGTTCTGGATGGCAAGCTGGACGTTCGATCGCGGCGCTCCTGGCCGGGCGCAGCCGACGGCAGCAAGCAGAAGGAGCAGACAGGGCCATCGCGACATGGGGGCGGTCCTCGTTGCAGTTTATGTAGGGTGCGTCAAGCGTACTCGCGCGGACGCACCAGCCCCGCGCGGAGCAGTTTCGTCGCTGCAAGGCCAATGCCCGTCGCAAGCAGGTCCCGCACGAGCCCCGCGCGGAGCCGTTCCGTCGCTGCAAAGTCCGGTGCGTCCGCGCGAGTACGCTTGACGCACCCTACAACACTCGTTGCAGCCCGGCACCCTACTCGGTCAACACGGCGGGGATCGGATCGCCATCCAGCGCCTTGAGGAACACAACCAGGGCGCGCACCTGATCCTCGGACAGCTTGACGGGCCGCAACTCGGGATCAATAAACGGGCTGTCCTTTTTCCGGATGTGTTCCAGCACTGCGAAGAAGAGTGCTTCCTCGCCAAAACCGCTGCCGTTGTGGAAGAATGGCCCGGTCCGCGGCAGGGCACGCAGCGTCGGCGTCTTGTAAGCTCCGATCGAACGGCGGTCCTTCAGCCCTGGCGGCAGCACGGCGAAGCGGCCCGTCTCTTTGCCGGGCGTCGGCTTGCGGCTCGCTTCATCGATGCCGAGGTTGTGGAAGTCGTTGTCGGTGAAGTTGGCGCCGGAATGGCACTGTACGCACCGGGCCGCGCCGCGAGCGCTGAAAAGCATGGCGGCCTGCTGCAGGCGTTGGGACGCCTCTGTCTTGTTGAGCGGATCGCCCTGCGACTCCAGCTTCTTGACGGCTGCGTCATCGAGGACGCTCTCGAAGTCGCGTGCCTCGGGCAACGGACCGCGGTCCTTGGTCCGCTCTTTCATTGCACGCACGGCGCGGTCGTGTACCGAGTTGCCGACCAGGATCGTTCGCATGTACGTGGCCAGCGCCTTGCCGACCGCGTCCTGCGTCGGCGGCGTGCCGAAGACGCGTTTGAACTGCGCTTCGTACTCCGGCCGGCCGCGCAGCCGTTGCACCACGCCCGTCCACGAGTGCCGATTCGACGCGGTGGCAGTGGGAATGTCGCGTTCGTCTTCCAGGGAACGCTGGACGACCTCTTCGAGAGCGGCCGCACGACCATCCCAGAACAGGGCGGTGTTGTAGACGGAGTTGATGAGCGTCGGCGTGTTGAAGATGCTGCCCGCAGCCATTGGCCGGCCGTCGGTGTAGCCGCGGGCGGGGTCGTGGCAGGTGGCGCACGAGTGCGTCTTCGATGCAGTGGCCGGCTGGAGGAAGACTTCCTTGTCGAAGAAGAGACGCTTGCCGAGCTCCCACTTGCCCAGTGTCGGCGGATTGTACGGCGGCAAGAACGGCGTGGGATCGTCGAGGCCCAGGGGGACTTTCACCTTCACGACGCGTGCCGATTGCACGGCCAGGCCGATGACATTGAACGGCGCGATGGTCGTCAATGCGGCAGCCTGTTCAGAGGGCGTCGGCTCCTCGGTCCAGAAGCTCTTGAGGCGGTTCCACTCGGCGGGTTGGCTGCCCTCATGCACGAAGACGATCGGCACCGGCAGTTCCATGTCGCTGCGCTTCGGCTCCATCCAGACGTAGTCGTCCGGCAAGGGCGGCGGAGCTTTCACTTCGGGTTGCGTTGGCGTATTCTGCCCGGCCGTGGTACTGACGGCGCGCGACGGCCGCGACGGTACGGGACCGTAGCGCCCGGCCGGCTGGCAGCCGGCCACGAGGAGCAAACCGAGGATCGCGACGGGCCAAGGGCGCAGAAGCCGTTCCGTGTGCCGCATGGTCATCCCTCCACGCGTTGTCGATCCACTGGTGCGAAGACGACGTCCGGTTGCCTCAGGCTCTGCCGCCGCGATGGGATCGCCTGCGGGTTCATCGACCGACAAGCGATGGCAACGCGATCACTTCTTGGCGGGGGCCGCGGCACGCTGTTCGGCGCACAGCTCGGCGAGGCTCTGCGCGACGTTCACCAGGCGCTCCCAGTTTTTCTCGACATAGTCCGGCGGACCGCCCTTGTCGGCGACGTGCTTGGCAATCTCCGGCGTGTCCACCATGTCAATCGCATCCCAGGGGCACCAGCGTTCGCACAGCGAGCAGCCGATGCAGCGTTCCAGGTCGATGTCGCAGAACGACTGCAAGCTCGGCTGGTCCTCGCCGGGCACCTTGTAGATGCAATCGACCGGACACACTTCGATGCACGCCTCGCAGCCGGTGCAGTTGTCGGCGCGGATGACTGCCAGCTCCTTGGGAAGCTTCTTGCGCGGCTTGCCTGCTGCCTTTGCCATGAATGGAACCCTCGTTCCGTGAAACCTGTCTGAACATCGTTATCGTAACGAGTTCGAGGGGAAAGGCCAGAGCGAAGGAGGCTTGGTATTGCCGAGAAGCCCTGCGCCGCGTGTGGTATAGGATCCGCGCAAGAATCACTTGTGCAACTTCTGTAGGACGGATTTCCAATCCGTCCGGTTTTCTAGGGACGGATTGGAAATCCGTCCTCCGTGCAATTGTTCAACTTATTGTTACGCGGCCCCTACTCTCCGTGTTGATCGAGAGGACATTTCCATGGCAGCCAAGCGCTCAACCAAAGAACCCCCTTCGTCGGTTATCAGCCGGATCGTACGCCCTCTGGATGGCACTCTGTCGCCAGAAGCCGCACACTCGATTCTCGAACTGAAGTTCGACGAGTGCAATCTCCAACGCATGCGCGAACTTTTGTTGAAGAATCAAGACGGGGTGCTCACGACGGCAGAGCAACAGGAGATGGAAGACTACCGAAAGGTGGGTCACCTGTTCGATATGCTTCATGCCAAGGCACGCCAGTCGTTGCGACGAAGCAAGTCAGCCTCCTGAGCAAATGCCGCCGATGGATCAAGATCTCCGCCAACGGGTTTGGCTTCGCGCGCATGCCGCGTGTGAATACTGCTTGGTGCCAGAGCGGCTCAGCACACTCGCCTTCGAGGTCGATCCCATCGTTGCCATAAAGCACGAAGGGGAGACGGTTGCCGCGAACCTCGCGCTCGCTTGCTACTGCTGCACAACCTCAAGGGGTCCAACATCGCTGGACTAGATGCGCGAACGAGAAAAGTGGCTCGCCTCTTCAATCCACGCCGCAATAAGTGGCATCGGCATTTTCGTTGGGCGGGGCCTGTCCTCTTGGGGCTGCCGTCGGCCGTGCCACGATCAATGTTCTGCGGATGAACCATGCCGAGCAGATCGCTCTGCGAACATTGCTGATGGCACAAGGGCTCTTCCGACCCTCGGACTGAGTCCGGACTATGCCGCCACCGCGCCCTTGTCTTCATCCGGCACCACCGGTTTGGTCGCGTCGATGCGCAGCCACAACAGGGCCGCGATCACGTAAACTACCGCAAAGCTGATGAAGCTGGCCTCATAGCCCGGCAGCAGGCCGATGCGCTTCTGGGCGGCATCGAGTTGGTCGGGGGCGAGGCCTTCGGAAGCGGCGTGAGCAGCGAGCGAGGCGTTGAGGATGCGGCCCGTCAGCCAGCCCGCCATCGCGCCGCCCAGGTTGCCGATCGTGTTCATTGCGCCCGCGACGATCGCGGCGTAGTTGCGGCCAATGTCCTGGCACACCGACCATGCCGAACCCATCGTCAGATCATTCCAGAACGCGGCCAGCGAGATGGCGACGAAGAACAGCCAAATGCTGTCCGTGGTGAAGATGGCCAGGAAGTAACACACCGCACAGACACTGTGGCCGACGATGCCGAACAGCCTGCGGCCCCACTTCCGGTTGCCGGTGCGACGGATGAACCAGTCGGTCATCAGCCCGCCGGCCAGGCAGCCGACAGCACCCAGCCAGAGGGGGCCGCCCATGAGCACCCGACCGACGACGTCCTTCACGTCCATCTGGAATTGCTGTTCCATGAAGCGCGGCAGGTAGGTGATGTTGAAGTACCAGCCATAGGCAGCGCAGAAGTACATCAGGCACAGCATCCACAAGTTGGTGCTTCGCAGCAGTTTCAGCCACGGGACGTGCGCATGGCCCGCCTCGTGGTCGCTGCGTCCTGCCGTGATCAGCCGCAGTTCGGCGTCGTTCACGGTGGACTTTTCCTCGGGACGGTTGCGAAACCACAACGCGAAGACGATGCACCACGCGATGCCCAGCGCGCCGAAGAAGTAGAACGCTTCCCGCCAGTCCATGCCCCAGTGCAGGACGACAACCCACCAGACCACGGGTGTCAGTCCGCCCATCAGCCGGCCGGCGAACCAGACGGCACCCTGTCCGAAGCCACGCTCCCCAAAAGGCAGCCAGTTGTGCAAAGCACGCGTGATATTTGGATAGGCGCCGGCCTCACCGATGCCGAACAGGAACCGGATCGTGATCAACGCCCCGGTACCGAGGAAGATGGGCCCAATACTCTTCCCAACCAGACCCGTCAGCACCGTGAAGAACGACCACCACAGCACAATACGGATCATCGTCTTGCGCGGGCCGAATACGTCACCCAGCCAGCCGGTGGGAATCTCAAAGATCGCATAAGAGAATGCGAACGCCGTGAACGCCAGCGAGATGTCCGCTTCGCTGTTGAGTTCCAGCGCGGCCATGATCGGCGTGACGGCTTGTCCGAAGCAAACGCGATCGAGATACGTGATCATCGACAGCGAGCACGCGAAGCCGAGCACACCGTAGCGCACGCGGGTCGGTGCTTCGACTGCCGGGGGAGCGGCAATATCTTGGTTCATGAGCGTCGGTTGTCCGCGCCAGGAGCGTCAGGGTCAACACAAAAATGCACAATCCCATCGCAAACAGCCCGAGGAGTCACGGAGCACTGCGGCTCTGCGACGCCTCGGGCTGGTGTTTTGCGGCGCGAACTAGCGGCGCGGCATCATCGCTGGCGGAGCGGCCGGCACAATCTTGACGCGCGGCGACTTGTCCGGATTGACGCCGTCAGGCGTGATGATGAAGAACATGTCCTTGTCGCCGACGTTGATCTGGCCTTGCCAGAAAACGCGATTCGGCTGGCGCGGATCGAAAATGGTGATCGTCTTGGGCCCGGACTGCACCTGGTCCCAGGCTGCTTCCTTCGGGTTGATCTGGTGCGGAGGTCCGCGGCGAACCTGGTTGTTCGGTCCCTGACTGGAGCCCTGCACCACCACCACGAAACCGGCATTGTTCTGGTAGCCCACCCACGCTGCCTGTGCCGCGTTCGGCAAGGCACCGCACAGAACCAGCGCCAGCAGCATCAGGCTGGCCGTGCGGCAATGGTGGAAGAGGCGGGTCATGACGTAACCTTTTGATCCGTAATCGGATAAGTTGTCAACGGTTAGGAGTTTTTCCGCGAGTTCTTTCAAGCTTTGGCATAGGAACGCGGTCGAGCCGCGAACTTGCGCGACGATTCTCCCATTTGCCAAGGCCTTTTGGGACTCTACCGGACGGCGAACCCATACGCAACAACCAAAAAACAATCAAGCCCACGAGTTACGGCTCGTGGACAGCGTGCTTTTCCGACGTTTGGTGATGCTCACAAGGAGTGGCGCACGTCAAGGAATGGCTGCCCGTTAAGCAGGTCCCACCCGAGGATGACGGAACTGCCCTCCAGGGGATACCAGTGCAGTTTGACTGGCGCACGGAGGCCGAAAAGTTTCGCCTCTGCATTGAGACTGACCGAAATTCCGCGACCGAGATACCATTCACTGCTCAGGCCGGCGCACTGTCGCGTCGACCGATGAAGCGGATGAGGCGTCACCGCATCGAGGAACCAGTCCAGGCGCCAGGTCTCGCACTCTACCAACGGGAACGTGTAGAACGGGCCATACCCGGCGGTTGGCAGGAGGCGAAACTCATAACGGGGGCTAATGACCGGTTTGTCATGGTAGAGGGGAAGCGGAAACGGCGGATCGTTGTCCGCACCAGACTCGGAAGGAGCACCCACAAGCGTGAACGCCACCAGTGCAATCGTGCCGATTCCCATCGCCTTGTCCCCCCCTGACGATTTTCAAAGCGCCCAGAGGATAGTCCACCCTGTCCAAACGATGAAGCCCCCGACGAACTGTTCGTGGGCTATCCCGCTGCGTGGAGCTGAATTACCAGTGTGGTTGCCGGAAGGCTGACCCTGCTCTATCGCCCTAAGTCATTAGCCGCGGCGGGATTCGAACCCGCAAGCCCCGTACGGGGCGAGGGATTTTAAGTCCCTTGTGTATACCATTCCACCACGCGGCCTGGAGATGCCTTGGACGACTCAAGAGGTTTCAAGTTCTGTTAGACTATTGGCTTGCGTCCCTGCTGAACGAGAACGCTATCGCTCTGTAGAAAACCCCAACTTCGCGGAGGTTGTGGCCGGCACCGCCGGCCATACAGGCCTAAGTTTTTGTCGGGCCGGCTGTGCCGGCCGCAACCGTAAGGTGCTCAAAGCGTGGTTTTCTACAGAGCAGAACGCTATTCGTTTTGCCAAGGGTTTTGGAAGTCGCTTCCGGTGCCCGGATCAGGGTAAGGCAGGGGGAATATGGAATCAAGCGGTTTGTGATTTCACCCGCACGCGAACCTGCGTGGGCAGCCTTTCGAAGGCTGTCCCCTGGTCCAAACGTGGGATGCCGCGCTGAAAGAGGTGGGCCGGCAACCATCTGGAGCGCGCCGCGCCAGGTACCTGCATGGCCATTTAGAAACTGGAGGCTGGCGCGTCGATCACCTGCAGCTGGGTCGCCTGCGGGGTCTTTTCGTTTCGGGCCTTGCGGTTCAAGAGCGCCAGTGCCTCCTCATTTTGCCGCGCGCGGCTCTTCTTGAAGTTTCGATACCAGTCGGCGTCGCGGGTCTCGTTCGGAGCGAGGTCCGGCATGTGCACCGCGCGGCGGCCGCCGCCGACCGTATGGCCCGCCGGGACGGCCAACGACGCATCGGTATAGGTCGATGCGTTTGGGTCGCGTTCGATGCGCTTCCGCAGCCGGTTCAACCACAGGTAGTAGAGTCCGCCAGTGATATACGTGATCAGGTACTCCCGGAGGCGCTTGGCGTAGAAAAGGAAAACATTTTCCCTCGGCATTCCGGGGCGGCGGTTCCGGCGGACCTTGAGGCGGAACGCGCCGGACTGAAGCGGATGGACTTTCTCGAAGCGGCGACTCCCGTAAAAGGTGAAGATCGCGCCCGTCAACCGATTCATGCGGGTGCCGCCGGCCATGGCGCGGCGCATGAGCGTCTCCACGTGCTCCGGACTGTAGTATAGGTCCCAGGCGCGCTCGTAAGTGGCCTGCCATTCCTCCCCACTCATGCGCGGATGCTTGGAGGCGGCATGCTCGCTGTCGTAGCGGTTCAAGTCCGGTTCCAGCCAGGCGCCCTTGAGATAGAGGTCCCGGTGATCGGCGGAGCCAGGCAGCGGCGTCATCATGAAGAACTCGAGGATGTCGACGGGCAGCTCGCGCTGAATGATGCGGATGTCGCGTTCGACCGATTCGGGCGTGTCCGCGGGAAAACCAATGATGTAGCCGGCCTGCGTCAGCACCTGGCGCGACCGCCAGGCCTGCAGCATGATGCGATATTCGTCCACGTGGTTCTGGTGCTTCCGCGACGACGCCAGGTTCTCGGGATTGACGCTCTCCATGCCGATGAACACGCGCGTACAGCCGGCGCGCACCGCTTTCTCGATGAACCGGGGAACCTTGTGGCACTGGGTGTCCACCTGGATCATCAGCTTCAAATGGATCCAGCCCTCCTGCTCGCGCAGGGCGATGAGGCGGTCGAAAATCGGTTCCCAGTTCCGGTTCCGCACCAGATCGTCGTCGGTGATGAAAAACCGCGTGATGCCCTGGGCGAGATTGGTCCGCACCAGGCGCTCGACATCATCGGCATCGCGATAGCGCGACTTGCGACCCTGGACGTTGATGATCGTGCAGAAGCTGCACTGAAACGGACAACCGCGGCCGGCATCGAAGGTGACCGTCGACAGCGAGAGGCGCACGGCCGTGGGCGGCAGGAACGGCATCTCCTGGCCGCGCAGGTCGGGCAGGTCCTTGATGAAGTTATAGACCGGCTTCAGTTCACCACGGTAGGCATCGATCAGGAGTTGCTCCATCCGTCCCTCGGCCTCGCCGGCGAAGAGGACGATGCCGTCGTCCTGGAGGGCGCGCAGGTCGGCGGGCATGTCGGGGAGCATCGCCAGGCAGCCGCTGACGTGGAAACCGCCAATGACCGCGGGAATCCCGGCCGCGCGGAACTCCCGCGCCAGGTCGGCGGCGCGCGGCATCTGGTTCGATTGCACGCCCGCCAGCAACACCAGGCCGCGCGCGCCGGACGCTTTCATGCGCCGGATCATGTTGCGCACGGGGATCACCGTGTTCGATTCGTCGCACGCGTTCACGATGACGTCGACGTGTTCCCCCAGCGCCCGCCGCTCGCCCGCCGCATGGGCCAGCGAGTACAGGCAGGCCAGCGAATTGGAGGGAATGAAGGCCCGCAGCCACTGAATCACATAGCCGTCGTCGTCGTAGTGGGATGGTTTGACGATCTCAACGTAGAACTTTTCGCGGGCCGGCACGGCGCTTGACATTGTCTACCCTCGATGGCCTGTTCACACGGACAGCATCGGAACGCGTGTGCACTGGCGGAACGCGGTCGGGAGGAACGCAACGCTCATCTTGGTGGATCGTTCGGAGGGAGTGGCACTTCCGGGCCGCGCATTCGGAGATAGGAAGGCTGAAACCAGTGAAATGGTCGATCGCAGTGCGAACCTTGCGTGCTGAATCGCTCATTTGCCTTCCCTGGCCTGGCGCGCAATCGTCTTCGTCAATACAGCAAGAGGGCTCAGGTTACCGCCTCGCCGTTATTTCCGCAATCCTAACTCGACCACCGGGTGCAAACCCGTTTCTGCGCCCATCGGCGCGGTCGTTTCCCTCGTGACCGGGCTCTGCCCGGTCACGCACTGCCGGCGAGGCTCTGCCTCGCGAGCCCGTCCCCGGCTGGACCGGCAGAGGGCGGACCGTTCACTGCCGCGAGGCAGAGCCTCGCCGGCAGTGCGTGACCGGGCAGAGCCCGGTCACGAGGGCGAAGGCTTCGACCAAGCAGGTCGCGCAGAAACGGGTTTGCACCCTCGACCACCCGGACGGTTGCGTCGCCGCGCCGGAGCGAATACGATCACCTCAACGGTCCTGGTCGCCGGTTTGAGGTGCTGCGTGGCGCTAACGTCTGCCGCCGAGCTGGTCGATGCGTTGCGTCTCACTCCGCTGCTGGAGCCGTCCCAACGCGACGAGCTGGGCGATTTATCCGCGCGCTTCCCCGATTCCAAATCCCTTGCCAAAGAACTGCTGCGGCGCGGCTGGCTCAGCGCCTTTCAAGTCAATCAGCTCCTTCAAGATCGGGCAGCAAGCCTGGTGTTGGGACCGTACGTCCTGCTCGAGCGACTGGGCGAAGGCGGTATGGGAGAGGTGTTCAGGGCACGGCATGCGAAGATGCACCGGATCGTGGCCGTCAAATTGATCCGCAAGGAGCGGCTGACCCACCCCGATGCGGTGCGTCGCTTCCGCCGCGAGGTGCAGGCCGCGGCACAGCTCTCGCATCCCAACGTCGTCCATGCCTTCGACGCCGACCAGGTGGCGGACACCCAGATCCTCGTCATGGAGTATGTCGAAGGCGCCGACCTGGGCAAGCTCGTCAAGGAGCGCGGTCCGCTGTCGGTCGAGCAGGCTTGCGACTACATCCGCCAGGCCGCGCTGGGGCTACAGCATGCGCACGAGAAGGGATTGGTCCATCGCGACATCAAGCCGTCCAATCTTCTCGTCAGCCGAGATGCAGGAGTGGTCAAGATCCTCGATCTGGGCCTGGCGCGTCTCACCAATGCCGGCAATGACGGCACGGACAGCAGTTCGCTGACCGAGACCGGCACGGTCATGGGCACGCTCGACTACCTGTCGCCGGAACAAGGCCGCAACTCGCATGGAGTCGATATTCGCGCCGACCTCTACAGCCTGGGTTGCACCTTCTATCACCTGTTGACCGGCCGCGCCCCCTATGCCGGCGATCCCGCGGCGACCAAGATCTACAAGCACCAGTTCGAAGATCCGCCGCCCGTCGAGTCGTTGCGCCCGGACGTGCCCGCAGGCGTCGCCGAAGTAGTCCGCAAGCTGATGACCAAGGCTCCCGAAGGCCGGTACCAGACGCCTGGGGAGTTGGCTGCGGCGTTGGCATCTCGACGCTGGCCTGGCACCGCGGCCGGCGAGGCGCCAGCACCGATTGTAGGACGTCGGCGACCGATCCCAATACGGAAGCTCTGGATTGCCGCAGCTGTAGTATTGCTCACGCTGAGTGTGGTGCTCTTCGCGATCCTTCGACCCGGCAGTAGCCAACGAACGCCATCGGCGCCGGTCGCGCAAGACACGAAGCCATTGCCCGTGTTCGATCCAAGGGGCGTGCCGGTGCCGTTGGAATCGCGCGTCGGGCCGCAACAGGTCCACGGCCTGCGCGTCGAGTTCTACGACTTCTATCCCAAGGACGCGCAGGGCATCGATTCGCTGAAGATCGCCAAGGACTGGATCGCCACGCACAAGCCGGACGTGGCGTACGATCTGAACCTGCGCGCCATCGATTTCCCACCCGGCCCGACCGGCACCGTCAAGCCCTACGAGACGACGCTCGGTCAGTTCCTGCTCGGTGACAAGGAGTTCGCCCGACGCAAGGGAACGGGGCCGCCGCCGCCCCAGCGTTTCGACACGGCGATCGGCAGCCGCACGATCTATGTCTTCACCGGCTACATCCGGGTCGGCGCCGCAGGAGCCTGCAAGATCATGGCGCCTTGCGACGACCAGGCGGAGGTTTCCATCGGCAACGTCGTCGTCCATAGCCGGCCGGGATTTGGCGCCATGAACAGTCCCGACGCTCCGGAGAACGTCGGCTGGGCCTCATTCGCGGATGCGGGCATCTATCCCATCAAAGTCCTCTTCTACGACCGCGATCCGGGGGCCATCGGCATTGAAGTGTTCTCCGACCTTGCACCGCGTGGTGAACTGCATGCCAACGGCAAAGTGTTGTTGGCGGTGCTGCCGTCCGCAGGGCAGTGATTGTCTCGCCGAACGGTAGCGTTACAGCTCAAAGGTCCGGTACACGCGCCGTCGCTTGCCGCCGGGGTCGGCGGGAATGACCGCAACGACGTCGACACGGACGTTAACCGCACCGAGATGACAGTGGATCACTTCAGTGATCCGCCTGCGCTCCGCGTCATCGAACGCGGGGCTGGGAACGATGCTGACACTTACCTGGCCGGGCGATTCCTGAACGATTCGATGATCGAGAATCGCCTCCTGCGCGTGTGCCACATCGGTCTGGATGACGCCGGGAGCAACCCAGTCCCCGTGCGAAGAGACCAAGAAGTCCTGCACCCGTCCTTCCAGTCGACGCAGCCGCGGCGACGTTCGACCGCAAGCGCAAGGCGATGGGTCGAGGACAGCAACGTCCTTGATCCGATAGCGGATGAAAGGCGTCGTCACGTGCTCCAGCGCCGTGATAATCACTTCGCCTAGCTCTCCTGGCTCGGCGGGGCGCTCCGGCTCGCCGCGACGGCACACCTGAACAATGACACGATCACTGGGCACGTGCAGACCATGGTGGCGCTCGCACTCGACACCCATCCACACCGCTTCGACCGAGCCGTACAGGTCGAAGACCTCGGCATTGTCGAAGCCGGCACGGATCATGGAGTCGAGCTGAAGCGAAAGCGTTTGCCCGAACGGGAACACGCGGCGAACCGAATGGCGAGCGGAGAGGTTGCCTTTGCGCGTCGCCTCGGCCAATAGGGCGATGACCTCGGTCGAGCCGACGACGACGGTGGGAGCAAAGGCCGTGAATCGGCCCAAGACTTCGTCGATAGGCATGGATACCGGGATGAACTCGCTCTCGAAGCCCGGTATCCGTTGCTCCAGATGAGGGGCGGAGAGCATTAGCAATCGGTCGCCGGGTTGGACGCCGCGGCCGACCCAGCCGGCCCACAGGGCGGCTTGCTGGGTGATCGCTTCGTCCAGCGTGGCGAACATGCTCAACGCGTGCCCGAGCGAACCGCTGGTGCGCCGCCGCACCAGTTTCGTCAAGTCCTGGCGCTCATCCACATAATCGCGCTCCTGGCCGCGTAGCAGGTCTTCTTTGCCGAAAGCCGGCAGCCGCCATAGATCGTCGGCGCCCTTGATCGTCTCGACCTGCACCCCGTGCCGCTGATATAGTTCGCGGTAGAACGGGACGTGGCGAACCGCATGGTGCAGCAGCGTTTGCAACTGCTTCGCCTGCACACGCTGGACTTCCTCCTCCGGAAGCCGCTCCGCGGCGAGAAAGCGATTGAGCGCTTGTTGGAACAATTCGATCGGCGCCGCGGGCTGGGCGGGATTGCCACCGGGTGCGGGACCTTCCCGCGCACGTGCTTGGCTCAGCAACTCCGCAGCCTTGCGTTTGTCCGCATCGTCGCCGGCCATGTCGACGAGCAATTTGGCCCGGGGCAAATCGATCGCCGACACGCCGCAGTGCAGGAAGTATTGTTCGAGGTCCAGCCAGGCCTCTGCTTTGCGCCCCGCAATGATCAGGATGATGGCGCGGCGAAGGTTGGTGATGCTGTCATGCGGGTTTCGGGCGAAGTGCTCGGCGCAGTTGGACAGCACGCTTGCCAGGTCTTCCTTGACGTCGTGCTGAAGCGTGCCCACCACGGTGCTGGCATAGGTCTCGGGACTCAATCTCTCGGCGATGCGGTAATCGGCGACGGCCCCGTTCAGATCGTCCAGGTGATAGCGGCCATTGGCGCGGTACGTGTAGAGCCGGCACAGCTGCCGCGGCGGCTGCCGCTTCTGGTCGAAAAGTGCCAGCGCGTGGTCGAAGTCAGCCACGGACGCCCCGAAGTTCCACAGCCGGTTAAAGGCGAGTGCGCGGTGAAAGTACGCGTCGCCATGGTCGGGTTTCTGTGCGAGCGCCGCGGAGAAGTCGACGATCGCCGAGCGCGGATCGCGCTGCTTGAAATGCAGCAAGCCACGCTGGACGTAAGCCTCCACGTTGCGTGGCTGGAGGCGGATGGCATTGTCGAAGTCGGCCAGCGCCCCCGCCGGATCGTCCAGCGCGACGCGGACGATCCCGCGCTGGAAGTAGGCATCGGCATACCGGCGATGCAGCTCAATGGCCGCGGTGAAATCGGCCAGCGCCGCGCGATAATTCCGCTGCTTGAGGTAGACGTGCCCGCGATTGAAATGGGCCCCCGCGTAGCGAGCGTCGAGCCGCAGGGCTTCGCCGAAATCGGTGAGCGCATCCGCCAGCGCATTCAAGGTAAACCGGGTCACGCCGCGGTTGTTGTACGCAGGCGCCAGGCTCGGATTCAGCTCCAGCGCCCGCGTGAACTCGGCGGCGGCGGCCGGATGCTCGCCCTGACGTGCCAGCGCCATGCCGCGCTCCAGGTGGAGCCGCGCCGCATCCGGTGGAGTGTCCGTGGATGAACTCTGCGGAAGGGGGACTTCGGGGCTCATGCGCATCCTGCTCCTGTTCAAATCGTGGGCTTCATCGGCTGTGTGGTACGCGCCTTCAAGCGTAGACGGCGCACGCTGAACTCGCAAGCCGGATTGACGTCACTCGCGTCCGTCAACAGATCCTCGGCAGTTGCTCGCCCGCCAGCATGGGCACGACGCGTTCGCCGCCGATCAACGAGCGGAGGGTGACGACGCCGGCATGGTCCGCCACGACCTCGCCAACCAGCGCGGCCTTGCGCCCCAGCGGATGCCCGCGCATCGCGGCCAACAGGCGGCCGGCATCGTCGGCGGGAGCCACCGCGACGAGTTTCCCTTCGTTCGCGACGTAGAGCGGGTCGAGGCCCAGCATTTCGCACGCTGCCTGAACTTCGGTGCGGATCGGCAGCGCCGCCTCGGTCAGCTGCACGCCGACGTGTGCCGTCGTCGCCAGCTCGTTCAGAGCGCTGGACAGCCCGCCGCGTGTCGGGTCGCGCATCCACCGCAAGGTCGGACAGGCTTCGAGCATCGCAACCACGAGGTCATACAGCGGTGCCGTATCGCTTTCCAGGACTGTCTCAAATTCGATCCCTTCCCGCACCGACATGATCGCGATCCCGTGGTCGCCGATGGTGCCGGAAACCAGGACCCGGTCTCCCGGACGCGGGTTGCGCACCGACAGTGAGACGCCCGGTGGAGCAATGCCGAAGCCGGTAGTCGTGATGTATAGCTGATCGCCCTTACCGCGATCGACGACCTTGGTATCGCCGGTGACCAGGTTGATGCCCGCTTGCTTGCAGGCATCGCGCATGGAAGCGACGACGCGTTGCAGGTCCGATAGGGCAAGTCCCTCTTCCAGGATGAACGCGGCAGCCAGAGCGATAGGCCGGGCGCCGCCCACCGCCAGATCGTTGATCGTGCCGTTGACCGCCAGCCGGCCAATGTCTCCGCCCGGAAAGAAGATGGGCCGGACCACATAAGAATCAGTCGTCAGGGCCAGACGGAGGGAGTTCGGCTCCGCACACGGAAGCGAAAGGCTCGCCTGGTCCTCCTCCGCATTGAGCCCCAGGTCGCGAAACGCCGGAATGAACAGGTTGCGGAGCAGAGCGGCGCTCAACCGGCCGCCGCTGCCGTGGCCGAGGAGCACTTGTTCCGGCGCCGCGGGTGGCGTTGGGCATTGCCAGCCGTCCATGTTGGGCGTGTCAGGCATTGGTCCTACTTCCGAGAGTGTGCAGTCGGCCGTGGTGATAGTAGGCGGCACAGGCTCCTTCCGAAGACACCATCGTCGCTCCCAGGGGCCGCTCCGGCGTGCAGCGCCCGCCAAACGCGGGACACTCGCGCGGTTTCTTGACGCCTTGCAAGATCAGACCGGCAATGCACTCCGTCGCTTCGCGCACCGGCCGAGCTGTCACGGGGAAGCGCCGGCCGGCATCGAAGTCCTGGTAGCGAGCCCGGAGTCGGTAGCCACTGGCGGGGATCGTGCCGATGCCGCGCCAGGCGCGATCGGTCACTTCGAAGACCTCGTCGATCAGCCGGCGCGCATGCGGGTTGCCTTCGCGCGTGACGGCACGGGCATACGGGTTCTCGACGCCGACTCGTCCTTCCTCCAGCATCCGCACGCCCTGATAGATGCCTTGGAGTAGATCGAGCGGCTCGAAGCCGGTGACGACGATGGGCACATGGAAGCGGGCAGCCAGAGGTTCGTATTCTTCGTAGCCCATGACGGTGCAGACATGCCCGGCGGCCAGGAATCCCTGCACGCGATTGGCTGGCGCTGACAGGATGGCTGTCATCGCGGGCGGCACACGGACATGGGAAACGAGCACGGCAGAATTGCGCACGCCGCGCCGTTGGGCGTGCCAGACCGCCATCGCATTGGCCGGCGCCGTTGTCTCAAATCCGACGGCAAAGAAGACCACGGTGCGGTCAGGATGCTGCTCCGCCAGCTTCAAGCAATCGAGCGGCGAGTAGACGACGCGCACGTCGCCGCCACGGGCCTTGACCGTCAGCAGGTCGCGTTCGCTGCCCGGCACGCGCAGCATGTCGCCAAAGGAACAGAAGATGACGTCAGGACGGGCGGCAATCGCGATGGCCTGGTCGATCGTTTCCAGCGGCGTCACGCAGACAGGGCAACCCGGCCCGTGAACCAGCGCGATCTCCGGCGGCAGCAGCCCGTCGATGCCGTACTTGACGATCGTGTGCGTCTGCCCGCCGCAGACTTCCATCAAGGTCCACGGCCGGGTCGTCGCGGCACGAATCGCTCGTCGCAGCGTCTCGGCTGCCTTGGGATCGCGGTATTCATCGAGGTATTTCATCGGTTCAGGTCGTCCAGTTCGCCCATCTCTTCCAGCAGCGCGAACACGCGGCGGGCTTCCTCTTCATCGATCCGCGAAATGGCGAAGCCGACGTGGATGAGTGCATAGTCGCCGACCGCGATCTCCGGCACCGTCTCCAGGCAAACGCGCTTGCACACGCCGCCGAAATCGACTTTGCCCATCAGCAGGTCGTGTTCGCGATAGACTTCGACGACCTTTCCGGGAATGCCAAGGCACATGCACGTTCCCCGAATAGAGCGAGCGGACATTCTCCCTCTCAACGACGAGGGCCGCAATCGCCAATTGCAGGACGTGCCGATGCCCGGAATTCGTCGATCGAATCGCCACTCCCCACCTGCATGCGTTCGTTCCCAGGAAGCAGTGGAGTGGTGTAACCCCACGGAGGTAACATGCTTCGTCGCCGACGCTTGAGGAGTCGCCCCACGCCGAGGACTTCGGCGGGATGCACTCCAGGCGACCGATTGATGAACGATGGTTGAACCGCCAAGAGGTTCCCAAAAAGGGAACTCCGTTCTTGACAGAATGCAGATCGCACGGTACAAGAAAATGCGCATCATCTCGAGGAAAACGCTCAAGGATTACTGGGCGAAGGTGCCGGGCACGAAAGCGGCGCTGGAGGCTTGGTACGCGGAAGCCAGGAACGCCGAGTGGGCTTCGCCTGCCGACGTGAAGGCCAGCTATGGCAGCGCGAGCATCTTGATGGGCGGCCGCGTCGTCTTCAATGTCCGCGGAAACAAATACCGGCTGGTGGTATGGATCAACTACGATTTCTACACCGTCTACATCCGGTTCGTGGGAACCCACAAGGAATACGATGCGATTGATCCCCAGACGATCTGACTGGGGGAGCATGACATGAAACCGAAAGTCATCAAAACGGAGGCCCAGTACGAGGCAACGCTGCGCCGCATTGAGAAGATCTTCGACGCCAAGTCCGGGACAGCCAAGGGAGATGAACTGGAACTGCTTGTTCTTCTGGTGGAGAACTACGAAGAGAATGCACACCCAATCGATCTTCCCGACCCGATTGAGGCCCTGCGCTTCAGAATGGAGCAGGAAGGGCTCAAGCCCAGGGATCTGATTCCATATATCGGTAGTAAAAGCAAGGTTTCGGAAGTGCTGAGCCGGCGGCGGCCGTTGAGCCTGACGATGATCCGCAAACTCGTAACGGGTCTGCAATTCCCAGCCGAGGTCGCGCTGCGGGAAACGAAAGCCGTCCCGGTCCGCCCCGCCAAACAGCGCGGTGGCAAACGCAACGCGCAGACCACAGGCGCAGGCTGAGAGGCCAGCGAATCGGTTAGTACGACAGCGCTGGTTTGGAAGCACGATTCACCGGAACCGTCTGTAGCCGCAGGCTTCAGCCTGCGGAGTGGCGTCGCAGGTGCCGTACATTCACTCCGCAGGCTGAAGCCTGCGGCTACAGACGTTGCGCGGATCGTTCCGCGGAATGTTGCGCTGTAGTACTAGATCGTTGCGGATGATTGAGCCGTATTCGAAGGCAGCCGCCCCGGTGGCAAGCGTCGGTCCGTGGGTCGTGTCGAAGGGCTCGACTTTGTCCATGGCGGCAAGCGTTCCCCACGCCGATACAATGATCGCGATCCTCTCTCATTGCCCACGAGCCCGATCGATGCCCAAGATCCTGCTGATTGACGACGACGCGGACTTCAGTGCCCGGCTGAGCCGCGGACTCGCGCCGCTCCACAAGGCTGCGTGCGCGGAAGAAGCGGACGATGCCATTCTGGAGCGGCTGGCGAGCGGCGAGTTCGCGCTGGTGCTGCTGGATAATTTCTTGCCCAAGCTGTCGGGCATCGAGTTTCTCAAGAAGCTGGAAGAACGCGGCATCAAGGTCCCGGTGGTCCTCGTCACTGGTGACGGCGACCCGAAGACAATCATCGAAGCGATGAACCGGGGCGCCTTCGCCTATGTGCAGAAGCAGCCGACCGAGGAGCTGGTCCGGGAGCTCAAACCGCTGATCGACGAGGCCCTGGACATCTGGTCCCAGGAGCCTCCGATCGCGATTCCGGGCGACGCTCCGCCGGACACGCTGGCCGAGCCGCAGTTGGTGGGCAAGACCCGGGCGATGCAAGAGGTCTACAAAGGGATTGGGCGCGTTGCCAAGATCACGCAGCCCGTGATGATCCTCGGCGAAGCCGGGACCGGCAAGGACCTCGTGGCCCGTGCCATTCACGACCACGGGCCGCGCCAGGGCAAGCCGTTCGTGGCGATGCGCTGCAATACGTTTAACGACGACCTGCTCCGCGACGAGCTGTTCGGCCACGAGATTGGCTTCCGCGGCGAAGGCAAGCTTCGCAAGGGGAAGTTCGAGTACGCCAGCGGCGGGACGTTGTATCTCGACGAAGTGGGCGAGCTGCCGCGGGCCTTGCAGGAGGAAGTCTTGCGCGTCTTGGAAGAGCGGCAGGTCACGCGTCTGGGCAGCAACGAAGCGGTGCCGATCGATGTGCGGGTGCTGTCCGCCTCGCGCCGCGACCTGGTTGCGATTGGCGATGCGAGATTTCGCCGCGAGCTGCTCGCTCAGCTCAGCGGGGAGACGCTTCATCTGCCGCCGCTGCGGGAACGCGCAGAAGACCTGGAACCGCTGGCGCGGCATCTGCTGGCTCGGGAAGCGGCCATGGCGCGCATGCCACGCGTGCCCAAGGTGCGCGACCGCGGTCTGGGGCGGCTTCGAGAGCATTCCTGGCCGGGCAACGTGCGCGAACTCCAGCTTGTTCTGCGCCGTGCGGTGGTCCATTGCCGGGGGCAGCAGCCCGAAATCCTGCCCCGCGATCTCACCTTCGAGGAAGAGAACATCGAACAGCGGGCCGTCACAGGCCTGCAAGTCGCCATCTCCTGCGCTCTCAGCAGCGGCAAGAACCACCTGTACTCCCTGTTGCAGGACATGCTCAAGAAGGAGCTGGTTACTCTTAGAGTCTATCTGCAAAGAAACGCTTGAAACTAGGGGTATCCTGGAATTGCGATCACGCCTGAATCGCGTTTTCTGCTGGATATTTCGGCGATCATCCGGTTTCAGGCCCCGCATGAATCACCAAGGCCCCCTAATTTCATGGGAAAACTCTCCGGATAGACTCTCACACTGCAAGAGTGCGGAGGCGATGCGCGGGAAGCGGAAGTCCGGCTCGGCGTCTCGCTGCGTGACATGCTCGACGAAGCCAGTCCCGCCCCTCCCCTGGAACCGTCGCTGCCCAAGGACGTGGAGCGTCGCATCAAGGCGCTCATCCTGATCCAGTCCTATCCGGAATGGACCGTGGAGCAGTACGCGGAAAAGCTCAAATGCCACTATGGCACGCTGTACCGCGACCTGCTCATCAAACGGGCGCTCGACTTGCGCAAGGGCGATAAGCGCCGGCCGCACGGCAATCGCGATGGCAGTCCAGAGGAACCCGCCGGACAATCGCGATGGCAGTCCAGAGGAACCCGACGATGACTGATGCCCGGTAGGTGCCGCGAGGCGAGCGGCACTGCAAGCTCCGCTCGGCTCGCGGGGCCTACGTCAACCCTTCCATTCAAGGTTGTCGAGGCGCATAAGGTGCGTCAAGCGAAGTCGCGCGGCCCCATCAGCCCTGGCAAAGCCAAAACGTCTCTGCAGCGGCCGGTGCGTCCGCTTGTATACGCTTGAACACCACTTGACGCACCCTACGACTCCTGCCCATTCGCGCAAGTGACATTTCTTGCGAGACGGCATTTTATTTCTTGTTGTCTATCAATCACTTATGGCAATTTCTCTGAGAGATGCTTGCGAGATTGGTCCCTAAGGGTAGAGACCGCGATCAAATCCAACCCTTTCGGGAGACTTCAATGCTGAATCTCACGCACACGTCCACCATCAACGTCATTCGCAATTCGCAAACCAACGGCATCGCCGCGACGCAGGGCTGGAAGCGCTTTGTCGGCGTCCTGTTCAGCGCGTTCTCGACGTGGGCCGCTTAACCATGGGAATCAACATTCACGCGGATCCCAGCCGAACGGATGCGAACGCCCCATCGCGGGTGGTTCCCATCGAGCCCCGTTCGTCGAGTCCGTTGCTGCCGGACAGCAACGACGCTGCTGCGGATCATGCGCCGCCAACGTGTCCGGGTTTCCTCATCGTGCTACTCCGTGCGCTGACCGCCTGGCCGGTGTGACGGAAGCCGGATCTCAGGGATGCCGCGATGAAAGCGTCACCTGCAAGGACTGGTGCGACGCCGGCGAAGTCCGCCCGGGACCGCCCGGTCGAGGTTCTTCTGATCGACGACACGCCGTCGGAAGTCGACCGCACCATCCGGGCCCTGCGCAAGGCCCGGCTACGTTGCCGGGTTCGCGTGGCCGAGACCGGCGACGAAGCCCTGGAACTGTTGCGCCGCAAACGCCCGCGCTGGCAGCCCGACCTGATCCTGCTGGACTGGTACCTGCCCAAGAAAGAGGGACGCGAGGTCTTGGAGGAAATCAAGAGCGACCCGACCCTGCGTCGGATTCCGATCGTCATCCTGTCGGTTTCCGACCATCCCCAAGACATTTGTGCCGCCTATGACGGCCATGCAAACTCCTTCGTGACAAAGCCCGCGGACTTCGAACAGTTCGCCCGGGCCATGAAGTTCCTCGAGGTGTTCTGGAAGGGTCGACGGCCCCGGACTGCGCCCACGGGGCCGTCGGCTCACGCTCGAACGAAACGAAACGGAAGGGAAATCGGTTGTGAAGCGCAAAACCAGCCCCGCCGCCCGTCCACCAGGCGCAAAAGCGGGTAAGGAGAAAACCATGAAGACCAAGGCCAAGAGTCCACAGCTGCGGACGCGCAAGACCGCCGCGGAACCCTCCGCCGGCGAGCCGATCGAGATCCTGCTGGTCGAGGATACCGACTACGATGCCAAGCGCACCATGAACGCGCTCAAGACCGGCAAGGTCCGCAATCGCGTCAACTGGGTCGAAGACGGGGTCGAGGCCATCGCTTACCTGCGCCGTCAGGGGACCTACTCCGCGGCGACGCGCCCCGATCTGATCCTGCTCGACTGATACATGCCGCGCATGGACGGCAGCGAGGTGCTCGAGCAGATCAAGAACGATCCGGACCTGAAGCGAATTCCCGTGGTTGTCATGACCACGTCCGACCAGCATACCGACGTGCTCAAAGCCTACAATCTGCATGCGAACTGCTACGTCACCAAACCGGTGGCCGTCAGCGACTTCATCGAAGCGGTGCGTTCGCTCGAGGACTTCTGGCTGACCATCGTCAAGCTGCCCGCCGCGTGACGTCACTGCCGCGGCCGTTTGCCGCGCGGCGCCCTGGCAACTGGTTTTGTGGAACGACTCCTGGCGCCCGGCTTGCCCGTCTTGGCGCGCGGCGGATTCCGTGGGGCGGGCGGAGTTTCCACGGGCGGGCGAAGGGCAGGCCTGGTGCTCGGCCTGTTTCATCGCCGTGATGTCAAAGGCGATGCCCTGCATGAAGAGCGGTCGGCCGTCGTCGCCACGCACCACCTTCGCCTCGCCCAGTACCCAGACCGAGCGGCCATCGCGGGCAACAAACCGATACTCGGCGCGAAACGGGCCGCCGGTGGCACAGGTGCGGGCAAACTCCTCGTGCCAGCGCGTCTGATCGTCAACGTGCAGCTGCCGATACCAGAGGATCGGGTCTTCGAGCCACTCCTGCTGCGAGAAACCGAGTAGCTGCTCGATCTGCGGGCTGACGTAGATCTCGCTGACGATCCCTTCGTCCAGCCCGGCCATGAACGTGACGGCCGGGATGCCCTCGACGAGCGTCCGATACCGCGCTTCGAGCCGCACGCGCTCGCTAATGTCGCGCACGGTGCTGATGACGAGCCAGCCGTTTTCGGTGTGCAACGGATTCAGACTGATCTCGACAGGGAACTCGCGCCCGTCCTTGCGCAAGCCGAACAGTTTCAAGTCCGCGCCCATCGGACGTTTGTCGGGAGACTGGAAGTAGCCGTTGCGATGCCCGACGTGTTCCTGACGAAAGCGCTCCGGAATCAGCAATTCCACCGGGCTGCCCAGTAAGTCCTCGCGGCGATGACCGAACACCTCTTCCGTCGGCGCATTGGCCAGAACGATCGTTCCGCTCTCATCGATGACGACCAGGGGATCGGGCAATAGGTCGGGCAGACTGCCGAACAGTGCCCGTACCGGCTCGAACGGGGCAACAACCGCGGACACCGCGATCGGAGCCGACGGTCGTGATGCAACGGCAGTTTTTGCCGCGGGACGACGCAGTTGCAAGGGGCCCGCCAGTTCGCGGAGAGCGGCCGTAGCTTCTTCCGCGGTCGGCAGTGTTTCTGGCGAACTCATTGGGGCGGGCTTGTTGCCGGCCATGGTTCCTCCTCGCGCCCGGCGTCAGGAGCGCTGACCGACCAGCGGCAGCGGGAAACGCACTACCGTCGGTTCGACGAAGGCGATGCCGTGGATATCGGGACAGCGGGACCAGATCGTTTCCTCCAGCGCCGCACGCAGGGTCAATCCCGAGGCTGCGAAGCCCTGGTCTGCCTGCCGCAGGTGCAGACGGACCGTGTCGTCGATCACGCCCAGCAGGTCCACGTCGGCTCCCTGCGATTGCAGGAAGGGCCGGACCTGCTCCAGCGCCCCGCGCAGCCGCCCTTCCAGCGTCACGGGATGCAGGCCATGCAGCAAGAGGACGCTGCCGACGAGATCGTCCTGGCCGGCGCGGTCGAGGATGGTTCGCCCCGACTCGCCTGCCGTGTCGATCAACTCCAGCAACCGGGCCAGGCCGGCGCCGTGAAAATCGAGCACCGTCTGGATCATTGCTCGCACCTCGGGCCAGACGTCGGCCGGCCCGCTGCGCTCCAGTTCCTGCAGCCGTGTCTCCAACTCCGCAAGTCGCTGAGGCAGGCTCGATTCGTTCGGTGCCGTCATCCTGGTCCTCCGAGCTGAGCCCCGAACGTGGGCGAGTGGCGGACTTCCAGCACCTTGCCGTCACCCAGGTACATGTGGACGCCGCAAGGCAAGCACGGATCGAAGCTGCGCACGGTACGGAGGATGTCGATGCCTTTGAAGTTGTCCGGACCATTCTCCTCGAACAACGGCGTCTGCTCGACAGCATCTTCATACGGACCGGGCGTGCCGAACGAGTCGCGCGGGCTGGCGTTCCACGAGGTCGGCGGATACGGATGGTAGTTGGCGATCTTCCCGTCACGGATGACCACGTGATGCGAAAGCACGCCGCGCACCGCTTCGTGAAAACCGCAGCCGATCGCCTGCTCGGGGACCTTGAAGCTCGTCCATGTCTGTGTGCGGCCGGCGTACACTTCCTCGATGCCTCGTTCGTAGAAATAGAGCGCCGCAGCGGCCGCATACGCCTGGAAGTAGGTCCGCGCCCGATCGCGTTCGATCGTGTTGCTCCACTTGGGAATCTTCCATTCTAGCTCGACCTCGGGCAAGTTCGCCGTCCGAGGCAAGCGAATCTGGACGCTGTGCCCCGTTGCCTTGACGTAGCCGCCGATATCGACGAGCCCGGCCAGTGCCGTCACCCAGAAGCGGGCCAGCGGTCCGCCGCCCGTGTCCAGCGCCAGGTGCTGGCCGGTGCGCTTGTCGAACCAGCGCGGCGACATGACCCATGTGTACTTGCCCTGGAAGTCGCGCTTCTGCGGCTTCGGCACGGTCGTCTGGTTCCAAGGATGACGCTGATCGATCGGATTGTCGAGCGGATCGGCCTTCACGAATGTTTCGGACTCCTGCCAGTCCTGGTAGAACGAGCTGCCCAGGAGGATGCGCAGGCCCAGGTTGATCTCCACCAGGTCCGTCGTCACCAGTTTGCCGTCGATCACGATGCCGGGCGTGACATACATCGCCCGGCCCCAGTCGGCCATGTTGGCATAGGTGTAGTCGCACGCGGCCGGGTCGTTGAAGGATCCCCAGCAGCCCAGCAGCACGCGCCGACGGCCGACTTCTTCATAGCCGGGCAGTGCTTCGTAGAAGAAGTCGAAGAGGTCGTCGTGGAGCGGGACGACTTTTTTCATGAACTCGATGTACTTCATCAGCCGCACGACGTAATCGGTGAAGAGCTGCACGCTGGGCACCGTGCCGACGCCGCCAGGATAGAGCGTCGACGGATGGACGTGCCGGCCTTCCATGAGACAGAACATCTCGCGCGTCAAGCGGCTCATCTGCAGGGCCTCGCGGTAGAAGGCCCCGGTGAACGGATTGAGGGCTCGCATGATGTCGGCAATCGTGCGGTAGCCGTGCAGGGCGGAGTGCGGCGCCAGCATCTTCTCCGCTTTCGCCAGCACGCCCGGGTTGGTCTCCTTCACCATCTGCTCGCAGAAATCGACGCCGACGAGGTTGTCCTGGTACAGGTTGTGGTCGAACATGTACTCGGCGGCTTCGCCGAGGTTGATGATCCATTCCGCCAGGGCCGGCGGACGGACGCCAAAGGCCATGTTCTGGGCGTAACAGGCACACGTCGCGTGGTTGTCGCCGCAGATGCCGCAGATACGGCTGGTGATGAAGTGGGCGTCGCGCGGGTCCTTGCCGCGCAGGAACACGCTGTAGCCGCGAAAGATCGACGAGGTGGTTCGGCACTCGACTACTCGGCGATTGGCGAAGTCGATCTTGGTGTGGATGCCGAGGCTGCCGACGACGCGGGTGATCGGGTCCCACGACATCTCGACGAGGTTCGCGGGCTTCTTTTCAGGCATCGCCGGGCCCCTTTGCCGTTCCGCGCCACTTCGGCTCCCGGTTCATGGAGCCGCGAGTGATGCCGCGCAGCGCGCGGACCGCACGGCCATACATCACGATCGCGGCGGTGGAGAGCATCGCACCGGCCGGTTCGTTCATGAAGGGCATGAACTTGTCGGGGAAGCCGGGCATGGTGCAGCCGATGCAGACGCCGCCGACGTTGGGACAGCCGCCGATGCCACCCATCCAGCCGCGCTTGCCGACGTTGCACTGAACCACCGGCCCCCAACAGCCGAGCTTGACGATACAGCGCGATGAACCATAGTCCTTGGCAAAATCCGCCTGCTCGTAATAGCCGCCGCGATCGCAGCCCTCGTGGACCGTGCTGCCGAACAGCCACGTTGGCCGCAGCCGGTCGTCGAGCGGGATCATCGGCGCCCGCCCGACTGCCTGGTTGAGCAGGTAGAGGAGTACTTCCATGAAGTTGTCCGGCTGCACCGGGCAGCCTGGCACGCAGACGATGGGGATGCCGTCCTTGGTCTTCCAGTCCCAGCCCAGGAAATCGGGCAGTCCCATACAGTCGGTGGGATTGCCGGCCATGGCGTGAATGCCGCCGTAAGCGGAGCAGGTGCCGGCACAGACCACGGCCCATGCCCGCGGAGCCAGCTTCCTAATCCAGTCGCACGTGGGTATTGGTTGCCCGGTCTTCGCATCCATGCCAAAGCCGGCCCAGCAACCTTCCTGCTTGTTCTTCTCGTTGGGGATCGACCCTTCGACGACAAGGATGAACGGTCCGAGCTTCCCTTCCGCGGCGCGACGGAGCTTCTCCAGGAACGCATCGCCCACATCGTATGCCAGCACCGGATTGTGGAAGTTGACCTTCGGCACGCCCGGAATGGCGCCCTGGATCAGGTCTTCGAGACTCGGTTGCGTGGCGGCAGTGATCGCAATGGTGTCGCCGTCGCAGCCCAGGCCGGCGCTGATCCAGAGGACGTCAATTTCCTCGGTCGCCGGAACTGCGGCAGCCGTTGGGGCACGAAGCGCTCTCTTGGGCATGAGGGCCTCATAAAGGGGATGCAGCTACTCTGTAGATCACCGCGCTTTGCGGTACCGTATGTTGCGGCCGGCACAGCCGGCCCTACAAGAATTCAGGCCTGTAGGGGGCCGGCTGTGCCGGCCGCACCCTCCGTGAAAAGCGGGGTTTTCTACAGAGCAGCACGCAGCTCTTTTTACGGCAACGGCTGTTTGGGCCGTCCGCGCGAACCCAACGTGTGTTCCAGGCCCAGCCGACGCACCGTGCGTAGCCGCTCGGGCTCTTGTCGGTCCAGGTAGTTGGCCCCCAACTCTGCGTAGGTCGTCGCTTGGCGCAGCACGTGGTAGATCATCACCAGCAACGTATGTCCCACCGCCACCGATGTCCGCTTCTTCCCGCGCCGTTTCGCCAACCGCCGGTATTGCGCCGACAAGTAGGTGTCTTTGCTCCGACTGGCTGCCCACGCCGCTTGCACCAACATGGCCCGCAGCCAGTAGTTGCCATGCGTCGTGTGGCGCTCTCGTTTTTCTCGGGGCTCAACCCTGCCCACGAGGCCAAGTGACCGGACGTCGGGAACTGTCCCATCCGGGGGCCGATCTCGGCGATGACCCTTTCCGCCACCTGCTGGCTCACCCCCGGGATAGTCGTCAGCCGTGTCGCCGCTTCCGCAAAAGGGGCCATTACCTCCTCGATGTGCAAGCTCAGCCGCCCGATCAAGTCTTCCTCAGCACGCATGATTGGGAGGCTTTGTGAAATGGTGTGAAATGTGAACCGTCATCGCAAACCACTCGTTCACACAAATCCACAAGATGCTCTAATTATTCAATTTGTAGTGAAGGCGGTGGGACTCGAACCCACGACCAACGGATCAAAAGGCGAGTCGCACGCCCGTGCCGAAAGCCTGGAAGGCATTGCCGGGTGAGAAGTTACACCAGATCCAAAGCGCTATCAAGTCAATTCGGCCGCACTCGTAAATTCTCGGTGATTGTCGGTATTGGGAAACGCTGCGCCGCCGACACCTACGAAGCAGCGAAACGAGCACGGGCGGCCCTGGTCGCCGTCGAGCGTCCCGGACCGGCGGCCGTGCGGCGTCTTGACGAGCACTTGCGCTGGGCCCTCAACTTCGGCCGCAACCGGCGCGTGAAGCAACGCGCGTAGTCGCCGCACGACCATCAACAGCGTGCTATTACTGTTCAGCTGCGCGGCGGGTCGGAGAGATGCCCCACCCGCCACTGTCCCTCACCTCGAAAGGAGACCGTGTTGCCCGAGTACCTGTTGACGGCCGTCTTCCGCGACGCGCGGGTGCCGTACCTGACCTGCGGCACGCTCCGTGAAGCGCGGCTCGTGGGCCAGATGCTGACGTACCGTGACCTGGTCGGGGCCGCGCTTCAACGAGGCATGGCCCCACCGCTCAAGGAGCACTTCTGCTGCTTCGTGGCGGTGCAGCTGCGGGACGGATGCCCGGTGCGGAACCTGCCGGTGCCCTCCGACTCGCTGGAAGACTGGGAACTGACCCACCCGCAGTGACGCGGGACCGAGAAGGGGCTTGGCAGGGCCGGCAGTGTTGCCGGCTCGAACTCCCGATGACCGCCAGGAGAACCGACAATGAAGTCGCGACTTGCGAAAAAGACGACCCAGGCACCCGATTTGGAGCACCCACCCGGCTTCGGGACGGCCTTGACCGGGCTGCGGATCGCCTACAGCGTACTGCTGGAGCTGAAACGGTGGAAGGATCCGCACGACAAGGACTGCGCGTGCCCGCTGTGCTACGCCCTCGACTGGGACGTGAACGGCCTGCTCTGGGCCGTCAACATCGGCGTGGACTTCTTCGAGGCCAGCCGGGCGGCTCTCGACACCCCGGACGAAGAGACTTGGCCCGACGGCTGGAAGGACCGCATCAAGGCCGCCCTGGCGTCCGCGAAACCGCGCAAGCGAGCCAAGCGGATCGCGGCCGTGGCTGCCGGCATCCGACCGTGAGTTGAATCCCGGCGGGGCGCGTCCCTTGCCGGGATTTCGCCGTTGCCATCGAAGCGCCAATTGGCGCTCCATCATATCCACAAAATTAGCCGCTTTCCGAAGCCGTCACCAGTGACGACTCCTTTCTCGGCCGCCTCGATGTCCGCCCACGGCATGCGCGCCAGCTGCTGAGCGCGGGAAGACTGCATCGGGGCTATGCCGGTCGGCAGTGGATAACACACTGTTACCCACCCTGCGGTTTCCGGCGTGGTTCACCGTTTCCGTCAGCACTTCCCCCAGTCGGTGTTCCACCCGCACCTTCACCTTGATGGCGGCGTTGTACTCCTCGACGTTGCCGTCCCGGCGATGGGCCAAATACTCGGCAACCGCGGCTGCCTGGCGTCGTTTGTGGCGCGTCCGGGGCCGCGAAGTGGCTGTCGGGCCGGCTTGGGGCCTCCCGGCGCGTCTGGGACGATCCCTGAAGCGCGGACGCGCCGTGGGCGGGGGTCAGTCGGAGCGATCGACCAGCCGGAAGTAGAACGGTTGGGCCTGCTCCCCCAGCCAGGCGGCGATGGCCAGGGCCAACACGAGGTCGTCGTGCGCCGCAGACCGCCAGTCGTTCTCCAGCGTCTCGTTGCCGGCGGTGGTGATCTTGGCGCGGAACGCCAGCAGTTCCTTGCCCAGCACCGCAGCTTCGGGAATGGTGGACGGGATCTCCAGCCGGCCGCTTTGCAGCAGCACGTACGTGGTGGCGCACAGCTCTTTTTTTGGAACGTGGTGGCCGCCGGACTCGGCCGGCTTGGATTCATGACCGGCAGTAATCAGGATGGGCCGGAGCATGGCCGCGGGACGCGGCTGCCGGAGCATGTCCACGACGGGTCGCCCGCAGCCCGTCCGGTCCACCCCGAGCGTGCAGTTGGCCATCGGCGGTCGCTGGAGCATGGTCACGACATCGGCCGCGATCGTCGTGCACGGCGTGCGCAACGGCCAGCGTTTCACGCCGCGAACGACGTACTGACCCAGCCCGCGGCTAACCGGTCCGCGGCGACGCAGTGCGACGAGCGCGGAGAAGTCCTGCGCCTGTCCCAGGTCCAGACGCAGGAACCACGACATGAAGCTGATGCGAAAACTGCGGGGCAAGGATGTCCAGATCACGCACGGCCTCGGCAACTCCTTGGCCGAGATCGACGCCCTGCCGGCCGACCTGCGAGAACCGTTCGGCAAGGAACTGGCCGAGTTCCTCGATGGCCTGGTAAGTCACTACATCCTCGACGACGGCAAGCTGGTGGTCGCCCACGCCGGCATGAAGGCCGAGATGCAGGGCCGGGGGTCGGGCAAGGTGCGCGACTTCGCCCTCTACGGCGAAACGACGGGCGAGACGGACGAGTTCGGGCTGCCAATGCGCTTCAACTGGGCAGCCGAATACCGGGGCCAGGCGATGGTGGTCTACGGCCACACGCCGGTGCCCGAGCCGGAGTGGCTCAACCGCACGGTCAACATCGACACCGGCTGCGTCTTCGGCGGCAAACTCACCGCCCTCCGCTACCCGGAGAAGGAGTTCGTCTCGGTGCCAGCGTGCCGGACCTACTGCGAGCCGGCCCGGCCCGCCCCTTCCTTCCCACCGAGCACCAGGCCCCCACGCTGACATGCTCCTGGGGGACTGGCCTCACCTTTGTCCGCTCGCAGGTGCCCGGATGCCCTTTTCCGGACTGCCGAACGGCCCAAGCTGGATGTCATGCCGCTGGCCGTCCACGAGGCGGACGGTGATCCGGGCCTGTCCGTTGTACGTTTTCTTGGGGTACTTGGGAGGGATGCGACTCGGAGTGCGTGCCATAGAAAGCCCCTATCTGCGGTAAAAACCGCAGTATCCGGGTTTCGATGGCGTACTTCCAGCGCTCGAAATGTTTGTAACTAGCACTCGGCTAAGGAGTTATGAGAGTGGGCGCTACAGGACTTGAACCTGTGACCCCCAGCGTGTCGAAATTCACAGGTCCGTACCGGACTTCCGACGCAACTGCTGAACCCATCTGTATATAGTGACCATAGCAACCTTCTCATCTTGTTGCAAGTGTTCGCACGGCTTCCTACGGATTTCCCTTGTTTTCCAGTACTCCCTGAGCGGAATCCAGTACACCAGTACAAGCCGAAAAGTGATCGGCGAGCCGTTGTTGTATACAAAGTGGCGCCCGCGAAACCGCTCTAAACGTCTGCCTCGCGAGACCACTCTTTTCCAATGACCTGCTGCTGGAAGATCCAGCTGTGGGCCTGGTCAGCCACCTTGGCCACGAGCGGGAGGTCGTTCCTGGCGAAGTTCGTCGCCTGTTTCCATTCCTCCCCTTCCTTGAAGAGGCGGTGAATCGTCACGTTGAAGAACGAACCGCTTCGGGTGATATTCTCCCAGACCGCCGCTTTGACCGTGCCGAGACGAATTTCGTGAGCGGGCTTCTGCTTATCCATCGATGATCCTCGGGTGAAGGTGCGAACTTTCTGCTCGTCCTACCCGGCTGGCTAGTCCGCCACGGATGGGCTGGTACGTGTTCCGTTCCGAAGTGCTGGGGACGGTGGACTTTGCTCCGCCTCTGCTGTAACCTGATTTCCTGGATCGACAGGGCATCGTGCCTTGTCGTCCTGATCGGTTCATGGAGACAGATTCGATTCCAAACCGGGGACCAAGCGACGACCCCGTTTACAACCTGATCGACGCGTGAGCGTCAAAGTACTGCTTCCAAGCAAACGACCAACCTGGGCCCTCGGGCTCTTGAAATACCAGAAGCGGTCCTTGACCACGCTCCCGAAAGGGAGCGGCGGCCAGGGTCCGTTCTGGTATGCCCTTGGTCGGGCTGCTTGGAGCGACCTTGTGTTCGTCGCTCCTCTTTTTATTGGCCACCATGTTTTCCGCTCCAAATCAACCACCTGGCCTTCGGCACTGGGAGGCAGTCCACTTTGGACTTCTGGCTCTGACCCACTGTGGTCACCGAGCTTCGGTAACCTTCATTCAACGCTTGCCGAAAACCAGCAGGGGTCGCCGTGTCGGCGTCTGCTGAAAACAACGGCACTTTCACCTGATCGAAATCACCGAGGAGACTTCGATGGCCACTGCAACTCCGAAGATTCCTTTGACCGAACTGCGGCATCTTTACGGCTTCTTCGACCTGTTCTCCTCCCTGGAGTGTCATCGGGCGATGGTCGAAGAAGCCCGAAGGGATCGCAATCCGGGCATTCTGGCGGACTTCTTCCAGAAAAGCGTGGAACGCTTCCGCGAATACTCGAACGTCGCTGAACCGTTCTACCCTGATCGTCCGCCCCGAAAAGAACTGCCTGATCCAGCAGGGACCGACGGGATCGGCGGCACCCTGTCGTTGACCGCATTGCTCAAAGCTGCCGGCACCGCCGAGGTGACGGGGAGTCCCGAACTGGACTTTACCTACATCGACCGGGAACTGGTTCCGGCCCGAACGACCGGGAATGCGACCTTCGAGAACGACGAACGCTCCATTCGCGTGCGGCGTCTCGATTGGCTCCTGGCCAATAGCCGGGACAAGCTGCCCATCATTGCCGAGGTGAAGGTGGGCAACGACAAGAACCCCTTCTACGCTCTCGTGCAGCTCTTGATGTATGCGGCGGAACTGGCCACAGCTTCACAGCTCGCTCGACTACAGCAGCACTACCCGGATCGCTTCGCCTTCCCGCTCCCGAAAGACGGTGGAGCGGTCTCCACCGGTCCAGTCATGGACCTTTACATCGTCCTGAGCAACTACAACCCGAGAAGCGGCGTGCGGCAAGAAATCCTGGAAGGCACGAGCCAGCTCGCCCAGCAACTGGTCGTCAAGAAAGGGGTGTCTGCCTATGTGCGAAGGATCGCCTGTCTGGATGCCGCGTTTACGGAAGACCGGCGGCTTCAGTTCACCAAACTGTTTTCGTACTCGGACACCTGAACCATTCTGTAAATCGAAGAACACCTGATGGCGTGGGAGGCCCTCGTGTCGATCAAACGCACGCTCTCTCCGAAGTTCGTTGAGGCCTTGAACCGGTTGTACAACTCCACCCCGGTTAGCTGGTGGAAACACCTGGTAGATGACCCGGACGTGTTCCTGGCGATCCGGAACGGCACCATCAATGCCTACGCCGGAGGCGGATCCATCGGGCGGATTACCTGGGTCAACAACACGATCCAGCTCGCGGTCCACATCGAGTACCTGACCCTGCCGGGAGGCCACGAAACCGATCCCTACATTCAACTGGTGCCAGAGGCCGTCCCCGTCTCTCGGCCGGTGGTGAATACCGTGGATGAATACATCCGGAAGCTCCGCTACATCAAGAGTCGCCCGCGTAGGTTTGTCGGAGATGAACGTGGTGGGGAGAACGTGATTGCTTCTCGGAACGGCTGCGTCATCGACATGGAGGCAGGGTTTGAAGAAGCTACGGCCCCCGCGAACCCCGAATTTGAACCGGAGGGCTCATCCAAGGGGCGGGTCGATCTGGTCTGCTTGAATGACGCAACTCTCTCTTTCACGGAGGCGAAACTCTACTCCAACAGCGACCTAAGATCGACGACCCGGCCGGCCGTGTGTGATCAGTTAGCTGACTACCATTGCTGGCTTGTCAAACGGGACACGAATGCTGCCCTTCGCTCCTGCTACCAGGCTGTGTTGAGGTACTATCGCGAACTCGATGGCAAGTTCTTCGATCGGCACCGCACTCCCGAACCGCAGGAGTTATTGATCGACTCTATTCCTCGGTTGCTGGTGTTCGGCTACACTGGTGCTCAGGAAAACCACTTGAAGAAGGATCTTCTCCCGCTCATTATCCGGGAGACTCAGACTCTTGTCCCAGGTTTCACCACACAACACGTTCGGGTCGTCGGCAACCCTCGAAACCTTCGCGACCATCTACTGAAATAGGCCCGATAATCTCACTTCTCGCTCTGAAGCGCCCGTGTGGCCGCTTGGGCACTGTATCGTTCGTCTGGAGCCAACCGATGACCGACCCTTTGTACGGCCAAACAGCAGAGGCTGGCCTTCATGTCCTCAAGGACCGCTGGTGTCAGAAGGCTTATCTGGAGGCCCAGTGTGCGGAGTTGGCGAAGAATCTCGCCATCGCCCTGGACAAGACGGCACCGCCCGATCCGCGTCAGTCCTACTTCGGAGGGCCACGTGATGACCGGGAGGTCCGGCTTCGGGAGAGCCAGTGGGAACGGGCCCTGTGGCAATGGTCCAAACGGAACCAGGAGAGTCTGGCTGGGTGTTGGCACCGCATCCTCGCCTACCAGGTACCGCTGTTCTCCAAGCAAAAGAAGGAGGGGTGGGGTTACATCGACATGCTCGGGATCGACGATGAAGGGACTCTCGTGGTGCTTGAACTCAAGAAGGAACCTGGGCGAAGTAAGGGCGACAGAACCACGAACAGCGAGAGCCCCCTTCGTATGGTCCTGGAAGCAGCTGCCTATGCTGCCGCCTTGCGGAAAAGCTGGAGTCCGTTTCGTTCCCAGCTGGCGGACTACCTTCGGAAAAACGCCTTTGACGAGGGGTTGATCTCTCGGCTTCCGCAGAAACTGACTCTCGTTCGGCTCGTCGGAGTCGCCCCGGCGGAGTACTGGATGGACTGGCTACCCGTCACGCCGAAGGGCTTGACGGTTTCGGCAGCGGCATGGGACGCGTTTCGTCATCTGCTCACCGCCTTGGAACGAGCCCAACTCCCCACGACTTTCGTCAGCCTGGTTGGCGACCCAAGCCGACCGGCAACACTGAAAGCCCGTTGGTTAAAGGGCTTCCCTGTGGGGTAATCATTGTCCGCTTCCGATCTCGGAGGACCCGATGACGACCGAAGAATTGCTCCACAGATTCAGAGAGGCGGGCCCACGCTTGGATACAAGAGTCCCCGCCTCTCGCCACGGTACATCCGCGTCACCAGCCTTGGCGTGTTCGGGGTTGGCGGCGACCAGAGCGAAAAGATTCAGGTCCCTGCCTTTGTGGACGCTCTCCACTGGCATCGTCACTTACCCAAGGGAAAGGGATCAAATCAATGAAGCATGATATGCGGACTGACTTTCGCCGGTGGTTTGAGGACTGTCTGCGGGGCCTCAAAGGAAAACGGCTCGAATGGCCGCAACTCTTGCGGCACGTCCTGGGGGAACGACTTCAGGACACCTTCGCCTCCGACATCTTTTACAAGGGAGAGGTCTTCATCGACCGGGACCTGCGGCCTGCCAAAGACGACCCCTCCCGGAGTTCAGAGAAGTTACTAGTCCGGCGATGGTATCGGACGATCCATGAACAGGGCGGCCTGCTTCGTCTCGGCTCCGAAGAGGTCTGGCCGATCTCCTGGGAGGTCCCGAACCAGGGGAACGAGAAGTCGAACGCGGTGAAGGGCCGAAGGGTTGATCTCCTTGGTCTCCGCCGGGACGGGGGCTTGGTGATCTTCGAGTGCAAGATCGGGACCAACAAGGACACACCCCTGTTTGCCCTGCTGGAGGGCCTGGATTACCTGGGTTGCCTCCTGAACAGTCGGAACATGGAAAAGCTGGTCAAGGGCTTCCGGCAGTGGCGTGATAAGGATCGGCCTGCTGACAAGATCGGCTCTTGCGTCCCTCCCAAGTTCAAGGACGTGGAGATTAGTGGCTCCGGTGGACGGCACGCTGTCATCGTCCTCGCCCCTGCCGGCTACTACAAGAATCACGAGTTCGATTCAAAGAACATTCCCCAGGACTGGAAGTATCTTTCGGACCGTTTCTGGGGCGAGCAACGGATTGGCCCGGAGAACCTGCAGGTCCAGCTCGACTTCGCGGTGACGGACTATTCGGATACAGCCTGTGAGTGGTTGCCTCTTCCTGGAATCAAAGGCTAATGTAGCCGGCGAGGATCTATGACGGCCCGAGATTTCCTCCATGCGATCCAACCCACACCACGATTCCTTGATTGTAGGAGGATGAAGCGATGGCACGTCCGAGCAAGAAAAGCCTGATCCGGGTTCGTCGTGGCCACGACGATCGCTGGTTCCATTGCTTTGAACGTCAAGATGGTCGCCTCCGTGTCCGGGAGGTCCCCAGGGGTAAATTAGGACCGTCTCGTGATTTGACCCCTGACGAGTTCCGAACTGAGTTTGCCAATGCGGATTCGCTGCCCCTTGAGAGAGTTTCCGAGCTGGTGAACCTGCCGGTGCACACCTTTGGGATTGACGAACCAGGTGCCTGGGTCCTCGTTGTTGACCGCTTGCAGAAGCGGGAAGGGCTTTCGCCGAAAAAGGTGATCCCGGTAACCCCACTCCGCCGCCTGTATGAGTGGCTTCGCCTGACCCCGTTGGGCGTTCGGGCAGCCGTCGCCCGGGGTTTCGCCGAACGACCCAGCCCGCTGGTGGAGCTATGCCAAAGGAGCCGAACACACTTCACGTCCTACCAAAACGACGCTGGATTCCAGGAACGGGGCCAGGATGAACCTGCCGACGACCCCAGGAGCAGTGAGGCCCGGAAGTTGGTCGCCCGTCTGCAAAAGCTCCGTCACCGCGAAGTAGGGGTGACGGATGCCGGTGACTACCAGCTGGGTTTTTCTCTGGTTGACCGCGAGATTGATCCACGACGGACGACGGACGCGATTCTGGAAACTGGAGAATCGGGACGGGGCTCGGGTACCGGTGGGATTGACGCCTTGCTTCGTAGCACGGACGGTGGCATCCCGATCATCGGGGAGATCAAGGTCAAGAAGGACATGGACGTGTTCTTCGGCCTCGTCCAGGCCCTGATGTATGGCGTCGAGCTTGCTACTCCGAACCAGTTTGCCCGGCTCCGCAAGTCATATCCGGAGCAGTTCGCGGACTTGCCGGACCGACCGCAGTTCGACGTGTATCTGCTCCTGGCCGACCACCCCTCGGACCCTCTTCATGCCGACATCATGGCGAGTACGCAGTACCTGGTGAAAGAGATGTACAAGGAGAACACCCTGTCCAGCCTGGTCCGGCGGATTGCCTGTCTGAGTGTTGGGTCCGGCCCTGAGGACGGCCTGGGGCTCTCGGCTCATTTCGTTTTCGGCAAGTGAGCGATTCTTCGGCGGCCGACGTGAATTGGCCTGGGCCAAGGAACTGGTGAGGTGGCCCCTGGTTGTAGCTGTCCATTCTCTGCGGGCAGATGCCGGAAAGCATCGCTTTTTTGCGGAATTTATGGAAGCGGGCGCAGCTGC
>JAIEMG010000104.1 GCA_019752375.1 Gemmataceae bacterium | reverse complement strand
ACAGGCGATCGAGCGGCGGCCAGCACGAGCGCTATGCCCCCCGGCAGCTCGGTCGGCCGGGCTCGATCGCCACGTCCGTGCTTCGCACGGTCCGCACGTTCAATCGCAGGGGAAGTGGTCAGCTACCGGGTGCGACGTGAATTTCCAGGACAGATCCGTCGCCATCCGCGTCAGGAACTGCATCCGAAACTTTTGCGGACTGCAGTCGCTGATGGGTACCTCGCGGCTCGGTGGGTATTCGCAGGCGTACTCGTCCTTGAAGATCGGCTCCTCACCCGGCTTGCTCAGGTCGTGGACCGTGATGCTGATCTCCGCATTGCCGCGCAGCATCTGGTTGGCGCTGCGTGCCTGGAACAGCGTCAGCGTGTTGATTTCCAGGTCGATCACGTAGTCGGCACGGAAGTACTTGCCAATGACCTCGGGACCATTCGACTGCCAGTTGGGGTGCTCGTCCTTGTAGTGCTGCACCTTGGTCGGCGACACGATCGTGATCTTCTCCTTGTTGGCGCGCGTGCCTTCCAGAAGCTTCTGGCCGAGCAGGCTGCTCAGCTCGCGGTCGGCGCCAAGAAGCTCCTGGCGCATCTCCAGCGGGCAGTAGGTGAGGATGACAACCTTGACTTCCTTGTTCTTGTCTTCAGATGCGAGCCGGCAATCCGGCTCGACCTTGGGGTCGAGTCCCACCGCAAGGAAGTACAGGGATGTGAGCGGATTACAGCCAATGGTGCTCAGGATTGCCAGCCCGAGGAGGCCGACGAGTCGCCAGCGGCGCGCGGACGGTGCCATCTTCTCTCCTCCGTGAGATCATCGCGGCCGGCGCAATGGCATCCGCGATCAGAACCCGGTTCCGTAATACCAGGACAGCCCCAACACCAGGCCCCAGCGCAGGACCATCAGCACCAGGAAGCCGAGGATGATGCGCAGCAGCGCCTGCTCCATCGAGACGATAAGGACTGGCCGCTTCAGGACGACACAGGCCAGGCTCCAGGGGATTATGGCCAGGCAGATGACGGCCAGCATGGTGCCGACCGAGTTGGCCTGGAGCGAGTGCCACACGTCGCCATGCATCAATAACGCAAAACTCGTCGTCATGCCGCACGACGGACAGGGCATCCCACTCATCACCTTGAAGGTGCAGGGTGGCAGGCCCATCTGCCGGTGGGTCTCCATCGTCATCGGCTGCCCGTCGTCACCGTACGGATTCAGCCAGATGGCGATGCCGAATACCACCGATAGCCCCAGCGCGATTCCCAGGAGCGTGCCGCGCACGTAAGCGCTTAGCACCGGCGCCTCGGGGCGCAGCAGGGGGAGTTCCTCGTTCGTCGGCAAAGGAGGGGGAACCATAGCGATCGGTTTCCGCGCGTGCAAGTCCAAATCACTCCGACTCGGGAGTGTGAATTATTGTACCTGCTCGCGGGCCGCGATGCTGCGGGGGAAGCGATTTGGGCAGCCTCATGGCGGAGCAGGCCGTGCAGATTTGCGGCGGATAGGCAATCTATCGGCTATCCTGCCACTCGGCGCGGCGTACGAACCGGGGTAACCACCGGTTCACGCCAGACGCCGCCCTCGGCCCAGTTTTCCGCCAACTCGGTGACGTGCGCCATGGCGGCTTCGAACTGTTGCCGATAGGTCTCCATCTGTTCGCGGCTGACGTCGGCCGGGATCGAGATCGGCTTGCCCATTACGCAACGGGCGCGACTGAACGGCTTCGGGACGGCGAATCGGTCCCAGCTTTTCTGGAATCGCCATGGCTTGCAGCAGCCGAACCCGACTGGAACCAGCAACATCCCGGTGCGCGCCGCCATGAAGATCAGCCCGTCCTGGATGCGTCGGCGCGGCCCCTGCGGGCCATCCGGGGTCACAACCACATGAGTCCCATCACCCAGTCGCATCACCTGGCGCAGTGCTTGCACGCCGCCACGTGTGGCGGACCCCCGCACCACGCTACATCCCAGGTGCTGGGCAATCTGGGCGACGAGTTCGCCATCTGCGTGCTGACTGATCAGGACGTGTGTGTTCGGCCGCGAATAGTGATACGCCGGCAACAGCAGCGTTTCGTGCCAGAAGGCGTAGATGTAGCGTTCGGGCCCCTGAACTAAATGCGGATCGACGTTTGGCCCCAGCGGCCGGACACGGTAGCGCAGGGTTCCGATCCAGGCCCGCACGATAAGGCTGGCAACCAGCGCGAGCAACCGAATCAGCCACGGATTGCGGATCTTCATGAGAGGCATCCTTGCCTTGTTGGATAGTCGCTACTCCGGCCACTCGCCGTTGAACACCTCGACGGCAGGCCCGGTCATGTACACGTGATTGTCCTTCTCCGACCATTCCAGCTGCAAATCGCCGCCCGGTAGATGAGCGAGCACTTTGCGCTGCGTCCGGCCGCTCAACACGCCGGCGACCGCCACGCCGCAAGCGCCGGTGCCGCACGCTTGCGTGATGCCGCTGCCGCGTTCCCACGTGCGCATCGTCACCTCGCCCGGGCTGTGAATCTGCACGAAATGAACATTGATGCGGCGCGGAAACGCCGCGTGATTCTCCAGCACGGCTCCAATCGACTCTAACGGCACCTTGGCGACATCGCGGCAGTAAAGGACCGTATGCGGATTGCCCATCGAGACGCACGTGAGTCGCGGATCCAGTCCACAGTCCGTGAACCAGGGTTGCTCGCCCACGCCGTCCAGTCGCTTCAACGGCACATCGACGACGCGGTCGCCGACCAGCGTGGTCGGGATCTTGCTCGCCGCGAGAATGGGCTCGCCCATGTTGACTTGGACGCGCTCAACCTTGCCGCCCTGCGTTTCCACGTTGAGCGACAGCACGCCGCGTCCCGTCTCGATGGTCAACGTCGGCTTGCGGACCAGACCGTGGTCGTACATGAACTTCGCCACGCAGCGAATGCCATTGCCGCACATCTCCGATTCGCTGCCGTCGGCATTGAACATGCGCATGCGGCCATCCGCCTTGTCCGACGGACAGATCAGGATCAGTCCATCGCTGCCGACGCCAAAGTGCCGATCGCTGATCGCGCGACTGAGGCCCGTCGGATCGTGGGGCACGGGGTGCGTGAAGCAATCCACGTAGACGTAATCGTTGCCGATGCCGTGCATCTTGGTGAAGTGCATAGATCTATGAGTCCTCAGGATCCTCGGGGATCGGCGATTGATCGGCAATCTCGATGGAACGGGCCTTGACGAGGCACTCGCGCAGGAAGCTCTCCAGCCATTGGAACTGGCCCACCTTATGGCGGGAATAGAAGTGAACGTCTTCGGAGTCCAGTTCGACAACCTGCTCCCAGCAGGCCCGACCAGGGATCCAGCTCTCGTCGCCCAATTGACCGACACCGAGATGTGCCGCAGCCTCGGCATCGATCCGACACCAGGTTCTGAACCACAGTTTCTCGGGTTCCGCAAACTCGATGCCGACCCAATACTTGCCGTCGAGTTTCAATCCGATGTAATCCCGGCCGGGGCCCGCGCGGCCAAGCGTTTTCTTGGCCGCAACCTTGCAGGCTCCGGCGGCCTCGAACAGCATGTTGAGAAGATTGCCCAGGGCACGGACGCCCTCGGGCATGTACTTCTCGACTTGCGTGAGCGTCATAGCTTTGATCCTCAAGAAGTGCAAGAACTGGCGGCATAGGAAGTCCGCTACTTCTCCCGCTGCTCCGGCAGCTTCCCGCTCGTCCTCCAACCAACTCGCCACCTGAAACCAACGAATCTCGAAGTCGGGACGCTCTGCTTCCGGCGCGAATTGCTCGGCATATCGGGTCAGGAGACCGAGCCGTGTTTGCTCGACACCACTTTCACGAAGCAAGACGCGGTAGCCCTCGAGTTGGCCCGTTCGCAGGTCGGCCTCGACTTTCACCTCAACCCAAACAAGCCGGTACGGAATGCTAATCTCAAGATCCGGCCTCCCTTGCCGGGCTTCCACCTGGGGGACAATCACAATCGAGCCCGCATCTTCTGGCTGGACATCGATAAAACCATCTGTTAGCCGGCGGATGAGCTGAGTTCCGACGGCCGGCGCCAGGATCAACAGGTGTTCCAGTACAACGGCCAACGATTCGGTCAGGAAATTCTCATCCTGCCGCGCTGCCCACTTGTGCAGCCGAGCAAACAGATTGGGGCCTTCGGCCAAGACTCACTCCCACTCAATCGTGGCCGGCGGCTTGCTGCTGATATCGTAGACGACTCGATTGACGCCGGAAACGCAGTTGATGATCCGCGTCGAGATCTGCGCCAGCAGCTCGTACGGCAGGTGCGACCAGTCAGCCGTCATGAAATCATCCGTTTGTACGGCACGCAAGGCAATGACGTTTTCATAGGTGCGGCCATCGCCCATGACGCCGACGGATTGCACCGGCAAGAGTACCGCGAACGCCTGGGCCGTCTGGCGATACCAGCCGGCTTGTGCGAGTTCTTCAAGGAGGATGGCGTCCGCTTGCCGCAGGGTTTCCAGGCGAGCTGCTGTCACCTCGCCCAGGCAGCGCACGGCCAAGCCGGGGCCCGGGAAGGGATGGCGCCAGACGGTCGGCTCGGGCAAACCCAGTTCCAGGCCGACGCGGCGCACCTCGTCTTTGAACAGGTCCTTCAGAGGCTCAATCAGGTCGAAACCGAGATCCTTGGGTAGACCGCCGACGTTGTGGTGCGTCTTGATCGTTGCGGCCGGACCGTCCACCGATGCGCCGCTCTCGATGACGTCGGGATAGAGCGTGCCCTGAGCCAGGAAGCGAGCATTCTCGATGTGACGAGCCTCGTCCTTGAAGACGTCGATGAACACATGACCAATGATGCGGCGCTTCTCTTGCGGATCGGTGACGCCGGCGAGTGCCTTCAAGAAGCGTTCGCGGGCATCGACGACGTGGAGGTCCGCGTGGAAATTGTCGCGGAAGGTGCGCTCGACCTCGGCCGACTCGTCCTGGCGGAGCAGGCCGTTGTCGACGAAGATGCAGGCGACTTGCGGACCGATGGCACGGACAAGCAGCGCTGCCGTCACCGAGGAATCGACGCCGCCCGACAGGCCGCAGATGACGCGATGGGTGCCGATCCGTTGGCGCAGGTCGTTCACGGTCCGCTCGATGAACGACTCCATCCGCCACAGGCCCTGGCAACCGCATACTTGCTGCAGGAAGTTCTTGAGAATCAACCCACCCTGGGGAGTGTGGCTCACCTCAGGGTGGAACTGTAGGCCATACACCGGACGGGTGCGGTGGCGGACGGCGGCGACGGGGCACGTATCGGTCGCAGCAAGCGGTAAGAACTCGCCATTGACGGTCTGCACCTGGTCGCCGTGGCTCATCCACACGACGGTGTCCTTGGGCACGCCGACAAACAGACCATCCGCATCCGTGACGCGGCAGTGGGCGCGGCCGAACTCGCGCGCGGCGGAAGGTTTGACCTCGCCGCCCAGGATTTGACATGCCAGCTGCATGCCATAGCAGATGCCCAGGACCGGGATGCCAAGGTCGAAAACCGCCGGATCGCACTTTGGCGCACCGGGCGCGTAGACGCTGGCGGGGCCACCGGAAAAGATGAGACCGCGCGGCTTCAACTCGGCGACGCGCGCCGCGGACAGGTCGTGGCGCACAATCTGGCAGAAGACGTTCTGCTCGCGCACCCGCCGCGCGATCAGCTGCCCGTACTGCGAGCCAAAGTCAAAGATCAGGACTCGTTCACTTTCGGGCAATGGCGTCATTTTCAATCACCGCGTCGGTGGATTCCGGCTCGGACCAAAGGGCGAACAATTCTTCAAGCATTGTCGCATCATGGATGCGACCGTCACTACGGAAGCGCTCGATGTCCATGCTGTCATCGGCAAGAAAGTCAATCTCCCAGTATTCTCCGGGCGCAAATGCCAGCACTGAAACCGCGCCTTCCCTGGAGTTCTGCAGGCGATAGCTGATTTTGGCCTCGTCAAGACGCTGGAGTAAGGCCAACATTTGGTCGAAGGGACTCATGCTCATCTGTCGACCTGTCAGTCAGGAGCTTCCCAATCCGCCATCCCTATTTCCCGAGTTCCAGGGACCGTAACGTCGCCGCCTCCACCGCATCCATCAGTGCCGCGCGGAGACCGCCGCGCTCCAGAGCGTGGAGACCCGCAATGGTGGTGCCGCCGGGGCTGGCCACCGCGTCCTTGAGCACATGCGGGTGCAGGCCTGTTTCCAGGACCATCTTTGCAGCGCCCATCACGGTTTGGGCCGCCAGCATCGTGGCCACGTCGCGCGGCAAGCCGACGCGCACGCCGCCGTCGCTCAGGGCATCGATCATCACGTACACGAAGGCCGGTCCGCTGCCGCTCAATCCGGTGACGGCATCAAGCAAGCTTTCAGGCAAGCGAAACGCTCGGCCAACGGCATTCAGAAGTCGGTCGACGAGGGCCACATCGTCCGGCGTCGCCGCCTCGCTAGGGCAGTAACCTGACGCACTCGCGCCAACCAGGCAGGGCGTGTTCGGCATGACGCGGATCAAGCGCCGGTCACTGCCGAGGCCATCGCTGAGTTGCCGAATGGGGATGCCGGCCGCGATCGAAACGATCAAATGCCGGCTGGTGACCGCGGAACGGATCTCGCTCAGCAGAGCGTTCATTGACTGCGGCTTTACGGCCAGGATGAGCAATTCGCTCGCTTCGACGACTTCCTTGTTGTCCAGAGCGGTGTCAGCGCCCGTTTCCGCGGTGAATGCCTTACGTGCCTGGGGCAAAGGGTCGCTGGCAAGCATCTGATTCGCCGCGGTCAGCTGAGCAGTGATCCAGCCGCAGCCCAGGGCGGTGGCCATCTTGCCGGCGCCGAGAAAACCGATGCGTGGAGTTGCCGGGGCCGTCATCGATTGCGTGTCCTTCCCAGCTTTGCCGCCTTGCCGCTTCGCTTGCCAGTGAATGAAACGCTATCATACAGAATTGGGCGGCTGCCGGTAAATGCTGGCATCCAGGCACGGCGGCGGATATAGGTAGCAACGTCGCCTCTCCCACCAACCACGGATTACCACCTTCCTGTCGAGGTTCCATGCACGGTTTCGAGACTACCACCCCGACCGAGGAATCCGCCGACACCAGCGGTCAGCCCTGGTGGCGCATGCTGAATCGGTATCATTGGTTTGTCCTGGTTGTCGCAGCACTCGGCTGGCTTTTCGACACGATGGACCAGCAACTGTTCAACCTGGCCCGTGTGCCCGCCATCCGGGAACTCATGACGCGAGACGGGCAACAGCCGGCTGCCGAGTTGGTCGCGGAATACGCGGGCTACTCGACTTCGATCTTTCTCATCGGCTGGGCTAGCGGCGGCATTGCCTTCGGCATCATGGGCGACCGCATCGGGCGGGCGAAAACGATGCTGCTCACCATCCTGGTTTACTCGATCTTCACGGGGCTGAGCGCGCTATCGGTGGGGTTCTGGGACTTCGCCGCGTATCGTTTCCTGACAGGCCTCGGTGTGGGCGGCGAGTTCGCGGTGGGGGTGTCACTCGTTGCGGAGGTGATGCCATTCCGCGCGCGGCCATTTGCGCTCGGCTTGTTACAGGCACTTTCGGCGGTCGGCAATGTCACGGCAGCGCTCATCAGCATTGTCCTTGGCCACCTGGAAGAGACGGGAGCAGTCGGCAGTGCGTGGCGCATCATGTTCGTCATCGGCACGTTGCCAGCGTTGCTGGCAATTCTGATTCGCCGCAATCTGAAAGAGCCCGAAACCTGGACGCAGGCTGCCGCCGCGGCAGGCGGCGCACAGCTTGGGTCGATCTCGGAACTGTTCGGCAACCCGCGCTGGCGCAAGCGAGCGATCATCGGCCTGCTGCTGGCGTCGTCCGGCATCATTGGCCTGTGGGGCATTGGCTTCTTCAGCATCGACCTGAATCGGTCCGTTTTCCGCAAATCATTTGAACAAGAAGCACGGGAGCGTGGCGAGGCGAAAAAGGACCATGAGTTCGTTCGGAGTTTCATCCGCGCGCAGAATCTCGCACCGGCGGCCGGACTGGTGGTTCCCGATTCAAAGGTTCAACCGGAGGAGCTCCTCGGGAATCAGCCGGACCTGAATGACAATTCGCTTGTCTTCAAAACGGCACTGGCCCTGATCGGGGAAAAACAGCAGGCGACGCCACAAGCGATCCAGGCTGCCATTCTCAAGAAACTGCCCGTCGCGGCGGAGCGCCTGAGCGAGAGCAATTACTTCCCATCGGAGTTTGTACCACCCGACGGCTGGACCATCCAAAGCGATGTGGACCGTGTCAAGGAAGTTGGCCCCCAGATCAAGGCCCGTGCCAAGGAAATCAACGGTCGACTGACGCTGTGGGCCGGCATCACGTCGATGATGCTTAACCTGGGTGCGTTCTTCGGCATCTACGCATTCACATACGTCACCAGTTACACGGGACGAAAGCCGGCCTTCGCCATTTCATTTATCCTGGCGATGCTCAGCACCGCGATGGTGTTCTGGTACCTGAAATCGCTCGACGAGATCTTCTGGATGATTCCGCTGATGGGATTCTGTCAGCTGGCGCTCTTTGGCGGCTACGCGATCTACTTCCCCGAGTTGTTCCCGACGCGTCTGCGCAGCACCGGCATCTCGTTCTGTTACAACGTGGGGCGATTCGTGGCCGCACTGGGTCCGTCGGCATTGGGACTGCTCACCAGCAGGGTTTTCAAAGACTACCCGGAGCCGATGCGCTACGCCGGCGTGACCATGTGCTCGATCTTTCTCCTCGGCCTGATTGTGCTGCCTTTCGCTCCGGAAACCAAGGGCCAACCGCTGCCTGAATGAGGACGCAAGATGCCTACGACCCTGACGCCCCCTGAATGGCTGACGCGCCGCGGCGCTTCGATGCGCCAGGGCATCAACGAACGCTCGTGGTTCGTCTATTTCGCGGGCCAACCGCAGTACGAAGTGACACCGATGCCCGTGAAGGGGAAGTTCGGCTGCGAGATCCGGCAAACGATCAACGGCAAGCGACTCGACGGCCAGGGCATGTATCCCACGTCGGAGGAAGCGCTCCGTGGCGGTCTGGAGGAACTGCGCAAGACGTTGGGGTGGTGAAGTTGGACGCCAAGGCAATGAGGGCACGTTGATAGGCCCGTTCAAGAGAACGTGGCCTTTCCCCGTTGCTATTGTCGAGGCTATGCTGTCCGCGGTTTGGCTTCTCTTGAGTCCGTCACGGAGGTAGACATGGATGCCGTCCATCCGCGCTCGTGGTCCCGATGGCAGCGCAAATTGTTGAGAGGCGGCGCCCTGCGCGGCGCAGCCATCGGAGCCTGCTGCGGGCTGGCAGGCTCTTCGCTCTATTTCGCTGTCACTGGTAGTCGTCCCGGACCGGCCGCGGGGTTTGCCGTTGTCGCGATCGTGGCATGGAGCGTGCTGGGTGCGATCGTCGGCCGCGTTCTTGGCGCCGTCGTGATTGCCCTGATGACCGTCCTTCGCCAGTTCTTCGAAAACGTCTTTTGATGCCAGCTTCGGCGTGCGATCTCAGTTGCCGCGGAGCAGCAAGGTCAGTGCCGCCGGTTCCATATTGCCGACGCGACACACCCGATCGAACTGATACCGCTGAATCAGTTCCAGTGTCTGGGACGCTTCTTCGAAACTCGTTCCGCAGAGGAACAACGGCTGGCCGGCATCGCAGATCACCCACCCTCCGCCGGATTGCTGCACGTTCAGGGCCTCCGGCCGGAAGGTGATGCTGCGGGCGCCCAGCATTTGGCCGCGCGGCGCTTCGCCGTTCGCGAGCAAGTACGCCAGGCCGGTGCCTCCCTTGCCGATCCGACAGAATTCCGTGGCGCGATAGTATTGAACCAGCGCTCGCGCGTCCCGCGCCGCCTGCTCATTGGAGCCGAAGCTCGCCAGGCAACGACCCTTGCTAATCAGTTTCCAACCCTGGTCGCCCAGGACCAAGTCCACACGCTGCCAGTCGACGGGGACGCTCTGGCCGTCGTCCTGTTCCGGACGCTGGAAACTATAGCGTTGCTCCAGCGTTGCCGCGGTCGGCAACTGCGCGGGTGCAAGGCTTCCCAGGGAGTTCAACGTACGCAGCGATGTCAAGTCCGCGGAGCCGGGCATCGGCGCCGTGGCGGGCAAGCTGGTGCCGAACAGCGTGTTCTGCGGTTGCGGCGTGGGCAGGTGGGGAAGCTGGTCCGGGCTATTCAGAAATACCATCATCACCGGCGCTGTTTCGCCGATGTATGCCAGGCGGTTAAAACCGTACCGCCGAATGATCTCCAATGAATGCTTTGCCAGTTCGCCCGCCGTTCCGAAACTGAGCAGGATGTCCCGATCGTCGCGCAGGCACCATCTCCCCTGGATGGCCACAGCCTGAAGCTGCTGCGGATTGAACGCAATTTGCCGCATTCCAGGGACCATCCCCGTGGGAGCTCGCCCGCTGGACAGCCAGTATTCCATGATCGGCTGGGGCTGACCAATCGTTCCGAGCTGATTCAATCGCAAGGTGCGGATCGCGTCGAGCACCTGGCGGGCGTCGGTTTCCGAACTGCCCAGATCCTTGATGCGCACACCGCTGGCAAGCAGGTACCAGCGGCCATCCATCAATCGCACCTCTGCCCGATTGCCGTCAAACTGCATCAGCGGCTCGGCATTCTGGGCAAGCGCCGACATCGTTCCAAAAGTCACAATGACTACTGCTGGCATCAAGAATCGCATGGTGTGATCGCTTTCTATAGGCCTTCAGGAACTCTACCGAATGTATCGGCCATTCCGGTTACGCTTCTTGAGACGGTCGAATCGGCCCGGTAACGGGAGCAAAGCAGGCAAACGGCAGCGCCAATTCTTCACTCATCTCTTGCTCCAATCCGGTCGATGATTGGGAACGGACGTCCGGACGAATCGGTCGTGCGTTGCGGGGGAGTATGCCTTGACCCTCGCCCATGAATCGGATACTCCGACCCTCCCCCGGTCCACCGAGGGAGGAACCGGGTAGACGATCCGGGGCGTACGCAACGTGGTGCACGACGAGGAAGGATGGAGACCCTAACGAACCCGGATGGGGGCATCTTGGACCGCCAACGCTACCTGATCGTTGTGGCCGACGACCTCGGAATGGGGCCGGAAACGTCGCGCGGCGTCGTCGCGGCAGCCGCCCAAGGCCTCGTCACGGGGACCGTCCTGCTGGTCAATTCACCGCATGCCGTCAATGGCGTGGACGCCTGGCGCAAGGGACATCGGTGCGCGGAGCTGGGCTGGCACCCATGCTTGACCCTGGATCGGCCGGTGACGCCCCCCGGCCGGGTACGCAGTTTGATTGACAATGAAGGCTGCTTCTATCCGTTGGGGAAGTTCTTGCAACGCCTCTTGCTGGGGCTCATTCGGTCGGACGAAATTGAAGTTGAATTGCGCGCCCAGCACGCACGCTATCGCGAGTTGACCGGCCAGTGGCCCACGTTTCTCAACGGCCATCATCACGTGCATGCGTTTGGCCCGGTCAGCGCGGCCTTGCAGCGCGTGCTGGCCCGGCAGAAGCCATTGCCTTACGTTCGACGCGTGCGCGAACCCTGGACCATGCTAACGCGCGTGCCCGGCGCTCTGTTGAAACGTGCGTTCCTGTCCACCACCGGCCGACATACCGGGGCTTCACTCCGGCGGGCAGGCTATCCCGGCAACGACTGGCTCGCAGGCATCACCGATCCCTCGTGCGTGACCGACCCGTCCTACATGACACGCTGGCTGACGTGTATCCCCGGCACTGTCGTCGAGCTGGCATGCCACCCCGGATACTACGACTCCAGCCTCATTGGACGGGACTGTTCGGCGGGCGACGGCAAGCTGGAGCGGCGTGTCGATGAGCTTCGACTGTTGAGGCGGCCGGACTTCCAGGAGGCGGTGCATCGGGCGGGTTTTACGCTTGTCACGCCCAGCGAAATGATTCGGCGCACGTCCATAATTGCGCCGCGCCGCGCGGCATGAGGGCACTCGCCCGGCAACGACGCCAGGGCCTCGCCCAAGGAGCAATGCTGTGTCGTCCGACCGCGTCACCCTCAGTATCGTATGCCCGGCGTACAACGAAGAGGAAGTCCTCCCTCTCTTCCATGCCGAGCTCTCCACGGTCCTGGCAACTCTTGAAGACACTTATCGGATCGAGATCGTCTACGTGGACGATGGCTCGCGCGATCGTACGCTGCAAGTCCTCCGTGCCATGGCCGACGCCGACCCACGCGTGCGCTATCTTTCCTTCAGCCGGAACTTCGGACACCAAGCGGCGCTGAGCGCCGGACTCGAAGCGTCCCGGGGCGACGTGGTCGTCACGATGGACTCCGACCTACAGCATCCGCCGAGCTTGATACCCAGGCTTCTGACGGAATGGCAGCAAGGCAATGACATCGTATTGACCGTCCGCGAGGACGAGGCGAGCACAGGCACGCTCAAGCGGCTCAGTTCGCAGTGTTTCTATCGGGCGATGGCCCTGCTAAGTAATACGGAGATCCGACCGGCGGCGGCCGACTTCCGCCTGATGTCGCGCCGGGCCGTGGACAGCCTGCTGCAAATGCGCGAGACGCATCGCTTCTTGCGCGGGATGGTGCAGTGGCTCGGTTTCCCCAAGTCGGAGGTGCACTTCACCATTGGCCGCCGCGGCGCGGGCCACTCCAAGTACAATCTGCGTCGCATGCTGGCCTTTGCGGCCGACGGCATGATCTCGTTCTCCAAAACGCCCTTGCGTCTCATGATGCTCCTCGGCGTGGTGGCTGCCACGTTCGGAATGACCGATTCCGTTTTTCTGCTGTTGCGCGGCCTGTGTCGCGGCGAGCTTGAAGTCACGCTGGGTCTGCTGCTTGGTTCCGTCTACCTGATCGGTGGCGGACTGCTCTTCGCGGTCGGGGTGGTCGGGGAATACGTCGGTCGCATCTACGAGCAAGTGAAGGCCCGGCCGCTGTACATCGTAAAGGAAGCCTCGCGCGCCGAGGACCGATCCGGCCGTAAGCCCGGTTTCGACACGACGCCCAGTGCACTCCATTCGCGGGCGGCCTGAGCTCGGACGGGCGCCCGCAAGCGTAGCCAACATTCCCGGAGTCGGAGCATGTACGATGGCCGCTCGTTTGCCTGGCCCAGCCGTTGGGAACGATGGGGCGTGTGGCTCCTTCTCGTCAGCGCGCTGGCCTTCGGTGTGCTAGTCGAGGTCCGCTCCGCGTTCCTGACGCGCCGGATGGGCGATTTCAACTGCTACTCCCGCGCCGCGTGGGCCGTGCACAGCGGCGAGAATCTCTACGACATCGCGGATGACAACGGCTGGCACTATAACTATCCGCCGCTCCTCGCCATCGTCCTGCTTCCGCTTGCCGACCCGCCGCAAGGCGTGGACGGCTCGACCTTCGTTCCGCATGCCGTCGCGGTTGCCCTCTGGTATTGCATCAGCCTTGGCTGCGTTGCTGTCGGCGTACATGCTCTTGCCAATGCGCTGGAAGGACATGCCGTCGGTCCGAAAGGACAACCGTGTCCGGTCGGTTGCCGCCGCTGGTGGGCATTGCGACTTGTCCCGCTGCTGACCTGTTTACCGCCGCTGGGGCACAGCCTGATGCGCGGCCAGGTGAATCCGCTGGTGCTGGCGCTGTTCTGCGGCATGACCGCCTCCGTAATTCGCGGCCATAGCCTGCGCGGGGGCATCTGCCTCGCTGGCGCCATCTGTATCAAGGTCTACCCTGCTTTCCTGCTGATCTATCCCATTTGGAGACGCGACACGCGTTTCCTTGGGGCAGTATCCTGGGGCTGGTCGTTGGGCTCGGCGTGGTGCCAGCCCTCGCATTTGGGCCAACCGGCACGGTCCGAACGTACGCGGAGTTCTACCAGGTCATCCTGGCGCCCGGCCTTGGGCTCGGCACGGACCTGTCTCGCGCTCACGAGTTGACTCAGACCACGTCGACCGCTAGCCAATCGCTGGTTGCGACGATGCACAACACGCTGCATCTCGATCGGGCGACCCGGCCACGGGACGCGTCCGCGACGTTGCGGCACGTTCAGTACCTCCTGGGCGGGCTCATGGCGACGATGACTCTGCTGGCTGCAGGTTGGCGCCGTCCGCTTGCCGGTCCCTACCTGGCGCTGTTTCTGGGTGCCCTGGTGGTGGTCATGCTGCTTCTCTGCCCGGTCTGCCACCTGCACTATTTCAGCATGATGCTGCCGCTGGTGATGGGGCTTGTTGCAGCATCGTGGCGCGACCGGTTCAACGATCGCATTGCGATCAGCCTGGTCGCGTTGCTCTGGATCAATGCAATCGGCAATGGCATTCCCAACCTGCCAGGGTTGGAACTGGCTCGTGACGTGGGGGTGGCCATGTACGCCACGCTGGCACTCTGGATCGTGGCCCTGGTGGTCCTCTGGCGACGGCCCGCCTCGGAAGAGCCACATGCGAAGTCATTGGTGAATTCGTGGTGCGGACCGTCGGGACAGGAGTTGTCAAGCACCGGGAGTCCGCAAATCGCTGCCTGGGTTCAAACGGGAAACCCTTGTCCCTCCCGCGTTGGGTAGGACTTCTTGCCACCGAAAACGGATGGCGGCAGGCTCGGGGACTGGGGGAGCCATGGGTTCGGAACGTCTGCGTCGTTGGTGGGCAAGCCGTCAGCCCTGGGAACAGTGGGCCGCCATCTTGTGGATGGCGGTGGTGCTGATTATCAGCGCTCGCGTGCTGCTGACGCCACGCGCCGGCAGCCGTAGCGTGCTCCCCATCTACCTATGGGCTGCAGAACGCTGGCGCACGCGTGCTGACATGTATCCGGGCGGCGACCTGGGCGGAGAGTTGCCCGGATGGCGCTATGCTCCCGTCATCGCTGCCTCGATGGTGCCCTGGAACTGCCTCCCACTACGCCTCGCCGAAATTGGCTGGCGACTTCTCAACGTGGGTGTGTTGCTTGCTGGGCTGTTTGCCTGGATGCACTTACTTCTTCCCACGACTCTGACGCGCACGCAACGCGCATTGCTGCTGATTCTTGTGCTGCCAATGGCCGTCGGCAACATCAACAACGCCCAGGCCAACGCCTTGGTCCTGGGACTGATGCTGTTGGGGGTGGCTGCGGTCCAGCTTGAACGCTGGAATCTCGCGGCGACGTGCCTGGCGACAGGCGTCCTTTTCAAGATGTATCCGCTGGCCGTCGCCCTGCTCCTGACCGCGCTCTATCCGCGCCGATTCCTGTGGCGGCTGGTCGCAGTCATCGGCGTCGGGCTGGCAATCCCGTTTGTGATGCAGGATCCGGCTTACGTCACGCGCCAGTATGTCCACTGGTTGCGGCATATTTCGATTGACGACCGCTCGACGCAAGTACTGTCCTTCGCTTACGTCGACTTGCAGTTGCTATTTCGCGTCTGGGCCGAACCAATCCCCGTGGAAACCTATCGACTGATCGAACTGGTGGCGGGTGCCGTGATGGCCATCCTTTGCCTTACAGGCCGTTCGCTCGACTGGCCGCGCAACCACTTGCTAAACTTCGTGATCTGCATTGGTTGCTGCTGGATGACCGTACTGGGCCCCGCGACGGAATCGTGCACTTACATCCTGGTGGCCCCGGCCGTTGCCTGGGCCGTGGTCGGGAGCTGGCGGCAAGGGAGTCCGCGCTGGCTGCACGTGCTGATGGTCGGCGCGTACGGTTTGCTTGTGAGCGGCTTCCTGGCCGGCTGGGCGCCGAGTTTGACCCATCAGTATCGCACGCTCGGACCGCAGCCTCTGGCGGGGCTGATACTCATGGCCGGGCTTCTGTGCCTGGCGTTTCGCCGACCGACCGAGGGCGTGGATGCTGCCGCGGCCGCGCATCCGGCGTCCCTGAACCGTGCCGCTTGACGAGTACCGTGCCATGTCTCAGCATCGCCTGAATGCGAAGCTCGCCTGCGTCTCGACAATCGCGATCCTGCTGGGCTGCGCAGTCGATTCCAGGTCAGCGAGCGCCGGTAGCGTTGACCCCGATCCGCGCGCTGGCGTCGTCTTTGTTGTCGGCGGCATCGGCGGAATTGACTGTGTCGGCCATGCGGCCATTCATGCACTGCCGAACGCCGGAGTCCGCCACGAGGTGCGCGACTTCGTCTGGACCCACGGCAAGCTGCACTTCTTGAAGGACTTGCAGGACACGTATTACCTGGTGAGCCGTGCAAGCGAATTGGCGGAAGAGGTGCGTTGCTTCAAGAAGGCGAACCCCAACCGTCCCGTCTACCTGGTCGGCAAGAGTGCCGGTGCGGCGTTGGTGCTGTTCGCCGCCGAGCAGTTGCCGCCGCGGACGCTGGAACGAATCGTTCTGCTCTCCGCGGCCGTTTCCCCGACCCACGATTTGCGTCCCGCGTTCCGCGCGACTCGGGGCGAAATTGTATCGTTCTACTCGAAGTACGATTGGTTCATCCTCGGCTGGGGCACGCAACAGTTCGGCACCGCGGATCGCGTGCATACGTCCAGCGCGGGCCTCGGCGGTTTCGCCCGCCCGGCCGACATGACGGAGGACGACGTGCGGACCTACAAGCGCCTGGTCGAAGTGCCGTGGTCGACCGAGATGATTCGCGGCGGTTACCTGGGCGGCCACCAGGGAACGAGCATGCCCGGATTCCTCGCTCGCGAAGTGGCGCCCTGGTTGAAATAGCGTATAATGAAGGGAAGCCCCGCGCCGTGAACATGGGCTTGATATCGGCGCACTTGAAAGGATGAGCAATGTCAGACTGCGACAGGCGATCGCGTTAGAAGCCGCTCGGCTGATGTACGAGCGCCAGGAGACCGAGTACTTCACTGCCAAACGGAAGGCCGCTCGCCGACTGTGCCGTCAAAGCGTCAAACCCGAAGACCTCCCCTCCAACGCCGAGATCCGCGAGCAAATCCAGGTGTTCGCACGCCTGCACGAAGGCGACCGCCGCACGGCTCACCTGCGCGAAATGCGTCTGGCCGCTCTGCATTTCATGCGGCAAATGCGCGCGTATCGTCCGCGTCTCATCGGCAGCGTGATGACTGGACACGTACGCAAGGGCAGCGACATCGACATTCACGTCTTCACCGACAGTCCCGGCCTGCTGACGGACCTGCTGGAGAACGAAGGCTACCAGTTCGACCTCGAACGCAAGCAAGTCGTCAAGCACGGCGAAGCGCGTGTCTTCACCCATATCCACGTTCACGACCGTTACAACTTCGAGCTCACCGTTTACCCGGACGATAAGGCCCACTACGTCTTTCGTAGCTCCATCACCGGCAAGGCAATCGAACGGGCGTCGATTCGCGAGCTGGAGGAATTCCTGATCGTCGAGTATCCCGGCATCCAGCTCGACGCCGAACTGGAGCAGGCTGTCGAGACGCTCGATCCCTATGCAGTGTACCGCATGCTGCTGTTGCCGCTGGAGGAAGTGAAGCAGTCCGCGCGGCACCATCCCGAGGGGGACGTGCTGTATCACCTGCTCCAGGTCTTCGAGCTTGCCCGCGATCATCGCCCCTACGACGAGGAGTTCATGCTGGCAGCACTCCTGCACGATATCGGCAAGGGACTCGACCCGGCCAATCACGTGGCGGCCGCCCTGAGCGCTCTGGATGGTCTCATTACCGAGCGCACGCAGTTCTTCATCGAGCATCACATGGACGCTCACCTGTACCGCACCGGCGCATTACCGCCAAAGCTGAGGCGAACGCTGGAGACATCACCCGATTTTGAAGACTTGATGCTGCTGCGAGAGCTCGACGATCGGGGTCGGGTGCCGGGAGCGGTGGTTGGGACCGTGGATGAAGCGCTGGACTACTTGAAAGAGCTGGAACGCAGCAACGGCTGACATCCGAGCGGTGTTATTGTGGGGCCGGCTTCCAGCCGGTCTGGCTGACTGTCAAACTGTCCGTTCCAGACCCAAGATCGTCACGTCTTCCTGTGTGCAGCTCTGATCGCGCAGGTCGTCAGCCAAGTGTTCGACAAGTGGCTGGATCGCCAGCGCCCGATGCTGCCGCGCTGCTGCGAATAGGGTAGTGAGCTGGGGCTGTCCCTCGGCATTCGCTGGGACCAGACCATCGCTATAAAGGATCAGCTTGTCGCCGATGCCAAGGTGCTTCTCCCGGCATGCGAACTTCCCTGCGCACACACCGAGCAGAGCACCGGAACCGGACCAGACTTCGACTTCGCCATCCCGACGAATGTGGAGCGGGGCCGGTTGACCGGCGCGGGCGAGCTGGAAGGTTCCATCGCGCGCATCGAAGAGTCCATAGGCCATGCTGAGAAACGGCGTGTCCGGCAACTCGCGTTCGAGCAGCGCTCGATTCAGGCGATCCAGCACTTCGTCGGGAGCCAGCACCCGGTAGCTGCCGTTGGCGGTCTCTTTGGTTTCGAGCTGGGCACGAACGAACAGCCCGAGGAGACTGGCAGCCACGCCGTGGCCCATGGCGTCGGCCAGATAGAGGCCGAAGCGGGACTCGTCCATTCGGAAGGCGTCGTAAAGGTCGCCGCCCAGGCAGCCGCTGTTTCGGTGATAAACGGCGAGCCGGAGGCCTCCCGCACCCGGCAGCGAGGGCGCTCGGAACGCCCTTTGTAGTCGCCGTGCCGTCTCCCGTTCCACGTCGGCCTGGGCATAAAGCTGCCGAAGGCGTTCGTGGGCCTGATGGAGTTCCGAGGCCTTCTCGGCCAGGCGACGACGCAACAGGGCGAGCTCATCGCCCGCCTGGATCACCGCCCCTGACATTGCCCGTTCCATGCGCACCGCCTCCTTGGCACGTCACTATACGCGCAATCTGCAAAGTCGCTCAAGAGCCACCGGTACGGGAGCCGAAGGCAGCCGGCGTTACAGCTTGCCCCGGCTCGCCGGTTCGCCTGGGCGCAACATCCTCGTTGATTAGTGCGGGAATACCCGGGAGAGGGGAAGAATGCGACCTTCGGGCAAGGCGACTGCAGAGGCGGTCGGTCTCCAGCCGATTTCAAGTGTGACAAGTCTGACGTGTCGGCCTCAAGGACAGAAGCCGCCAAGGAAGCCACGGAAGAACGAATCGTCTGGGGCGAGCTGCCGGGCATGGCCAGTTCGGCCCCTGTACCAGGAATCGAAGCACCGAGCTTCACAACGGAGGAATGACCATGCATGCTGCGTTTCTGCTAATGACGTCCGCGTTGCTTACGGGCGCCGACCCGGTCCCGGCAGCTCCGCTGGCGCCAGTGCCTGTCGTCGCTCCCGGCGGCGCGTGTTGCGGCGGCAACTGTGGAAGCGGTTGCGATACTTGCAACACTTGTTGCGAGAAGGAATCTTTCCTGAAGAAGTGCTTCAAGAAGTTCCATAAGAACGACTGCTGCGAACCGCTCTGCTGCGAACCCGCCCCCTGCTGCCAGCCCGCCCCGTGCTGCGACACCGGTTGCAAGAAGCACAAGCACCACAAGAAGGAATGCTGCCAGCCGACCTGCGACACCTGTGATTCTTGCTGCGAGAAGGAATCTTTCCTGAAGAAGTGCTTCAAGAAGTTCCACAAGAAGGACTGCTGCGACACGTGCTGCGATACTTGCAACAGCTGCGGCACGACGATCATGCCGGCGGCTCCCGCCATCAAGGCTGAGCCCATCGCTCCGCCGAAGGACGGCGGCAAGAAGATGCCCGAGGGCGGCGCGAACCTGAACGCCCCGGCCCTGGACTCGGGCGCAACGGCCCCGGTCGTTGCTCCGAAGGCCACCGAAGTGCCCTTCTAAGGCACTCCGCGAAAGCAGTGAAATGCGAACGGGAGGTCTTCCGACCTCCCGTTTGTTTTTGTTTCGCCCAGGGCGATGCCGGGACAGAAGTAGCAAAGCCAGACAGGCCGCGCGGCGCGAGGCCGCACGGCCCATCAAGCATCTTGACGACAATAGTTACTTCAGGCCTTCCACGACTTCGAGGATCTTCTTGCTGTCCTCGGCCGCGGTGACCTTGTCGTTCTTGAACGCGACCTTGCCGTCCTTGCCGATCACGAAAGTCCAGCGTGCGATCGAGGCATTGCGCTCGAAGACCATGTCGGTTCCGTCCACGGTGCCCTTGGCCTTGCCACCCTTGCCGACAGGGACGCCGAACTTCTTGGCCACGTCGCCCTTCTCGTCGGCCAGCAACGTGAACGGCAGCTTGTGCGACTTCTTGAACGCCTCGTGCGTCTTGACGGAATCGGCGCTGATGCCGATGACCTCGACGCCCTTGTCGGCCAGTTTCTTGAAGTCGTCGCGAAAGGCGCACGCCTGCTTGGTGCAGCCGCCGGTGAAATCGGCGGGGTAGAAATAGACGACCACGATCTTCTTGCCGAAGTGGTCGGCCGACTTCCACGACTTGCCAGCGTCGTCGGTGCTCTCGAAGGACGGCGCGGCATCGCCGACCTTGACGTCGCCGTCAGCCGCGCGAAGCGTGCTCATGGCCAGCACGCTGGCGCCGACCACGGCCAATGCGATGCGAAACTTGAAAATCATGTCGTCGCTCCTTGGGTGTCGCCTCCGCGGGCCCACCCCAGGTCGCGGCAGGCAAGATGCGAATGAACGATCTACCTATGCCACGGTCCTCTGTAGTGGAGCGGGAAAGGCAGTGCAAGGAAAAACGATGAAACGGCACCGCTCAAGCAGTGGACCGCGAGGCCTGGATCCGTTGTCGGTAGTACTTGAGCCCCGGATAGAAGAAGCAAACGGCCGACACGGTGCCGAACAGGATCAGGCCAATGGAAGGAAACAACGCCATGAACACCGCCGTCACGAAGCACGCAGCGGAGGCGAGGTAGAACCAGCCCGACAGCATGCCCGCCTTCACGAGGAACACCATGCCCGCCAGCACGGCTAGCACCGGCGACAGGGTCAGCACCTTCAGGCCCATCAGGATCTCGACGCCGAACAGGCTGATGCTGCCGAGCGTGCTCGCGGCCCAAATGTGGGCAATCTCGCGTTCGACAAACGTCACCGGGCCGCCCAGCCGGCGAATGGCCCAGAAAATCGACCCCCATGTTCCCAGGCCGACAATCCATAGCCCCAGATAGGGATGAACGCTCTCCACGTGCTTCCAGGCAAGGAAATTGGTCGCGAAGCAGAGGATGAGCAGCACCAGGCTGTGCCACATCCAGAGCACGCCCCAGTTTTCCAGGACGCCGGCCTGGTGCGTCTCACGTAGCAGGTTCACCATGAAAAACGCCATACCGCTGGGCCGTGCGGCGATCGGCTCGCCCTTCAGAAAGGCTTCGAGGTCGTCCGCCAGCTTGCCGGCCGTCGCATAGCGGAGGTCCGCGGGCTTTTGCAGGCACTTCAGGCAGATCATCTCCAGCTCGCGATCGACTTTGGGATTGAGCCGCCGCGGCGGGACCGGCTCCTGCTCCAGCACGAGCATCAGTGTGTCCACCGCGGATGCGGCCTGAAACGGCGGCCGACCGGTAAGGATCTCGTACAGAATCGTGCCCAGGCTGTACACGTCGCTGGCCGGACCGATAACGCCCCGGCTTCCCGCCGCCTGCTCGGGCGCCATGTAGCTTGGCGTACCGACAATGGCGCCTGTCCGCGTCAGGCTCGGTCCGCCTTCGACGCGCTTGGCCAGGCCGAAGTCGCTGACGTGCGGCCGGTTCTGCCGGTCGAGCAGCACATTGGACGGCTTCAGGTCGCGGTGCAAGATGCCGTTCTGATGGGCGTGATGGACCGCCCGCGCGATCGCAGCCACGAGTTCCGCGGCCTCGCGGGGCTGGAGAGGGCCTTCCGCGAGCTTGGCGGCCAACGTCTTGCCTTCGACGAACTTCATGCTGAAGTAGGCCTGGCCGTCGGGAGCACCGACTTCATACACCGGCACGATGTTCGGATGCTCCAGCCGTGCGGCGGACTCGGCTTCGGCGCGAAAGCGCTTCAGGTCCGCCTCCGACGCCAGCTCGCCGCGCAGGATCATCTTGAGCGCCACGCTGCGGTCGAGGCTTCGCTGCCGTGCCTTGTAGACGACGCCCATGCCCCCACGGCCCAGTTCTTCGAGCAGCTCGTAATCGCCGAACTGACGCGGCAGCGTGCCCGCACGAGGTGGATCAAACGCGGGCGCAATCGGGCTCCGCTCGTCGATCGTGAGCGGTTCCTGCTCCGCATCGCGGGCGCATTCCTGGGCCACCTGCACCGTCGCCCATAATTCGCGCAGCTCTCTGGCCAATTCGGGATGGTTGATGCACGCGGAGTCGATGTCTGCCCGCTGCCCTCGATGCAGCTGCTCGGTCAGCTGGTCAAGCACATGAGCAAGCTGCTCGTCGCGGGCGGCGTCGGCCTCGGCGGGTGTCGGATGGCTCATGCGACTTGGCTCCGGAAGATCGGAGGGGGAACCTCTCTTCAGTCTACGCGGTCGGAGCGGCCGTGGAAATCTCTGGGGGTTGTTAGCCGGACGCGCAAGCGACGGATGCCCGAACGCGGAGGGCATCAAGAATTGTCCCCGTGGCACGGACATTTCTGTCCGTGCCGCGGGTGGAGCTGCACGGACAGAAATGTCCGTGCCACGGGATGGGCCATCCGTCGCTTGCGCGTCCGGCAAACTCACGCCTCAATCCAGGGATGATCAAGCAAGCCCCTCGCAAGGCGGCTTGCCGGTCCTGTACAATGGCTTTGTTCGCATCCCAGCACGAACCACCTCCAGCAAACGCGGAACACCATGCCAGAACGCTCCTTCGTTCATTTGCATTGCCACAGCCATTACAGCTTGCTCGACGGCGCCAATCGTATTCCCGAGTTGGTGGCCCGGACCAAGGAACAGGGCATGAACGCCCTGGCCCTGACGGACCACGGCAACCTGTTCGGCGCCATCGAGTTTTACAGCGAGTGTAAAAAGGCCGGCATCAACCCGATCATCGGCTACGAAGCCTACGTCGCGCCCGGCAAACGCACCGAGCGCGAAGCGCGGCGCCGCGGTGATGCAGGCTATCATCTTACGCTGCTGGCACGCAACGAGGCCGGCTTTCGCAACCTCGTCAAGATGGCGTCGATCGCCTACCTGGAGGGCTATCACTACGTCCCGCGCATCGACAAGGAAGTCCTGCAAGGGCACAGCGACGGGCTCGTCTGCCTGTCCGGCTGTGCATCGAGCGAGTTCAGCGAGGCGATCCTCAAGGATCAGCGGGAAGAGGCGACCAAGCTGGCCGAGTGGTTCGCCAAGGTTTTTGGTAAGCACTTCTACATCGAGATCCAGAACAACGGCCTGGACATTCAAAAGCACTGCGCGGCGGGCGCCATCGACATCGCCAATCGCCTCGGCCTGCCGCTGGTGGCGACGTGCGATGCCCACTACCTGTGCCAGGCCGATGCCGACGCCCACGACGTGCTCCTGTGCATCAACACCGGCAAAACGCGCAGCGATCAGAACCGCATGCGCTACGGCAGCAACCAGTTCTACGTGCGGCCGCCGACGGAGATGTACGAGCTGTTTGGCGACCATGCCGATGCGGTGCAGCGCAGCCAGGAAATTGCCGACGGCTGCGACATCCAGCTCGATTTCAAGAAGCGCCACTTCCCCGTCTTCACGCCGCCGGACAAGAAAAAGCCGGAGGACTACCTGCGCGAGCTGTGCAAGGAAGGCCTGCGCGAGCGCTTCGGCGCCAAGCCGCCGCAGGCAGCGCTGGACCGGCTGGAGCACGAGCTGGGCATCATCTGCCGGATGGGCTTTGCCAGCTACTTCCTCATCGTCTGGGACTTCGTGCGCTTTGCCCGCGAGAACGGCATCCCGTCGAATGCACGCGGCTCGGCCTGCGGCGCCGTCGTCAGCTACGTCTTGCGTCTCAGCGACGTCGATCCGCTCGAGTACGACCTGCTCTTCGAGCGCTTCCTCGATCCCAACCGCAGCGAGGCGCCCGATATCGACATCGACTTCTGCCAGGAACGGCGCGAAGACGTGATCGCCTACGTCCGCCAGAAGTACGGCGAGGCGAGCGTGGCGCAGATCGTCACGTTCGGCACGATGGCAGCGCGGGCGGCGATCAAGGACGTCGGCCGAGTGCTCGACATCCCGCTGGAACGCGTCAATCGCCTGACGAACCTGGTGCCGAAGGTCCTCAATATCTCCCTGGACGATGCCCTGGAGCAGAGCCCGGACCTGAAGAAGGAATACGACACCGATCCGCAGATCCACGAGCTGATCGACATCGCCCGCAAGCTGGAAGGCACCAACCGCAACGCCGGCACGCATGCGGCGGGCGTCGTCATCGCCAACGGACCGCTGACGGACTACGTGCCGTTGCAGCGCGTGGTGCGCAAAGGCGACGACGCCGGCAGCAAGGCGGGCGAGGCTGTCATGACCACGCAATGGGTCATGGGCGATCTGGAAAAAGTCGGCCTGCTGAAGATGGATTTCCTGGGCCTGCGCACCCTCACGCTGCTCGACAACGCGGTGCGCCTGATCGAGAAGACGCGCGGCGAGAAGATCGACCTGCTCAAACTGCCGATGGACGACAAGAAGACCTACGCCCTGCTTCAGCGCGGCGACACCAAGGGCGTTTTCCAGTTCGAGTCCGACGGCATTCGCGAGCTGCTTAAGCGGATGAAACCCGACAACATTCGCGATTTGATCGCCTGCAATGCCCTGTATCGACCCGGCCCGCTGGGCGGAGGCATGGTCGATGCCTACGTAAACCGCAAGCACGGCCGCGAGAAACCGCAGTATCCGCACGCCATCATGGAAGAGATTTTGCGCGAGACCTACGGCGTCATGGTCTACCAGGAACAGATCATGCGCATCCTCAATCGCCTGGGCGGCATCGAGCTATCGAGCGCCTACGCGTGCATCAAGGCCATCAGCAAGAAGAAGCAGGAGATCATCGACCAGCGCAAGCAGGAGTTCCTCAAGGGCGCCCAGGAACGCGGCGTGCCCGAAACGACCGCACGCGAGATCTTCGACCTCATCACCTTCTTCGGCGGTTATGGCTTCAACAAGTCGCACAGCGCCGCTTATGCGCAGATCGGCTTCCAGACGGCCTACTTGAAGGCGCACTACACCGCCGAGTTCATGGCCGCGTTGCTCTCCAGCGAGATTGACGACAGCAACAAGCGCGACATCATGGTGCAGCACATCGACGACTCGCGCCGCCTCGGCGCCGAGGTACTGCCGCCGAGCATCCAGACCGGCCACGTCGCCTTCACCGTCGGCGACGGCAAGGTCCTGTTCGGCCTCAACGCGATCAAGGGCGTCGGCCGCGGCTGCTGCGAGGAGATCGTCCGCGCCCGCGAGGAGCATGGCCCGTTCAAGGACCTCTTCGATTTCTGCGAGCGCGTCGATTTGAAGCTGGTGCCCCGTGCCGCCATCGAGAAGCTGATCAAGGCCGGCGCCTTCGATTGCTTTGGCGCGCATCGTGCTCAGCTCTGGGCCGTGCTGTCCCCGGCGCTGCAAGCAGCCCAGGAGGCGCAGCAGGACCGCAAGCGCGGGCAGCTGAACCTCTTCGATGCGGCGGAAACCGATGCCGCCGGCCCGCCCGCCGCCGTATTGCCCGACTTGCCGGAATGGCCCAACAACGAGAAGCTGAAGTTCGAGAAGGAAGCGCTCGACTTCTACTTCTCCAGCCATCCGCTGGCCCAGCACGACAACGACCTGCGCAACTTCTCCACGCACAACACCAGCCAGCTCGGCGAGCTGGGGCCCAATCAGGAAGTGGTCCTGGGCGGCATGCTGACACAGGTACGCTTTCAAAACGTCAAGAAGGCGCGCAACGGCAACACGCGCTACGTCCGCTGCAAGGTGGAAGACCTGAACGGCAACGTCGAGTGCGTGATGTGGCCGGACGATTTCCTTCGCTTCAAGGACGAGTTCCAGGAAGACCGCATCTGCTTCGTCAAGGGAGCGGTGGAGCGCACGCGCGACGAGCCGGGCCTGGTATTAACACAGATTCTGAGCATCGAGCAAGCCAAGCGCGAGCTAACGCGCGGCCTGGCCCTGGAGGTGGACACCGCCGAGCACAGCCTGGGCACCATCGACGCGGTCGGCGCCGTCCTGCGCCGCACCCCGGGCCGCTGCCCCGTCTACCTGAGCATCCGCGACGCGGGCGGCAAACGGACGGTCTTGAAGACCGGCAACGATTTCGCGATCAACCCGGCATCGCTGGTGCTGGGAGAGCTGGAAGCGCTGCTCGGAGCGGGCCGCGTGTCGTTCACGGGCGCGAACAACGGGCGCAACGGGCGCTGATCGCGGAGCCCGACCGAAAATCACATGACGGCCCCGGCCACGATGTTGGACACGCGGGCCAGCATCCGGCTCGAATCCGCCTGCGGTTCCGTCGTCAGCAACACGCAGAATGTATCCGTTTCGGGGTCCATCCACACCAACGTGCCGGTCGCTCCCCAGTGCCCAAAGCAACGTGGCCCAAGCAAGTCGCCGAAGCTGGACGGGTTGCCGGGCCAGTTCAACCGCCAGCCGAGGCCCCAGGGCCGGGAGCGCCGCTCTTCTTCCGGCACCAACGGCATCGGCGCCAGCTGATTGGCGGTCATGGCACGCACCGTCGCGGGGCTAAGCAGTCGGACGTCGCCGAGGGTGCCGCGGTTGAGCATCATCAGGCAGAAGCGCGCCCAGTCGGCCGGCGACGAGATCAGCCCGCCCCATGGCGCGCCGAACGCGAGCCAGTACGGGCTGTTCCAGTGCCAGTCGGCCTTCTCGAGCTCTGGCGGCACGCGCACCGCCGCAATGCGCTCCTTCCTGGCCGGGTCCCAGCCCAGCGACGTGTCGTTCATGCCCAGCGGCGTGAAGATCTCCTTGCGCAGGAACTCCTGAATGGTCAGCCCGCTGATCTGATGGACGATCTCGCCCAGGATGGCGATGCCCATGCTCTGATAGACGACCTTGGTGCCCGGCGGAGACGCCAGCGGCAGCTTGCACGTTTCCTCGACGAACGCCGACAGCGGCTTGTGGGCCTTGCGCAGCTCCTCGTTGTTGGGCAGCATGTCGGGCAGGCCCGAAGTGTGCGTCAGCAGATGGCGCACCTGCACGTCCTGCTTGCCGTTGGCCGCGAACTTCGGCACAAACGTGGCGACCTTCTCCTCGATCGTCAACTCGCCGCGTTCGACGAGCATCATCAAGGCGGTGCAGGTGACTGGCTTGGTCGGCGACGCGATGAGGAAGAGGGCGTCCTTTGGCAATGGCGGCGCCTTGGCCTCGGGCCGCAGCCGGCCAAACATCCGCGGTTCGACCGCCTTGCCGCGCCGGCCGACGCAGATGCCGGCTGCGGGAAGCTTGTCGCGCTCGACCCAGCGCTGGAGGAGGTCGTAGGCGCGCTGGAGGCGGGCGGGGTCGAGGCCGATCGCTTCGGGCTTGGCGAGGGGGAAGTCGGGCATGGCGAAATCTCCGAGCTTCGAACGGGTCCGGCGAGCGTCGGGGCGTCAGCCCGACGTGGACTGGAACAAAAACATGACGTGTGCTTGCCTCAGCCCACGTCGGGCTGACGTCCCGACGCTCGCCATTCGTCCGCGCAGGTGCTAACCGACTTTTTCCGTCTGGCAATGCTTGCAGAAGCGGAAATTACCGGCGTTCCAGCGGCTGCACTTGGGGCACTCCCATTCTGCCGCGCCGGTCGATCCCCCCGCGGCCAGCTCCGAGTCGGTCTGGCTCGCGCGGTAGATACCGACACCGAGGATGGCGATCACCACGCCGGCCACGATCACCCCATCCACCACGGCCGAGCGCTCGCCCATGATGGCGCGCGCTCCGCCAATCAGGAGCCAGAGCAAGCCGAACACCCAGACCGGTATGAACAGGAAATGGCCGCCGCCGGTGGGAGAGAGCCAGTGGCCGGAATCGCTCTGACTACGGACCAACCCGTCGGCGATCAAGGCGACTGACCCGGCCGCGAAATAGAACGCCGGCGTCTCGTCCGGGAGGTTCAGCAGATGGGTCGCCGCAAAGCCCGCGCCCACGCTGGCTCCCATCATTCCCAGGCCGGAAAGATTGAAGAAGATGATCACGGCTGCCTCTTGGGGGGATCGAACGCATCGGCGAGCGTCGGGGCGTCAGCCCGACGTGAGCTGGGACAGAGCCGACGAAGAAGTAGAAGCCGGGAATTTCATGCTCGTTCACTCTCGAAGGCGAGCGGGGGGCGTCAGCCCCCTGAGGGTCGGCCACGAGGGACGCTGATCCTCAGGGGGCTAACGCCCCCCGCTCGCCGGACTTCAGTCGCCGTTACACAAACTTCGTCACGCCCGGAACCGCCACCGGCGGCGTCGGCAACTTGACGTTCCAGTCGTAGGCGGGCGGGCTCAGGTCTTCCTTGGAATTCAACGCGGCCTTCCAGTCGATGACCTGGCCGGTGTAGGTCGCCATGCGACCGACGATGGCCATCAGCGAGCTGTAGCTCATGTACTCGCCGTTGTTGATCGGCTTGTCGGCGCGGATGGCGGCGAACATCTCGTCGTGCTCGACCTGGTACATGTCCTTCACCGGAGCGGTGTGGACGTACTTCATGTCCGGGCCGGTCAGCTTGAGGCCGCCCCGGCGCTCGGCCAGCACGCCGGTGCCCTTGCTGCCCATGACGGAGACGCTGATATCGCCCTTGAGGCCGTCCTGCTGCCGGCACAGGGCGTAGAGCTTGCTGCCGTTGGCGTACTCGTAAACGACGCTGTGGTGATCGAAGATGTGGCCATACTCGGGGCCGGTGCGCTGCGACCGGCCGCCCAATCCATAAGCCTTGATCGGATACTGGTCCTTCATCACCCAGGCGGCCACGTCGAGCATGTGGACGTGTTGCTCGACGTTGAAATCGCCCGACAGCCAGGCGAAGTAGTACCAGTTGCGCATCTGGTAGACCATGTCGGACCAGTCGGGCTGACGCGGCTTGACCCAGATCTTGCCGCGCAGGTCGTTGGCCTGCATGGAGAGCACGTCGCCGATGGCCCCTTCGTGGATCTTCTTGATCGTGTCGCGGAAGCCCTGGTCATAGCGGATGCAGAGACCGGACACGACGGAAAGCCGTTTCTTCTTGGCTTCCTCGCAGGTGGCCAGCACGGAGCGCACACCGGGAGCATCCACCGCGATCGGCTTCTCGCAGAAGACGTGCTTGCCCTTCTCGATGGCGTATTTCAGGTGCGGCGGACGGAAACCAGGAGGCGCCGTCAGCAGCACCACGTCGACGCCCGAGTCGATCACCTGCTTGTAGGCATCGAAGCCGACGAATTTGTGATCGTCCTTGACGTCCACTTTCTTGGCCAGGTCGGCGTCCTTGTCCTTGCCGCCGGCTTTGAGGATCTTGAGGCTGTCTTCCAGCCGATCGGCAAAGGCATCGCCCATGGCGACGAGCTTGACGTTCTTGTCGGCGTACAGGGCCTGCTCGGCAGCGCCGGTGCCCCGGCTGCCGCAACCGATCAGTCCGACCTTCAGCACGTCGCTGCCGGCAGCGTGAACGCCGGTGCTCAGGGTTGCCGTGGCGGCGAGGGCGGCAGAGGTTTTGAGGAAGTCGCGGCGAGTCGTGGGATTCATAAGGGTCTCCTGGATCGATTCAGTTTTCGTCCCCACGCTGTGGGTGGGTTTAATGCCTCGTGCACACGCAGAACGTGGGTTTAATCCCTCGTTCCCACGCTCAACGTGGGAATGCCGCTTTTCGACGCTCTGCGTCGCAGCGCTGACAAGGGCGTCACGTTCCTTCGTTGTTCGGGCCGCGGAGCGGCCGGGGAGCCGTTCCCACGCAGAGCGTGGGAACGAGGTTTTCGCTACTTTTTCAACGGTTGCAATTCAAAGTTGCGGAAGAAAATTTCAAAGCCTTCCGACTGGAGCAAGATTTTACCCGATGACGGATTGCAGTCATAGCACTCATTGACTGTCTTGCCGTTCACCTTGATCGTGATGCGTTTGCCATCGCAGATGCACTCCATCTTGGTCCATTCGCCGAGCGGGCTATCCACGTCTTCCTTGCCTCGGGTGTCGATCTCCTCCTTGAAGAAGTTCTGGTGCTTCTCCCACCACTGCTGGCCCTTGGCGAAGACCTTGGCCTCGCCGCCCTTCTTCCAGCGCAAGTGCTTGTCCTCGCCGGCGGCCGAATCGCTCGTGAACTGCGTGGTGATGCGGTCGCCCTTCGCATCCTTGCCGCCAATGGGGATCAAGTCGCCGATGCAGCCCTGTGCCAGCTGGCATTCAATGGAGCCCATCCAGGTGCCGCCGTTGCCGCCATCGACGCCGCTGCCATGCAGCAGGATACCGGAATTGCGCACGCCCTTGGCGCCGTAGACTTCCTTGCCCCACTTGAATTCCACCGTGAGGTGATAGTTCTCGTAATCCTTGTCGGTCGCGAGATAGCCCATCGGCATGCCGGCCACCCGGATGACGCCGTCCTGCACGCTGAAGACCTTCTTCGGGTCTTCACGCTTGGTGTCCTTGATCCAGGTATAGAGGCCGGAAAGGTCCTTGCCGTTGAAAAGCTTGATCGTATCCTTCGGCGTAATCGGCCCGTCTTTCTTGTCGTCGGCGCCAGCCAGGAATGCGAGGGAAAGGGTGACGAAAGCAGCACAGAAGACGCGGCATATCATGAGGAGGCTCCGGCAAGGAAAACGGCAAGGCGGTGAGTGAGTTCTCGAGTCGGTTCCGGTAGGATACCGCACGGCTGGGCGAGCGTTCACCATAAATCAGGGCGGGCTGCTTCGGCTAGCGCTGGGCGAAATGCCAGGAGGATTGTTTTTGTGTCAAACGACGGCAAACTCCAGGCCGGGCAACTCGCCATTCTGGGCGCGACGGCGGTCGCTCTCTACATCTGCTGGTTGATGCTCCAGCCGTTCCTCGACGTCCTGCTCTGGTCGGTGGTGGTGGTGATCGTCTTCTGGCCGCTGCAGCGCCACCTGGTACTCCGCACCGGCCGTCCGATGTTGAGTGCTGCACTTTCGTGCCTGATCGTGCTGGCGACCGTACTGGTGCCATTGGGATTCATCGTGCTGGCGGTCGTCAACGAAGTGGCGGGATTGACCGACAATCTACCCAACGACCTGAACACCCTGCTCGATCGCGTGGAGCCGACGCTTGACCAGCTGCGGCCCTACGTCGATCCGTATGTCATCAACCTCGACGGCATGCGCTCGCCCGAGGCGTTCCGCGAGCACCTCCAGGCCCTGGTGCAGACGCTGTCCCGACAAACGCTCGGCCTGGTCGGCAATATGCTCGGCGCCATGCTCAAGGTCGTCTTTATCCTGTTTACGGTGTTCTATCTCTTCCAGGATGGTCCGCGCATCCTGGACCATCTCGGTCAGCGCCTGCCGCTGCGTCCGGTGCAAAGCACCGCGATCTTCCGGCGCACCCGCGAGGTCATTGATGCCAGCGTGCGGGGCGTCCTGGTGATCGCCGTGATCCAGGGCGTCCTCGCGGGCCTGGCGTTCTGGGTACTGGGCTTGCCCTCGCCGTTGCTGTGGACGCTCGTGATGACCGTGCTTTCGACGATCCCGATGGCCGGTTCGTTCCTGGTCTGGGTGCCCGCCAGCCTGGTTCTGGCCATCATGGGGCACTGGCCGGAAGCGATTGCACTGGCTGTGTGGTGCGTGCTCGTCATTGGCGGTATCGACAATTTCCTGCGGCCCAAACTTGTTGGCGGCAAGGCTCGCCTCCACGAGTTGTTCATCTTCTTCTCGGTGCTGGGCGGCTTGCAAGTGTTCGGTATCCTTGGCATGGTGCTGGGACCGGTGGTGCTCGCAATCACGCTGGCGCTGCTGGAAGTGCTGCGCGAGGTCGACCCGGCGAGCCTGGACACAGTGCTCGACACCGAGGGGAAGGATTGTGCGAATGATGGACTGCCGTCGTGATTTATGTGTTGCCGGCTTCTCGCCGGTCTCGCTGGGCCGCTAAAAGCCGGCCCCACAGCGGGCGTGTGTGTGTGAAATCGACGTCGCGCCTCCGCACCGAAGGGGTCACGCAGGCGAGCCCAGGGCCGGATCGCAACGCGAGTGCCGCCCCGGCTTGAAAGCGCCGTCAGTGCATTGCATGCCGAAAGCGCGAGGCTCACGGTGTGTGATTCAACACAGAGTGTTGCCATGCGCGAGGGCGCCCTTAGGCTGCTTTCAGCCAGCTCGTCATGCGCCAGTCGTCGGATATGACGGTGTATACGACGCGGCCTGCCAGGATCTCATCGTGAAAGCGCAACTGGACCCGTTCCATCGCATACCCGCACATCTTCGTGGAGAGCGGGTCGTCCTGGTCCGGCGGTAGCTTCAGCAATTCGGAGGGGAACCCCGTCGCTTCGATCTCGACCGACTGGTTTCGGCCAGTCTGCGTCGATTTTTTGGTGATGTAGTAGTGTGCCATGGCGGACCTGCTGGGATGTTGGAATCCGACGCGGAGGTGTTGGGAGAGACGCGCAACGAACCACAACAATTGCCGCCGTTCCGAGCGCACGTTCGCCCGGGGCTGCGGTTGCCGGCGCGGGACGGAGGTCACTTGATGCCGGCCTTGGCCGCCGCATTGGGGTCGATCTTCTTGAGGGCCATTGCCACCGATTCGCGGAACATGCGGTCCTTGTCCTTGGACGCGGCCAGCAAGGCGGGGATGGCGGCCTTGGCCGCCGGTCCCATCCGGTAGAGCACCTGGGTGGCTGCATGCCGGGACGCGGGCTGTTTCAATCGCACGATTAGTGCCGGAACGACCTCGTCCGGTTCGTGGGCGACCTGCCAGAGGGCCTCCGCCGCACAGATGCCGACATGACCGCTGGCGTCGTCCAGTGCGGCGCGGAGCGTCGCGGTCGTCGCCGCGGAGGGGTCCACGCGGGCGAGCGCGCGCACCGCCTCGCCTCGCAAGCTGTCCTCGCTATCCTGCTTGAGTATTGTCCCGAGCGCACGGCTGGCGGCCTTGGCGCCTTCCCCGATCTTGCCCAGCGAGCGAATCGCCTCGGCCCGAACCTCCCGGTCCGCGTCGTCGCGCAGGATGCGGAGCAGTTCGGGAACCACCGCAGTGGAATGGATGCCGATGTTGCCCAGGGCCTTGGCAACCTCGGTACGAAACATGCCGTTGCGGTCCTTGGACCCGGGCGGTCCCTCGAAATTGACGATTGCTGTGATGGTTGCGGTGACGGCGTCCGGCGTGCCTTCCCATTCCGCACAGGTATAGAGTGCCAAACTGCGGATCGAACTCCAGCGGACCTCCGGATCCGGATCGGTCAGTCGCTCGATGTAGTTGTTGAACTCACGCAGGTTGATTTTTCTGGGTCTTCCCCGCGGGAGCGGCGGCATAGATTTGCCTTACCTTTCCGAATAATGAAACCCGGCGACAGCCTGGCGAGAGTGGATTGTATCACGAAATCGGTTATTGGGCGATGTCCTTCCCATCGATTGATGTCCCGATCGGGCAAATCAGTTTGGAAATCGGGCTGAGGCGCAAGCACGAAGGAGTCGGAGTTCCCCGTTTTGGAGCCCGGGCCCGCGCACGAGTCGCCCCCTGGTCCTGCCTCGATTACGCCAAGAACGCAACAGGCGCTATCGACTGTGGGCACCCCGTCCGAGGCCACTAGCGTTGTCATGGTGAATTGCGCGGCTTTTCCGGAGTGGATTCGGGAGGTTGCAAGCGGCGCAGCACGGCACGCATGGCCGCTCCGCGTAGGGCCTCGCCCGACACCCGGTCGGACCGGATCGCTGCCGCGACTTCGGCCAAGTCTTTCTTTTCGTGCCAGAGCTGCTCGACCAGCCGATCGGCATCCGGGCGTAATGCCAAAGCCTCGCGACGGGCCTGGTAGCGTGCACTCAACGGCGCGGTGTCCCAGAGGCGAACCGTTTTGTCCCCGCCGCCGGATGCAAGTGTCGCGCCGTCGGGGCTGAAGACCAGTGACCAGACGAAGCCCTTGTGCCCGGGTAGTCGCCCGACTTCATCGCCTCGCGTCAGGTCCCACAGCCAGACTCCTCCGTAGGCGTCGCCTGAGGCCAGACGAGTGCCGTCGGGATGGAAGGCCAAGGCATAGACTTCATCGGTGTGGCCGCGCAATACCTGGCACTCACCGCTGCCGATCTTCCACAGGCGGACGGTGTGATCCTTACTGCACGTGGCGAGGCGGCTGCTGTCGGGACTGAAGCGGGCCTTGAACACGACGTTCTCGTGGCCGGTGAAGCGGGCAGCCGTTTCGTGTGTGCGCGCGTCCAGCAGCAGCACCGTTCTTTCATCCGCAGCCAGGGCAGCCAGCCAACGCCCGTCTGGACTGTACGTAAGGGACGCGCCTTCGGTCGAGAAGAGCGGCTCGCCCGACGCGATGTCGTATACGGTCAGGTAATACTTCTTGTTCCGTGGGTCGTACGTCCTCACGGCCACTCGGGTTCCGCCCGGATTGACGGTCAGCAAGTGGACGTCCCTGCCCCGGATCGGGATTTCCTTGCGCACCTGGGCCGTCGCCACATCCCAGATTCGCAACGGCTGCTCGCCCTGGCACCCCGTCACCAGCCAGGTTCCGTCGGGGCCGAACGCCACTTCCCAAACGACGGTGGGGTGAGGAATGGTCGCGCACGGTTCGCCGGTGGCCGCGTCCCAAAGGCGCACGGTCCTGTCCCAACTTCCCGAGGCAAGCCAGCGACCATCGGTGCTGTAGGCCACAGGGTAGATGGTTTTGGCGTGGCCGCGCAGCACCGGCACGGTCGCCTGCGGGTCCATGTCCCAGACCCGCAGCGTTCCGTCCCCCGCACCGACAGACCCTGAGAAGCGACTCACAGAGGCCAGGCGCTTCAAATCTGTCGAGCTCGGCGCGAACGCAATTTCGATCGCGCGCGCCGTGTGGCCGTGTAGGATCGCCACGTCCTGCCGGCCCCGCGCCTGCCAGACCCGGATCATGCGGCCGCCCGCCGAGGCGATCCATTGGCCGTCCGGGCTGTAGACGGCGGAGCAGGGCCCCGTGGAATGTCGTTCGTAAGGCGGTTCAACCTCCTCGCCCGTCTGGGTGTCCCACTGGCGCACCGTGCCATCCCCCGTCGTCACCAGGCGCGCGCCGTCTGGACTGAACGTGGCGCTAATGACCTTGCTCGTGTGCCCCCGGCAGGTGGCCAGCAGTTTGCCCGTCGCCGCGTCCCACACACGCACCGTCCGATCCTCGCCGCCGGAGGCGAGCCGCGAGCTATCGGGACTGAAGGCGTAGGTCCAAACGGCGCTGTCCTGCCTCTGGCAAACGGCCGTTTGCTTCCCGGAAGTCCCGTCAAACACTGCGATTTGCGTCCGATCTCCATCTGTTGTGGCACAGAGCCGTGTGCCGTCGGGGCTCACGACTGCGGTAGTAGGACTATCGTTGTCCGGCGTGTCCACGCGACAAAGCACCCGCCCGCCGTCGTCGAGCAAGTCAAAAGCCGTGTGCTTCTCGCCCCATGCCGCGACCCGAAGACCACGGCTTGTCTGGCTGACACTGACGCGATCCCTATGTTTGGGGCTGATCGGAATTATCCTGGGCTCGCCACCGTCCAGGTCCGTGAGGCGCAAGCCGGCACTGGTCCAGACCCCAATCCGGAGCTGACCCGGGGCGGCGATCAAGTAGCCGACCCCGTCAGGCAACGGCACCACCTCCGAGCTGTCGTCGAGCCGAGTGCGCAGGTGCCGCCATTCCCAACCGCGCAACGCCTCCGGCGCCGCCTCGAGGTGACGGGCCGCGTCCGTCACGTCGTGGTTCTCCAGTGCCGCGGTGACGGCGGTCAGGCAGGCACGGTAGGCCTGGTACTCAGCCTCGCGCTTCTCTTTGTTTGCTACCCGAGCGTTCTCTTCGGCCTGCTGCCGCTGCCTGGCCTCGGCGACGGCAAAGAGGATCGTGCCGACGAGGGCAAGGACCAGCACGACCCCAGTGGCCAGCACCCCGCCCGCCACCGCACGGTTCCGCCGGGTGAACTTGCGCAGGTGGTAGAGGGCCGATGGCGCCCGCGCCAGGATCGGCTGGTGAGTCAACCAGCGCCGCAAGTCCGCCGCCAGGTCCGCCGACGACGCATAGCGCCGCGCGGGGTCCTTCTCCATCGCCTTGGCCACGATTGTTTCCACATCGCCGCGCAGTTCCGGGTTGAGCGAGCCAAGCCGCGGCGGGTCTTCCTCCAGGATGCGCCGGGCGGCCTCGGTCAAGGGTTGATTCTCCAGTTGATACGGCAGTCGGTTGGCCGACAACTCGAAAAGGATCACCCCCAGGGCATACAAGTCGGCGCGGTGGTCGATGGCGGCGGGGTCCGCCATCACCTGCTCGGGACTCATGTAATTGGGTGTGCCGAGTAGTTGGCCGGTTTGCGTCAAACCGGCCCCGGTGAGCAGGGCGTCGGTTGCGCGGGCGACGCCGAAGTCGAGCACCTTCGGCTGGCCGTTCTCGTCCACCAGGACGTTGGCGGGCTTGAGGTCGCGGTGGATGATGCCCTGGTCGTGCGCGTGCTGCACCGCGTCGCACACCCGCGCCAACAGTTCCAGCCGTGCAGGCAGTGTCTGCGCGTGGAACCGGACGTACTCGTACAGCGGCAGGCCGCGGACGAACTCCATGGCGACGAACGGCTGGCCCTCGGCCAGCCCCGCCTCGTACACCTGGGCGATGCAGGGGTGGTGGAGTCGGCCCAGGATCTGGGCCTCATGGCGGAAACGCTTGAGAAGTCCGGGGGAGGCGAGGCCAGAGCGGAGAACCTTGAGAGCAACGGTGCGGCACGGACTGTCTTGCTCGGCCTCGTAAACGGTGCCCATGCCGCCTTCGCCGAGCAGGCGAATCAGACGGTACCGGCCGATGGACGACGGCAACGGCGGATCCTCGAACGAGACCGACACCACCGCGCCGTTCGGAATTTTAGATGTGGCACGGACTACCGGGCTCTTGAGGAGTGGGGGCTCTCCGGCCGCTTCCAGGCGAGCGTCATTGGCCAGTAGTCGCTCCACTTTCGCGCGGAGTTCGGGGTCATCCGCACAGGCGCGACCAAGCAGGGCCTGCTGTTCAGCAGGCGGCAGGTCGGCAGCCCGATCGAACAGGTCCCAGAGCCGGCCAGAGCGGTCGGCCGGACACGCTCCCCCCGCTTCTTGATCGACCGCACTCATCCTTCACGCCTCCTCACCGGGATCCAGTCGCCCGGCCAGCCACGCGCGCGCTTGCCGCCATTCGCGCTTGACGGTACTCTCCGACCGGCCAACGATGACCGCTGTCTCCTCCACACTCAACCCTGTGTAATAGCGGAGTTGCACGATTTCCGCCAGGCGCGGCTCCTCGGCCTGAAGGCAGCGAATGGCCTCGTCCAGCGCGAGCACGTCGTCGGCGGGCGGCTCGATCAGGGCCAGGCCATCGGCCAGTTCCACACGCTGGCCGCAGCCGCCGTGTTTGAGGCTGGCCTTGCGTCGCGCCTGGTCGACGAGGATCTCCCGCATGGCCTGCGCGGCGGCCCCGAAGAAATGGCGCTTGTTCCCCCAGCCAGGGTCCTGACCTCGCACCAATTTCAGATAGGCCTCGTGGACCAAGGCGGTGGGTTGGAGGGTCTGGCCGGGTGGCAGGCGAGCCGTCATGGCTGTCGCCAGGCGGCGCAGCTCGGCGTAGAGGACCGGCAGAAGCTCCGCCGCGGGTGTTCCTTTCAGGGTCGGGTCGGGGCTGTCGGATGTCATTGTTTAGCCGCTGCCTGACCAGAGGAAGCGTCCACGAGCCCGGTCGAGTTCATTGTGCAGAAAAAAACACGCCATGGTGTGACCCGCACTCGACCTCTTTTTCGGATTGTAGTTATGTGAAGCGATTACGACATCGGCCTCTTGCGGGACCCGCACCCCAGGATACATACCCGAGTCTACCACGAACTCGGCCCCATAGTCTGGCTGCTTCTGAGGTTCCCAGCGCGAGCCGTTCAACCATGGCATCGGAATTGAAACCGTCGTTCCGCAGAGTTCATACCCGGTCAACCGCTCCGTTGGCCGGAACCCGACGCCCCGGGTAGCGTCTCGGCAATTACGCCGGCCTGGCAATGCCCTCGCAAGGGTTTTGCCAGGGCGGCTTTTTTTGTCTATTGATGGGCGGACACCAACGATGTCGAACGCCACGCCCGAAATCCCTGCTCGTCCCGCGTTCTTGATTCGTGAGGCCGGAGCCTCGGACTTGGCCCACGTCCGCACCTGGCTGCCGGAAGCCCTGGGAGGTACGCCGGCGGCGAGATTGACAATCGCCGTGGATGCCGCCACGGAGGGGGTCGCCGGTGTTGCGGCGTTGCGCGTGTTCGACGATCAGGTGGGGCGTTTCCTGCTGTACGTGGACCCGGTCTTCCGACGGCGCGGCGGCGGCACGGCGGCGGCACGGCCCTCCTGGAACGCGTTCGGGAAACCGCGAGCCGGACGAAAGTCAGGTCACTGCTGACCGCCCGGTCCTACGAGGTCGCAGCCGACGACGACGACAGCACCGCCGCGCGGGCGTTCTTTCAGGCACGAGGCCTGCTGGTGGCGCAAGAAATCTTACGCCAGCGGGCCGAGTTAAAGTCAGCCCTGGCGGTGCTCGAACCAATCCATCAGCGGTGCACGCGGCGACTGGCGAACGCACAAGCCGCGCGCATTGTGCCAGCGGCTCAGGTGCACCCGGCTGCGCTAGCCACTTTCGCGGTTCGCCATGTCGGCGGCCTCCCGGAAGATGTAACACGTCGCTTGAACGGTCATGGCGCAGTTTACTCGCCGGCGCTCTCATTGGTTGCGCTGGTTGACAACGAGATTGTCGGCGCCCTGTTGGCCGTGGCGCGGAGTCACAACTTGCTTGTCGAGACGCTTGCGGTGGCTGGCGGGCATCGATGCGGCGGGCTCAATCTGGCGCTGATGTACCGCTCGGCCGAAGCGGCGGCGGCTCTGGGGATCCAGACGATTGAGTTCGAGCACGACACGCAGGAGTCCGACATCGCCAAGCTCGCCCGACGATTTGGCGCGACCCAGATCGGCTGCCGGCAATGCTGGGGCGCCTTCCTCCCGGCGAGCGACCAGGCCACCCAGGAGCGTCGCGATCGTTTCGGCGAGCCCGATCCCGCGTTGGCAAGGCCCACGTCCGACAGCGGGCGGGCGGAGGAAGTCCCGCCGCTGCACAGCGTCCATACCAGTAACTTTCCCGCCATCCTGCAAGAACTCGGCATCTCCGTACTGGTCACGACCTACCAGGCCGGCAAACTGGTGATGCTCCGCGCCAATGGCGGCCGTCTCAACACGCACTTCCGCAGCTTCAGCAAGCCGATGGGCCTGGCCGTGGACGGGGATCGGCTGGCCATCGGCACGGCCGTGGAGATCTGGGAATATCACCACGCCCCTGCCGTGGCACGCCGCCTGGAGCCGACCGGCAGCCACGACGCCTGCTTCCTGCCGCGCTCGTCGCTCTGCACCGGCGACATCCAGATTCACGAGATGGCCTGGGGGCAGGGGGCAGGGGGCAGGAGTCAGGAATCAGGAGTCAGGAATCAGGAGGCAGGAGGCAGGAATCAAGCTGCTTTGCTGACTCCTGATCCTTGTTCCCTGACTCCTGAATTGCTGCCCCTGATCCCTGTCTCCTGACTCCTGAGCTGTGGTTTGTCAACACGCGATTTTCCTGCCTGTGCACGCGGAGCAATACCCATAGCTTCGTGCCGCGCTGGCGGCCGCCGTTTATCACGGCGCTGGCGCCGGAGGACCGCTGCCACCTGAACGGCCTCTGCATGGCGGAAGGCCGCCCGGCCTTCGTCACCGCGCTGGGCGCGACCGATACGCCCGGCGGCTGGCGGGCCGACAAGAAAAGCGGTGGCATCCTCATGGAAGTGGAGACGGGCGAGATCATCACGCGCGGCCTGTCGATGCCGCACTCGCCGCGCTGGCACAACGGCCGCCTGTGGGTCCTCGAGTCGGGCAGCGGCGGCTTTGGCTGGATCGATCCTGCGACGGGAAAGTACCAGCAAGTGGCCGTGCTGCCCGGCTTCACGCGCGGCCTGGGCTTCTGCGGTCCGCTAGCGTTCATCGGCCTGTCGCAGGTGCGCGAGAGCGCTGTCTTCAGCGGCATCGCCATCGCCGAACGGCCGCTGGAGGAGCGCTGCTGCGGCGTCTGGGTCGTGAACATCCAGACGGGTGAGACCGTAGCCTACGTGAAGTTCGAGGACGCGTTGCAGGAGATCTTCGCCGTGCAGGTGCTGCCAGGGGTGCGCCATCCGGACCTGATCAACGACCAGCCGCGCCTGATCGCCGATTCGTTTGTCGTGCCGGATGCGGCGCTGGATCTGGTGCCGGCGCCGCTGCGCCATGCCGCCCGAGAGAACAGAGAACCAACCACGCACGAGGAGATCGTACGATGACCTTCAAGCAATGGCTGCCTACAGTATTCGGTCCCCGCGTGCAGGCTTCGAGTGCTACCAGCCGCGGCAAGTCGCGGCGCCGCTACGCGCCGAGGCTGGAACTGCTGGAGGACAGGCTGTCACCGGCTACTTTCTTGGTATTCAGCTCGGACGACAGGGGTACTGGAACTTTGCGTGCTGCGATTACGGCCAGCATCAACCGTTCCGCCGACGCCCTCGGAGTGACCGGCACCGGCAACGATACGATCGTGTTCCACCCATCGCTCCAGCGCATCACTCTGGACAGCTTTGTCAACGACTCGACGGTGGCCGGTCCCTCAGCCTTTTCCATTCACAACACTACGCTGGTTATCGACGGCCGGGGCATCACCATCGAACGCTCGGTCAGCGCGGCGCCTTTCCGCATCTTTGACGTCGCTCCCACCGGCAATCTGACCTTGCAGGGCCTGACGCTCCAGGGCGGTGCCGCCCGGGGGTTCGCCGGCGCCGATGCCGGTATTGGTGGGGCCGGCGGCGGCAGCGCCGGTCTCGGAGGTGCGGTCTTCAACCGGGGCCAGCTGACCATCCGCGACAGCACGCTGACCGGCAACACCGCCCAGGGTGGTGCCGGCGGGTCCGCTTTTGGAGTGGCATTCACCCCCGGTAGCGGCGGCGCCGGTCTGGGTGGCCCGGGCACGACGGGGAACGCAAATGGCTTGGGCGGTACCGGCGGCGGTCCCAATAGAGGCGCCGGTGGCGGCAAGCTCAGCAGCGGCGTCCCCGAGCCGACAGCCGCCGGCACCGGTGGGTTTGGCGGCGGCGGCTTCGGCGGCGGCGGCGGCGGCTCCCCTCCACCACCAGCCCTCCTTGAGCGTCGACAGAGCAGAGGGGATCAGCAGCAGGCACGGAGGCGGGGCGGGTTCCAGCAGGAGCGCTGTCGTTGACGCGAGAGAGGGAGCCGCCCCGATTCCTCCTCCTCCTCCTCCTGCTCGCGTCAGGCCCCTTCGCCTTCCAGTTGGTGGGCTCCGGGCTCTGGTGAGAGCGCTGCGCCACAACACCACCCTCCTTGCCGTCGTCGTCACAGGGGAGACTATTGACATGCGGAGTTGTAGAATAATTAGTAGTCCTACT